>JAGXAE010000114.1 GCA_018971725.1 Pseudomonadota bacterium | reverse complement strand
AAAATCATGCTTGGGCATCGTGGCCCCTCCATCGCTACAGATTGCCACCAATTCATCGCCGCTCCCGGCGTTGCGCCGAACAGCGCAGCCTATCGTTCCGCCCTGCCCGCGCGCCACTTCCGAATCGGAAGCGTGCAGGCGGCACCCTTTCCTGCCCAACTTCCGGATTGCTTCACGCCTTGGGATATGCCAGACTATCCTCGATAAGGAGCGCTTCTCATGTCACATTCAATCGTCGGCAAATGGGGTAAAAATCTCGCCATTCGCGTACCCATGGATGTCGCTCGCGCAGCCGGCCTGACCGATGGCGAAAAAGTTGAAATCGAGGCGTGTGACGGCGATCTCGTCGTGCATCGCCTCACGGCGCGCGCGCAAGCACGGCAGGATGCTGAGCGTGCCGCCGGTGAGATCATGACCGAGAGCCGCCTTCATTCCCTGGGCGGCACGCCGATCCGGGAGTTGTTGAACGAAGGACGGCGCGGGTGACATTGGTTCTCGATGCGTCGATGACCATTGCCTGGCTCTTCGAGGATGAACATACCGAGGCGGCTCACGCCGTCATGCGGCGTGTCGCCGTCGAAGGGGCGCTGGTGCCAACATTGTGGCGGCTGGAGGTCGCCAATGTGCTGCGCAACGCCGTACGCCGCAAACGCTGTGATGAGGCCTATGCCGATCGGTCAATAGCCAGGCTCGCGCGCCTCATCATCCAAAGCGACGGCGAGACCGACGACCACGCCTGGAGCGCTACACGCATCCTGGCGCGGGAAGAGGATTTGACCCTTTACGATGCCGCCTACCTTGAACTTGCCATTCGCAAGCGTGCAATACTGGCATCCTGCGACACTGCCTTGCTGAACGCGGCGACCCGCCGCAACATTGAGACCATCACCGCCTGATCACCAGTGCGCCAAAGGGCAAACACAACGGCGGCGGGGCGGCACCAGGTACTGGCAGAGGAACAGAAGTCACCCACGCAAAATGGGCCGTCCCCATGCCGGGTCCGGCCCATCCGCATTGATTTGGTTCTTTATGGATTGTCACGGGCATCCCGCTACCCGTCCTCCTGCCCGGCGATGTCGGCGAGACAGTCTGACAGGAACTCCGTGGTCGAGCAGGCTTTGATGGCATCGGCGGTGATGAACAGCGCCATGCCGCCAAACCCATCGGCGCGCATTTTTGAACAGATAACCAACATCAATCGCATCGCGCACGCTGCGTTCGCATTCAACGGGATCGGGTACCTGGAAGACGCCAAAGCCAAGGCTTGGCATTTCGACACCATTGTTCAGCGTCGTGGTCGGGACATTCGTCATGATCATTTCCTTCCAGGGAGCGGCTTTGCGGTTCATGAAACGATTCCGCCCTGGCTTTCTTCAAGCCGGCGCAACTTGGTGGTTCCGTAAATCGGGCGGCGCGTCTCGCCCGACCATCGCCATCTGCGCGGGCGCGTAGCGCTCGCCCGCCGCCTGGATTTGCGATGCCGCCGATGTAATCTCGCTCAGTTCCGCGGCGCTCAGCGTGAGCGCAGCGGCGCCGAGATTCTCTTCCAGCCGGTGTAGCTTGGTCGTGCCTGGGATCGGCACGATGTAAGGCCGCTGTGCCAAGAGCCAAGCAAGCGCGATTTGCGCCGGGGTTGCCCCCTTCGCCTTCGCGACACGCTGCAGCAAATCGACAAAGACCTGGTTCTTCGCCCTGGCGTCCGCGGCAAAACGCGGCACGCTACGGCGGAAATCATTTTCCGCAAGCTGGGTTTCCTTGCTCATGGCACCCGTGAGAAACCCCTTGCCGAGCGGGCTATAGGGCACAAAGCCGATCCCAAGTTCGTCGCAGGCCGCCAGAATGCCATTCGTCTCGGGCGCCCGCCACCAAAGCGAATATTCATTCTGCAACGCCGCCACCGGCAGCACGGCATGGGCACGGCGCAGCGTCGCGACACCGGGTTCCGACATGCCGAAATGCTTCACCTTGCCTTCGGTGACCAGTTCCTTGACGGTACCGGCAACCTCCTCGATGGGTACGGTTGGATCAACGCGGTGCTGATACAGAAGGTCAATCGTCTCTATACCGAGCCGTTTGAGTGAACCTTCGACGGCCTTCCGAATATGCGCGGGCCGGCTCGTAACGCCGCGATTCTCGCCACTGGCAAAGTCAATATCGAAGCCGAATTTCGTCGCGATCACCACCTTGTCGCGGAAGGGCTTGAGTGCCGCGCCGACGACTTCTTCGTTCTCGAACGGACCGTAAACCTCGGCGGTATCGAAGAAGGTGACGCCGCGCTCCACCGCCGCACGGATCAGGGTGATGCCCTCATCCTTTGTCAGCTTCGTGGCATAGCTGAAGCTGATACCCATGCAGCCGAGCCCGATAGCCGAAACCTGCAGGCCGCTGCGGCCAAGTTCACGTGTTTGCATTTTTAACTCCTGTTTGAAAAGGATTACCCCTTCATGCGGCTGGTTGCTGGTCCGCTTCACCGAACACGCGGCGTACCACCGCGAGCGCCGTGCTGGCGGTTGGCCAACCCGAATAAAAGGCCAGATGGGTGATCATCTCGATGATCTCGTCTCGGGTGACGCCATTCTCCAACGCCGTCTTGAGGTGAAACGGAAGCTCGTTTTCACGGTACATCGCGATCAGGCTGGCAACCGTAATGAGGCTGCGGTCGCGAGGTGTCAGGCCCGGACGCTGCCATATATCGCCGAAGAGGGTTTTGTTACTCACCTCGGTCAGATGGGGTGCGATGTCATCCCAGGGGGCGCGCATCGGCGGTTTCGCAGGTGCCATGATCCGGTCTCCTTGTGCGAAGCACAGTTTATTACGACTTGCGGCGCTCATTTAGCTTGCGGCGGCCCGTGGAATAAGGTGTTTAATCCGCATAAGCTTATGAATAAGATTCAATAATGTCGCGCCAGACCATGAACGACCTGCTCGCCTTCCGCGCCGTCGCCCGCGAGCGCAGCTTTACCCGCGCGGCCGCGCAGGCCGGCGTCTCCCCTTCGGCGCTCAGCCACACGATCCGCGCGCTCGAGACACAGCTTGGCGTGCGGCTGCTGATCCGCACCACCCGCAGCGTCGCGCTCACCCAGGCCGGAGAGCGGCTGCTCAGCGTAATCGAGCCGCATTTTGAGGGTATCGATGCTGGGCTAGCCGCGTTGAGTGAACTCCGCGATAAGCCGGCCGGGATGATCCGCATCACGACCGGCATTCATGCCGCTGATGCCATCCTGCGTCCCGCGCTCAACCGCCTGCTCCCAGCCTATCCCGACATCCAGGTCGAACTCAGCATCAATTCGGGCTTCATCGATATTGTCTCTGAACGGTTCGACGCGGGTGTCCGCCTGGGTGAGACCATCGCCCAGGACATGGTCGCGGTACGGATCGGCCCGGATCTGCGCATGGCCGCCGTGGCTTCGTCCTCCTATTTCGCGGGCCGCGTGGCACCACAAACACCGCATGATCTGGCACGGCACAACTGCATCAATCTGCGCTTCCCCACGCATAATGCGCTCTATGCCTGGGAATTCGAAAAGGATGACCGGGCGCTCAACGTGCGGGTCGAAGGTCAGCTCATCGTCAACGACACAACACTCGCCTTGCAATGCGCACGCGATGGTCTGGGTATCGCCTATCTGCCAGAGGATTATGTTCGGCCCGATATCGAGGCGGGCCGCCTGACACGCGTGCTCGAAGCCTGGTGCCCTCCATTTCCCGGTTACCACCTCTATTATCCCAGCCGCCGCCAGCATTCTCCCGCATTCGCGCTGCTGGTCGAGGCGCTCCGGTATCGAGGCTAGAATTCTCATGCCTGCCTTTGCCTGCGGGAACCGCCTCAGCATGCTACGTTCCCAATATCTCGTTTATTCTTCGCTACGCCGCCGGTAAGAGGGCCTTTCAGCCTGACCGCCCCCCCAAGGAGTGCGCTTTTGGCGCATCAGGCACCCCATAACCTGACCGGCCTACCCGGCCCTATGCCGGTGCGGGGCTGATGTTACCGCTCACGCCTCATCCGTCTGCACCAGATCGGCCACGGTAACGTCGAGCACCCGCGCCAATTCATATAGCGTGATCACGGTCGGATTCCGCCGCCCCCGTTCCAGACTGCTTAAATATTGCTGACTGACTCCGGAACGCGCCTCGACCTCTTCCTGCGTCAGGCCCCTGGCCTTGCGCAGCCGGGCAAAATTCCGTCCCACCAATTGCCGCATATCCATGCAGCATGCATTGCCCGGTTACACATTTTAAGTTTATAAACTATAATATGTATTTCGCGCGGAATGTGGTAAGGACCATCCAGGAAAACCGATTCCCTGTAGCAATGGACATCACACCCGCTTGAATGCATCACTCTCCGCGCGGCCCCGCTCCACATGGCGCCGCCCGACAGTACAAATTATCGGGTAGAACCCCACAGGCATAAGCCAATGCACGATATGGATCAGCCGACCTGGGATGACATACAACGCTGGGAGATGGCCATGCGGGCCACGACCAGCCTGCTCAAGATTTTCTCTTTCCCCGAATTTTTTGCCGCTGCCGCCGAACGCTTGGCCAGACTCCTGGGGGCCGACGGCGTAGCGCTGATCGTTTACGATGAACCCGGGCAATTGCGATACAAACTGTTCCATGGTTTGGAACAACTCAACCAAACCCCCATCGTCAAATTCAGTTTCCCCGCCAGCCAGGGGACGGTCGGGCGCGCGCTCGCCTCGGGACAGGCGCTGTTTACTCCTGATTATCCCAACAGCGCGGATGCCATGCCGGATTTCGTGGAAGCGGGGCTGCGCGCCAATCTGGTTGTGCCACTGCCTGGGCCCACCGGCTCCAGCGGCGCCATCGCGATTGCCTGGCTGCACCGGCACCCCGCGCCACCAAACGCCACAAGCCTTGCCATTGCCGAGATGTTCGCTGCCCTTACCGGCTCAGCCGTCTATCGTGAGGCTTTGGAGGCGCAACTCGAAACTCTTTCCCTCACGGACCCGCTGACGGGCTTGCCGAACCGGCGCACATTCATGCTGCGCCTCGTCAACGCGCAAAAGCGCGCCTGCCGTAATCAGTCCCTCATGGCGCTCGCCGTGATCGATCTGGATGGTTTCAAAACCATCAACGACGAACTCGGCCATGCCGCTGGAGATCAACGGCTACTCCTAGCGGCCAGCGCGATCCAAAGCATCGTCCGTGACATCGACATGGTCGCTCGATTTGGCGGGGACGAGTTTGTCGTCATCCTCGAGGACCTACGCTCGTCCCAGGAAATTCTTTCCATCCTCAACCGTATCGTCGGCGCCGTCCTCGAAGGCTGCAATAGTAGCAATGAACGACACAAAATCACGGCCAGCCTCGGCGCCACCATTTATCCCCTGGATTTTTCAGAACCAGAGATTTTGCTCAGACACGCCGATGAGGCGATGTATTTCTCCAAACGCAACGGCGGCAATCAGGTTACCCTGCTTCCCCGCGATCTCGCCTCTCCTTCGCTGTAAACCACGGCCGGTGAGATACCCTTCGACCTGTTTGCGCAGGTATTTTGAGAAAGACAGCTGGCAAACATATTTAGACTAGGGGCCAAGCCCCTGGTTGCGCACCCGCAAGGGGTGCGCTTCTGGGCGATTCGCCAAGCGGATCGCTTTTCCAGCCAAGACTCAACATCTAATCGGCCTCCATACTGGCAGCTTTTGCTTTCGGCCTGCCCTTCGCGGTTTTTTTGCGCACGACATTAATGGCGGCGGCATCAAGCGTGTTCTTCAGGTGCACAGCATAATGCTTCTCGATCATCTCGACCGAGGTGCGGCAATTCTTCGCCACCTGATAAATATCGGCGCCCTCCATCAGCCGCATGCAGATATAGGTATGGCGCAAACTATAGGCGGTCCGAGCCTTGCCATCCCGGTCCAGCTTCAAGCCGGTGCGCGCCAGCAGATTGTTGAACAGCTTGATGTGATTGCCCGGGAACACGAGGTCGGTCGGCTTAGGATATTCAGGCGCTGGTGCCACGGGGGCAACCCCACCGCTTTTGCGGCGCAACTGCCGCTCCCGGCGGGATTCCGCCTGCACCGGCTTGGCCCGCGCCAGCAGCCGCTGATAAACCCGCACCGCCCCCGGCATGCTCTTGCAATGCCCGACACCGCGCTTGCCGCGGACCTCGATTTCCAGAATGTCCGTTTTGCCGGCGTCATCATGCGCAATCGTCACGTCGCGGTGCTGCAGATTAAACGCCTCATCCGGTCGCAGCCCGGTATTGGCCATGAACAGCACGAAGTCATAAACCTGCTCGGCATTCCACTTGAGGTGTGAGCGGAACGGTTCCTTCGCATAAGCCCGCGCCGCCTCGTAAAGCTGCTTATATTCTTCCGGGCTAAACCAGGGCCGGTGGGTGATTTTGCCCTGCGTCCGGTAAGGCGGCGTCAGATCCGGCAGATGCTCCAGCCAGCCATGGCGGATGGCGGTTTTGAGGACCATGCACAGCGTCACCACCTCATCATGCAGCGTGCTGCGCGCCGGCGGCTTCGCCTTTGGCTTGTGCTGGCTCTTCCAATGCGGGTTCGGCGCCGCATAGCTCGTCATCCTGTGCACCCGGTATTCCTGCACCTTGCCGGGCGTGACCTTGTCCAACGGCAACGCCCCAAAGAACGGCAGCAGATGCACCCGCAACCGGATCGCATGGCTCTCGGTCCATTTCTTGGACCGCTCGCCCTCGGTGATCACGCCATATTCCTTGAGGAACTGCTCCGCCGCCTTCCTGAAGGTCGGGCGGTCATTCAACACACCCGCTTCAGCCTGGCCGTGCAGTTTGAAGTACCAGCTCTCCGCCGCCCTGGCGGCCAGCTCCTGGCCTTCCTGCTTGGTACTGAATTGTCGCTGCCGGCCAGCCACAGACGCCCGCGCCTGCCAGAAGCGGCTATTGCCGCGCTGATAAATCTGAACCTTTCCACCCAACAGCTCGACGGTCGGCATGACAC
>JAGXAE010000113.1 GCA_018971725.1 Pseudomonadota bacterium | reverse complement strand
GGGAACGGCCGTATCATTCGAACATAATTCGACCCGGAAGCGTTCGGGGATTTCGGAGGATAGGCAAATGCGCATCGGTGTACCCAAGGAGATCAAGGATCATGAGGACCGCGTTGGCATGGTGCCGGGCGCGGTGCACGAGCTGGTGGCGCATGGCCACGAAGTGCTGGTGCAGCAGGGCGCGGGCAGGAATATCGGCCTGACCGACGAGGATTACGTGGAAGCGGGGGCAAAGATCGCGCCGGACGCTGACGCGGTGTGGGGCCAGGCGGAGATGGTGGTGAAAGTGAAGGAGCCGCTGGCGGTGGAGCGCAAGAAGCTGCGCGCCAACCAATTGCTGTTCACCTATCTGCATCTGGCGCCGGACCCGGAACAGGCGCGGGACCTGGTTGCCTCGGGCGCCACCTGCATCGCGTATGAGACCGTGACCAGCCCGGCGGGCACGCTGCCGCTGTTGCAGCCGATGTCAGAAGTGGCGGGGCGGATGTCCGTGCAGGTGGGCGCGCAATATCTTGAAAACGCCTATGGCGGCCCTGGCATGCTGCTGGGCGGCGTGGCGGGCGTGGCGCCTGCGAATGTGGTGATTTTGGGCGGCGGCGTTTCCGGCACCAATGCAACGCTGATGGCCGTGGGGCTGGGCGCGGATGTGACGGTGGTGGACCGCTCGCCGGATGTGCTGCGCCGGATTATCGCTACCTTTGGCACCCGCGTGAAAACCGCCTTCTCCACCAAGGATATGGTGGGCAAGCTGGTGGCGCAGGCGGATCTCGTGATCGGCACGGTGCTGATCCCCGGCGCGGCGGCACCCAAGCTTGTCACCAGGGCGATGCTGAAGACCATGCGCCCGGGCTCGGTGATCGTGGACGTGGCGATCGACCAGGGCGGCTGCACGGAAACCTCCCGCGCCACCACCCATTCCGAGCCGGTTTATGTGGTGGATGGCGTGACCCATTACTGCGTCGCGAACATGCCGGGCGGTGTGGCGCGCACCTCCACTTTCGCGCTCAACAACGCGACACTGCCCTATATTGCCGCGCTGGCGGATAAGGGCTGGCGGCGGGCGCTGGCGGAGGACAAGCATCTGCGCGACGGCCTGAACGTGCAGGGCGGGGCCATCACCCATCCGGCGGTGGCCGCGGCCCTTGGGCTTTCGCTGCGCCCGGTGGAGACCGTGCTGGCGGCCTGAGAAGGCCGTTTACTGCCCGTTCTTGTCCCCACGGGCTACTGCCCGTTTTTATCCCAGGGGGCCTGGCCGAGATTCACCTGCTTTGGCGTGGTGTTGGAGCCGGCGAGCGCGCCTGCTCCGGCACCGATGCCCGCCCCCACCACAACGCCGATGGGCCCGCCGACGATGCCGATCAACGCCCCGGTGGCCGCGCCGCCGGCAGCGGTGCCGGAGGTACGCCCGGTGCCATGGCCGCACCCCGCGAGGCACAGGGCAAGGGCGAGCATCAGGCATTTCTTCAACATTCTCATCTCCTGCTTGGGTCCGGACGCTTGTTTCAGACCCGCGCCGCGCCGCGCAAGTTTCGATATGTTCAGGCGCGCTGATTTTCCGGCACGCCGCCGCGTGAGCGCCGGTTTAAAGCGTGGAAATTGGCCAAATCGACGAAAAAAGGTTGCGGACAAGCGGGTTGGCCGTACATGTTGCGGTGAAACGATTTGGAGGAGTGCTGATGTCTGACACGTCAAAATTTCCTTTGCAGTTGAAAAAGCCGAGCTGGGTGGATGACTTCAAAGCCTTCATCATGCGCGGCAACGTCGTCGATCTGGCGGTTGGTGTCGTGATCGGCGCGGCGTTCACAGGCATTGTCGGCTCGCTGGTGAAGGATATCATCAACCCGATCATCGGCCTGATTACCGGCGGCGTGGATTTTTCCAATCATTTCATCATCCTGAAGGGCACGCCGGTGGCCACGTTGGCAGATGCGCAGAAGGCCGGGGATGTCACCATCAATTATGGCGTGTTCATCAATGCCATCATCAATTTCCTCATCGTTGCCGCCGCCATTTTCTGGATGATCCGGCTGATTCAGAAAGTTTACAAAACGCCTCCCGCCCCGGAGGCGGCCCCGGCGCCAACCCCCACTGAAACATTGCTGACCGAGATTCGCGACCTGCTGAAGGCGAGGTAAGGGCGGCTTGCGGGGGAAGCGGCAGGCTTCCCTCCGCGCTAAGATGTGCTAAGCCCCGGGTCCATGCGTCAGTATCTGGAATTCGAGAAACCGGTCGCCGAGCTGGAAAGCAAGATCGAGGATCTGCGGCAGATGACCGCCGCCCCCGGCGAGATCAATATCGCCGATGAGGTGGCCAAGCTCTCCGCCAAGGCGGATGCGCAGCTGAAGGCGATTTATGCCAAGCTGAGCCCCTGGCAGAAAACGCAAGTGGCCCGCCATGCGGACCGGCCAAAGGCGCTCGGCGTCGTCTCCGCGCTGATCGAGGATTTCACCCCCCTGGCCGGTGACCGCGCCTTCGCGGACGACGCGGCGATTATCGGCGGCATGGGCCGGTTCCGGGGGCATGCGGTGATGGTGATCGGTACCGAGAAGGGCACGGATACCGAATCCCGCCTCAAGCATAATTTCGGCATGGCCAAGCCCGAGGGCTACCGCAAGGCAAGGCGGCTGATGGAGCTGGCGGGGAAATTCAACCTGCCGATTCTCACCTTTGTCGACACCTCAGGCGCTTTTCCCGGCATTGAGGCCGAGGCGCGCGGGCAGGCGGAAGCCATCGCGCGAGGCATTGAGGCGTGCCTGGACGCGCCGGTGCCCTTCGTGGCCACCATCATCGGCGAGGGCGGCTCCGGCGGCGCTATCGCGCTGGCCGCCGGCAATGCGGTGCTGATGTATGAGCACGCGATCTATTCGGTGATCTCGCCCGAAGGCTGCGCCTCCATCCTGTGGCGCGACTCGGCCCAGGCCGCCACGGCGGCGGAGGCCATGCGCATCACCGCGCAGGATTTAAAGAAGCTGGGGCTGATTGACGAGATTGTGCCCGAGCCGATGGGCGGCGCGCATCGCGACCCGGAGGCGGCCCTGGCCGCGCTTGGCGATGCGGTGGAAGCGGCGCTGCAACCCTTGCTGGGCCAGAGGCCGGAGGCGCTGAAAATGAAGCGCCGGGAGAAGTTTTTGGCGATGGGCAAGCTGGGGCTATAAGCGCCCCCATCCCGGCCTGTTGGTGAGCAGGCTGAGCCAAGCGGCCAGCCCCAGAGCCGCGCCGATAACCCCTTGCGTGCCATTATAATTCACCACCGCGGCGATGCCGAGGCCGATGGCCAGCCCCGCTATCCAGCGCCGGCCCCAGAAGAACGCCAGCAGCCCCGCCGCCAGCGCCGCCCAGCCGAAGCTGCCCAGATATTGCCCGATCAAATCCCAGCTGCGCGGCACGCACCAGCCCGGCGGTGAGGCGGCGGCGCAGATACCCACGGTGGCGCGCGGCACAATCGCCAGCTGCCGGAAGGCGAAAGCCCCGCCACCGGTAAGCACCGCCAGCGCCACGCCGGCCCAGTCCTGCGGTTTCCACTGCGCTGTTATGTTCATTTGCAGTCCTTCGCGGTTGCTCTTCACAGTAGGGGGCCGTATTGCTGCGGCGCGTCAGTTTAATCAAAGGTCCATGACAGTCCAAACCACCCAAGGCAAGCCGAAGAGCTTCCAGGACATCATTCTGACATTGCACGCGTTCTGGGCCAGGCAGGGCTGTGTGATTCTCCAACCATACGATGTGGAGATGGGGGCCGGAACCTTTCACCCCGCCACCACGCTGCGCGCCTTGGGGCCGAAGCCCTGGAAGGCGGCCTATGTGCAGCCCTCCCGCCGGCCATCGGACGGGCGGTATGGCGAGAACCCGAACCGGTTGCAGCATTATTATCAGTATCAGGCGCTGTTGAAGCCAAGCCCGGACAATATCCAGGAGCTGCTGCTGGAGAGCTATGACGCCATCGGCATTGACCGGCGCAAGCACGACATCCGCTTTGTGGAGGATGACTGGGAAAGCCCGACGCTGGGCGCCTGGGGGCTGGGCTGGGAAGTCTGGTGCGATGGCATGGAGGTGACTCAGTTCACCTATTTCCAGCAGGTGGGCGGCATCGCCTGTGTTTCGCCCAGCGCGGAGCTGACCTATGGGCTGGAGCGCCTCGCCATGTATGTGCAGGGCGTTGAGAATGTGTACGACCTGGATTTCAACGGCCAGGGCGTTTCCTATGGCGACGTGTTCCTGCGGGCTGAGCGGGATTACTCCAAGCATAATTTCGAGCTGGCCAATACCGAGGTGCTGGCGCGGCATTTTGAGGATGCCGAGGCCGAGTGCCAGGCGCTGGTGGCGGCTGGCGTGGCCCAGCCGGCTTACGACCAGTGCATCAAGGCCAGCCATCTGTTCAACCTGCTGGATGCGCGGGGTGTGATCTCGGTGGCGGAACGCGCCGCTTACATCGCGCGGGTGCGGAATCTGGCGAAGGCCTGCGCCGAAGCCTGGCTGGCGGGGGAATAATGGCTGAGTTTTTTCTGGAACTGTTCTCCGAGGAAATTCCGGCGCGGATGCAAAATGCGGCAGCGGTGGAATTGCAGCGGCGTTGCCTGCATGCACTTCAATTTCTTAAGCCTACGGGCGCTAATATTTTCTTTGGACCAAGAAGAATCGGGTTCACGGCACAAGTGAATGAGGATGACCGTGCTGGAAAGTCTGACTTCGTTGAGTCTGTGGGGCCACGCGAAGGCGCGCCCGATGCTGCCATCGACGGTTTTCTTCGGAAGCATGGCGCTGAGCGAAGCGAATTGATTATCGAAAATGGCAAATATTATTTACGGCGCAGACTGGCTGCTTCCTCCGCCCAAGCGACAATTTTAGCTGAACTGCCGCGATTCTTGGGAGGCTTGCCATGGCCGAAATCCATGCGCTGGGGTTCGGGCGGGGAGTTTACCTGGGTGCGCCCGCTGCGACGGATTGTGTGCCTGCTGGATGGCGAGGTGGTGAAGTTCAAGCTGGGGCCTGTGGAAACCGGCAACCAGACGGAAGGCCACCGCGTGCATGGGAAAGGGCCGTTCGAGGTGTCCTCCGCTGCGGTGTGGGAGGAAAAATTGCGCGAGCATCGCGTGATCGCCAATCAGCATGAGCGCCGCGCCATGATCGCCGAGGGGATTGCCGAAGAGGCCGCGAAGCTTAACCTTTCCGTGGCGCCGGACGACGGCCTGCTGGACGAGGTGACCGGGCTGGTGGAATTTCCGGTGCCGCTGATCGGCGGGATCGACCCGGAATTCATGGAGCTGCCGCCGGAAGTGCGCGAGCTCTCGATGAAGATTAACCAAAAGTATTTTGCACTGCGGGATGAAACCGGCGCCCCGGCGCCGTATTTCGCCTTTGTGGCGAATTTGGCGGCGGACGATAACGGTGCGGCGATTATCGCGGGCAATGAGCGGGTGCTGCGCGCGCGGCTTTCCGATGCGCGGCATTTTTGGGCGCTGGATTTGAAGACGCCTTTGGATGCGCTGCTGCCGAAGCTGGAGAAGATTACCTTCCACGCGAAGATTGGCACGCAGCGTCAGCGCGCGGACCGGATTGCGAGACTGGCCAAGGAAATCGCCGAACAGCTTGGCGCAGACGGCTACGAGAGCAAGCAAGCGGAAACTGCCGGGTTGCTGGCAAAAGCTGATCTCGTCACCGGCATGGTGGGTGAGTTCCCTGAGTTGCAGGGCATCATGGGTGGCTATTACGCGGAGCGGAGCTATCATGGCTGGGATGGACCGTTGGTCGGCCATGCCATCCGCACCCATTATCAGCCCAAAGGCCCGTCGGACGATGTGCCAACCGGGATCGTTCCGGTTGCGGTGGCGCTGGCGGACAAGCTGGACACGCTGCGGGAGTTTTTCGCGGTGAGCGAGAAACCCACCGGCTCCGGTGACCCGTTCGCGCTGCGCCGCGCGGCATTGGGGGTGATCCGGATTATTCTGGAGAATGATCTGCGCCTGAACCTGCTGCCGCAATTGCGGGGCGACAAGGAGCTGTTCGGGTTTATCATCGAGCGGCTGCGCGTGAAACTGCGTGGCGAGGGCAGGCGCTTTGATGTGCTGGATGCCGTGCTGGCGGCGGGCGAGGACGACGATCTGGTGCGGCTAATGAAGCGCGTGGCGGCGCTGGAAGCCATGCTGGGCACCGAGGACGGGAAGAATCTTCTGGCCGCTTATAAGCGCGCGGATAGCATTGTTACGAGAGAGGGCGAAGCTGGCTTGGATGTAGACATAGCTTTGATGAACCTAGTTGAAGAGAAGCAGCTCAACTTGGCCATTCGAGGTGCTTGGGAGAGATTAGGACTTTCCAAAGGGATGGCCTTACTTGGAGACAGTGCCGAAGATTTGCTGACTCAAGAACGCTACCCCGAAGCGATGGTCGTGTTGGCTTCATTACGACCGGTTATTGATGCGTTTTTTGAAAACGTAACGGTTAACGCTGACGCGCCTGAATTGCGCCGTAATCGTTTGCGATTGCTGAACAGCTTTACGTGGGCGGTAGACCAGGTTGCTGATTTTTCGCGGATTGAGGGTTGAGGAGACCAAGGTCATGACGAAGTGGGTGTATAATTTCGGCGCTGGCGTGAATGACGGAAATGCCTCGCTACGCAACTTGCTTGGCGGTAAAGGCGCCAATCTGGCGGAGATGGCGAGCATCGACCTGCCGGTGCCACCGGGCTTCACCATCACCACCGAAGTCTGCACCGCGTATTATGAGAACGACCGCAACTACCCCGCCGAGCTGAAAGCCCAGGTGGATGAGGCGCTGGCCCGGATAGAAAAAGCCGTGGAGCGCAAGTTTGGCGACAAGGAAAAGCCGCTGCTGGTTTCCGTGCGTTCGGGTGCGCGCGTTTCCATGCCGGGCATGATGGATACGGTGCTGAACCTTGGCCTTAACGACGAAACCGTGCTCGGCCTCGCCGCTGCTTCCGGCGATGAGCGCTTCGCGTGGGACAGCTACCGCCGCTTTATCCAGATGTATGGCTCGGTGGTGCTGGGCGTGGACCATCACCGCTTTGAGGAAATCATCGAGCAGGTGAAGCTCGATGCCGATGTGACCGAGGATACAGCACTCTCTCCCGCGCATTGGCAGGAAGTGGTCGAGGGCTACAAGAAGATGGTGCAGGAGGAGCTGAACAAGCCCTTCCCGCAGAATCCGCAGGACCAGCTTTGGGGCGCCATCGGCGCCGTTTTTGGCTCTTGGATGAACCCGCGCGCCAA
>JAGXAE010000112.1 GCA_018971725.1 Pseudomonadota bacterium | reverse complement strand
CGCGATGTCACGCTCTGGGCGCGGGATGCGCAAAAAGCCGAAACCATGCGGCAAAGGCGGGAAAATCCCCGTTTGCCCGGCGCGGGTTTTCCGCCCGGCCTGCGCGTGACGGCTGAGACGCCGGTGGCGGATATTCTGGTCGTCGCCGTGCCGATGCAGCATCTGCGCGGCATCTTGCCTGGCTTGCCGGATGCGCCATTGGTGTTGTGCTGCAAGGGGCTGGAGGCCGGCACGCATCTGCTGCCGCCGGAAATCGTCACCAGCCCTTGCGCCATCCTCACCGGCCCCAATTTCGCGCATGAGATCGCCGCCGGTCTGCCCGCCGCCGCCGTGCTTGCCACGCCAGACACCGCTTTGCGGGCGAATCTCATCAAGGCCCTGCATACGCCCAGCTTCCGGCTCTATGGCTCGCCGGACATCATCGGCGCGGCCCTGGGCGGGGCGGCGAAAAACGTCATCGCCATCGCCGCCGGGGTGGTGATGGGGGCGGGGCTGGGGGAGAATGCGCGCGCGGCGCTCATCACACGCGGCCTGGCGGAAATCGCGCGCCTCGCGGTGGCGTTGGGCGGCAAGCCAGAAACCATCTCCGGCCTTTCCGGTCTGGGGGATTTGCTGCTTACCTGCACGGGTGCCAGCAGCCGCAATTACTCGCTGGGGTTAGGGCTAGGGCAGGGGCAAAGCCTGGCGGAAATTCTCGGCGGCCGCTCCGCCGTGACCGAAGGCGTGATGACCGCGCCCGCTTTGCTGGCCAGGGCGGCTGAGGCCAGGGTGGACATGCCGATCACCCAGGCCGTGACAAAGCTGCTTTCCGGTGAAATGAATATACCGCAAACCATGGCGGCGCTGATGGGCCGCGCCTTGAAGGATGAATGATGCGGCGTGCGGCTCTCGGTTCCCTGATCGCGCTTCTCGCGGCGTTGCCCGCCCTGGCGGACGCGCCGCCTTCCGCCGCATCCTGCGAAAGCCATAACCCCGCACGCGAAGTGGCGGGGTGCGGCGCCATCCTGGCCGCCGGGCAGGATATGGAGGCGCTGGATTTCGAGGCGTATAACAACCGCGCCCTGGCTGAATTACAGCTGAACCAGCCCCAGGCCGCTTTGGCGGACGCACAGGCCGGCATTGCCCTGAACCCCGAGAATGGCGGCATCTATGTCGCCCTGGCCCGTGCTTATCTCGCTTTGCACCAGCCCCAGCCGGCGCTGGACGCGGTGAATCAGGCGATATCACTTATCCCGGACAACGCGTCTCCCCTTGCTCTGCGCGGCGAGATTGATCTGCTGGGGGGAAACTGGCAGGCGGCGATAAGCGATGAAAGCGCCGCCTTGCAGCATGACCCCAGCAGCGGCGACGCGCTGCTGAACCGCGCTCTGGCCGAGCTTGCCGGCGGGGGTGCCGCAACGGCTCTGGCTGATGCCAAGCATGCCGCGGCGCTGGGCGATACCGATCCGCGTTTGCATCTGGTGCGCGGGCTGGCCGATGCCGCCTCGGGCGACTGGCAAGGCGCGCTAACGGAGGAAAACGCGCTGCTGGCCGCGCAGCCGGATAACGGGCTTGGGCTTGCCGCGCGGTCGGAGGCGGAATCGCATCTCAGCCAATTTCCCGCCGCTCTGGCGGATGCCAACCGTGCAGTGGCGCTTTCACCCGAAACGCCGGGGCCCTATGTGGACCGCGCCTATGCCGAGCTGCAGATGGGGAAATTTCCCGAAGCGCTGGCTGACGCCACGTCCGCCTTGCAGCGCAACCCGCATGATGCCGCCGCCTTTACCGACAAGGCGCTGGCCGAGATTGCGCTGGAGCGGCCCGATGCGGCCCTGGCCGATGCAGGGCATGCTGTGGAGCTGCAGCCTGGCGACGCCGCGGCCTATGACGCGCGCGCCACCATTGAGGCGATGGATAACGACCTTGCCGCCGCGCTGGCCGATGAGGGCCAGGCGATCAAGCTCGCCCCCGACAACGCCGCTTATTATCAGAAGCGCGCGTTGATAGAGCTGCACCAGAATCAGCCGCAACCGGCTTTGGCTGATCTTGGCAGCGCCATCGCCTTTGCGCCCAACGATCCGCGCCTGCGTTTGCAGCGCGCCGGGGTGGAGGCGGCGCTGAACCAGACCGCCGCCGCGATTACTGATTTGACGGTGGCGGTGAACGATGCCGGCCAGGATGAGGACATGCTCTACCAGGCGCTGCTGTTGCGCGCCGGGGCGTATAAGCAGAACGACCAGGCGGCGCTGGCCGTGGCGGATGTGGCGCGCGCCATGGCGCTGAATCCGAAAGCGCCGCAAGCCTACGCAATGCGCGCCGCGCTGGAGCAGGCGCAGCCCGAAGCCGCCATTGCCGATGACAGCAGGGCCATCGCACTCGATCCTAAATTCCTGCCCGCCTATCAGGACCGCGCCGTGGCCTATGGCAATTTGCACAACTACGCCAAGGCGGCGGCGAACGAGGCGGAGATATTGCAGCTGCAACCGGATTCGGCGGAGGATTTGAACAATCGCTGCTGGTTTCTGGCGCTGGACGGCAAGCCGGCCGAGGCGCTCGGCTATTGCCAGAAATCCCTTGGCGTCGACCCCGGCAATGCCGCGACACTGGATTCCATCGGCTTCGTCTATTTGAAGCTGAAAGACGACAAACAGGCGATCAATTATTACGGCCAGGCGCTGAAAGCGGCCCCGACACTCGCAACCTCGCTATACGGGCGGGCATTGGCGGAACAAGCCAGCGGCAACCAGACCGCCGCCGCGGCGGATCTGGCGCAGGCCCGGCGGTACGACCCGAATATCCAGCAGGATTTTGGCAGTTGAGGCCAAGGCCCGGCGGGGGCTGGCTGTTCTGGCCGGCCGCCGCCGCGCTGCTGCTGCTGGCCGCCCGGCTGCGCGGCCCGGAATATGACGAGGCGTATTCCATTTTCCTGACCGCCGGGCATGCAAGGCCGGCCTGGCCGCAAGGCGTGTTCACCGCCGGTTCCGTGCGCTGGCTGTACGATGGCCATGCCTCGTTCTGGCGGATCGCGCAGAATCTGCGCCGGGGGGATGTGCACCCGCCGCTCTATTTCTGGGCGCTGGAATTATGGCGGCGCGCGGCGGGGATGGGTTGGTTCACGGCCCGGCTGCTTTCGGTGGGCTTCACCCTGGCGGGGCTGGCGGGGCTTTCGCGCATCGCGCTGCTGTGTCGCCTGCCGGCGCTGCCGGTGCTGGCCATGGCGCTGCTGTCTTACGGGTTTTGCTATACCGGCATTCTAGCCCGGCCTTACGCGCTGGTGCAGGCGCTGGACATATGGGGCGTTTACTTCGCCTTGCGGGCGGAGCGGGATGCGCGGGCGGCCCCGATGGCGGGGCTGTGCTTCGGTGCCGCGGTGTTCTCAGATTATCTCGCCGTGTTCACCGCCGCCGCGATGCTGGCCTGGCTTTGCTGGCGGCACTGGCGGCGCGGGGCTGTGACGCTGGCCGTGATGCTGTCCTGGCTCACCGCCTGTTTCTGGTTCTTCCTGGCCCAGCACGCCTCGCGCAATGGGCAGTTCGCGGCCTTTGCCTGGGGGCCGGCGTTGAACGAAATGTTTCAGGATGGCGGGGCTGCGCTGTTCGGCGGTTTGCCGCTTTATGCGGGGGGCGCCCGGGTGGTTATGGCGGTGCTGTTGGGGTTGCTGGGTTTGGCCGGAGTGGTGTTCGCGGCAAGGCGGCCCCAGGGGGTGGGGTTTTTGGCGTTGGCCGCCGCCACGCCCTTGGGGCTGCTGGCGCTGGGGGTGATTTTCCACAACACGCCCATCGAGATCCGCTATCTCGCCTTTGGCCTGCCCTGGGTGGCGCTGGCCGTGGCCCCGGCGCTGCCGGGTGTTTTACTGGCGCTCTGGCTGGGTGTGGGTGCGGCCGCCGTGGCAGGGCTGATGCTCGCAAATTCCACCATGCAGCCGCAGGGCCGCGCCGCCCGTCTGGCGGCGGCCTATCCGGGCGATGTGGTGGCGCTGCCTTACGGCAATGACGGCGTCGGCGTGCCCGGCCCTTTCATCGAAGCCGCGCCGGATGCCATGCGGTTGTTGCTGGTGCACCCTGGCGATGCGGTGCCGCCGGGTGCCGTGCGCGTGGCGATAAAGGCGGACCAGTCCAGCCGCGCGGTGGCGGCGGAGATGGCCTGCCCCGGCCCTGTGTGCGGGCCGCTCAGCCCCGGTCCAGAATCTCCGCGTTAATCTCCGAGATTTTCGTCACCCCGGTGAGCGCCATGGCCACGCGCATTTCCTTGGCGATGATCTCCAGCAGCTTGGCGATGCCTGCTTCGCCGCCATAGGCCATGGCGTAGATATAAGCCCGGCCCAGCAGCACCGCATCCGCGCCCAGCGCCAGCATCCGCACCACGTCCAGGCCTGAGCGCACCCCGCTATCGGCCAGGATTTTCAGCTCGCCGCCCACGGCGTCCGCAATGCGGGGCAAAGCGCTGGCGGAGGAGAGCACGCCGTCCAGCTGTCTTCCGCCATGGTTGGAGACGACGATGCCATCCGCGCCGAATTTCACCGCCTCACGTGCATCCTCGGGGTCCAGAATGCCCTTGATGATGATCTTGCCTTTCCAGAAATCGCGCAGCCAGTGCAGATCCGCCCAGGCGATGGCGGGATCGAAATTATTGCCCAGCCAGGCGATGTAATCTTCCAGCTTCGTCGGCTTGCCGAGATAGGCCGACACATTGCCAAGGTCGTGCGGGCGGCCAAAAACGCCCACATCCAGCGCCCAGCGGGGATGCAGCATGGCCTGGATTATCCGCCGGGCCGGGCCGCTCTTGCCAGACATGCCGGCATGCAAATCGCGGTAGCGGGCACCGGGCACCGGCATGTCCACGGTGAAGATAAGGGTGGTGATGCCCGCCGCCCAGGCGCGTTCCAACGCATTCTTCATGAAGCCGCGATCCTTCAGCACGTAAAGCTGGAACCAGATTGGCTTTTTCACCGCGCGCTGCACTTCCTCGATGGGGCAGACAGAAACGGTGGAGAGGGTGAAGGGAATGCCCGCCGCCTCCGCCGCGCGGGCGGCCTGCACCTCGCCGCGCCTGGCATACATGCCCGCGAGGCCCACCGGCGCGATGGCCACCGGCATCGCCATCTCCTGCCCGAACAGCGTGGTGGAGAGGTCGCATTTGGCAACGTTCTTCAGCACGCGCTGGCGCAAAGCGAGGTCGGCAAGGTCCGATACGTTGCGCCGCAGGGTTTGTTCCGCATAGGCGCCACCATCGGCGTAATGAAACAGGAAGGGCGGCAGGCGTCGGCGGGCGGCCTCGCGGAAATCGGTGGTGGAGGAAATAATCATGGCGTGGGCGATCCTCTTACAAAAACAGCAGCCCAGCCAGGGCGCCAGCGCCAAGCAGCCATAGCGGATGCGCGCCAGTGCGCCAGGTGAGCAGCGCGGTGACGAGGGTGAGGACCAAAGTCAGCCAGCCGGTATCGGATTGCCGGGCCAGCACACAGGCCGCCGCCAGCACCAGCCCGGCGGTGATGGGCAGCAGCGATGCCTGGGCCACGCGCCGCCAGCGCGCCTCGCGATGCTTGTCGAACATTAAGGCGATGATGGCGGCGGTGATGCCAGCGGGCAGAACCATCGCCGCGATGGCCACCAGCCCGCCCGACACCCCCGCCACATGCGCGCCGATCACCGCCACGATCAGCACGTTCGGCCCAGGTGCGGCGTTGGCGATGGCGTAGAATTGAGAAAATTGCGAGGCGGAGAGCCAATGTTTCTCACCAACCGTGATCCGCGCGATCTCCGGCACCGTGCTGTTGGCGCCGCCCACCGCCAGCAAGGAGAGCTTGCCGAACAGGACCGCGATCTGCCCCAGCAGGTTCAGGCTCATGGCACCGCCCGCCAGGCCAGCAGCAGAGAAACGGGCAGTGTAAGCAGCACGATGAGCGGCAGGGAAAGATGCAGCCCGAAGGCCAGCCCATACACCGCCGCCGCCAGCGCGATGTTGCGGGGCAGCTTTAAAATCGGCGTGGCGATGCGCAAGCCTGAACCCAGTGCCAGCCCCGCCGCAGTGGCCGCCAGCCCCAGCAGCGCGTGGCGCACCGGCGGCAGCGCGCCGTACTTCCCGTAAAGCCAGACCAGGCAAAGCACGATGGCGACCGGCGCGCTCAACAGCCCCAGCACGGCACAGGCCGCACCGGTGGCGCCTGCCTCGCGCGCGCCGAAAGCGAAGCTTAAATTTACGACATTCGCGCCGGGAAGCGATTGGCAAAGGGAAAACAGCTCGTTGAACTCTACCTGCGTCAGCCAGCGCCGGTCATCCACCAGCAGCCGCCTGATGATCGGTAGCACACCCCCGAACCCCATAATCCCCGCCTGGAAAAACCCCGAGAACAACTGCCCGTGCGTCAGGTTGGGTCGGGCGGGGGGTGGCTCTGCTGTCATGGCCGTTCCAGTTAGGCACCGGACCTGAAGCTGGCAATATTGTCATCTTCTGGCGCTTGCCGGGGGGCACGGACCGGCCTAAGCCGCCGGCATGATGGACAGTTTTGACCCCAAGGCGGCACCGTTCGCCCTTTTTCAACCCGCCGCGCTGCGCGATGCGCTGGCCGCGAACAGCGTGATTCTGGTGGATGTGCGCGAGCGCGAGGAGTTTGCGGCGGCGCGCATAGAGGGCGCGGAGAATCTGCCGCTTTCGAGTTTCGACCCCTCGGCGCTGCCGGCCGGGGAGGTGGTGCTGCTCTGCGCCGTGGGCAAACGCTCACGGATAGCGGGGAATATGTGCGCGGCGGCGGGTATTCCGGTTTATGGCCATCTGGAGGGCGGGCTGAACGCCTGGATGCGCGAAGGCTTGCCGGTGCTCAGGGGCTAAAGGACGGCATGGCGCGGGCGAGTTCCAAAAACGCGGCCGCGGCCTTGGGCACATAACGCTCCCGGTGGTGCACCGCCTGGAATGGACGAGGAGGGAGCAGAATATTGGCCCGCTTCAGCGCCCCGGCGGCGAGGGAGCGCCGGCAGACGAGCGGCGAGAGGCATGCCGCCCCGGCGCCCTCGGCCACCGCCTCACGCACCGCTTCGTTCGAAGGCAAGGTGAGGATGATTTTCAGCGTGTCCAGCGGCACCCCGCGTTCTTGCAAGGCGGCGAGAAACGCCTCACGTGTGCCGGAACCTTCCTCCCGGAAAACCCAACTCTGGCGGCGAAGATCCGCGTTGGTCAGTTCGCCGCCGCGGGCCCAGGGATGGTTGGGGGCCACCACCACCGTCATGCGCTCCGCCGTGACCGGTTCCACATGCAAAATGGGCGAGTCCAGCGGACCTTCGACGAACCCAAGC
>JAGXAE010000111.1 GCA_018971725.1 Pseudomonadota bacterium | reverse complement strand
GCATCGCCCAGCGCGAAAAGGCGCCGCTTGCGGGTGTGCATGGAGTCGGTCACGATCAGCTCCGTCAGGCCCTGAAACTCCACCTCCCGCTGGCGCAGGAAGTCCGGGATAATGCCGGTTACCTCCCCGCCCGCACCCAGCGTGGATCCCGCGACGATGCCCATTAGCCCGACATTGCCGCCCCCGAACACCAGGCGCATGCCGCGCCCGCCAAGCCCTTCGCCCAGCGCCTTGGCGGATGCCGCATAGCCCGGGTCCACCCCCGGGTTGGAGCCGCAGAACACGGTGACGGAAAAACTACCCATAAAACTCAGCCTCGCTTCCAGTTCTGGCCCGTTCGTGGCAGGCTGGCGCCGCCATGGCAAGCAACGACACATCGGACGGCGCCGCGCCCAAGCGGTCCAGTTTTCGTTTCATCGCTCTCATCGTCCTGGCCGTACTGGCGCTGGGTGATGGAGGGCTGCTGCTTTACCTGCATTATGGCCGGAAAGCGCCCGGGCCCGCGGCCCCGGCAACGCCCGCCGCGCCGAGTTCGGCCCCCGCGCCGCAAGGTGCATTTGGCCCGGAGCCGCCGCGCTTCGACATTGTGCGCGTGGACCCGCAGGGCAATGCCGTGCTGGCTGGCCGCGCCGTGCCCGGCGCCACGGTGACGGTGAAGGATGGCAACACGGTGCTTGGCACCGCCACGGCGGATTCACAGGGCGCTTTTGTGTTGATTCCCGCCAGCCCGCTGCCGCCCGGTTCACATGAGATCACGCTGTCCGAGACGCTGCCCAACGGCAAGATTTTGGATGGTACGCAAAGCGCCTCCATCTCTCTGCCCGGCAATGGCCAGCCCGCTTTGGCCGTTGTCTCCGGCCCGAATGGCAGCAGCGTTGTCACCGGCCAGGGGCCGAAGCCCGGCCAGCTTGGCATGGGCGCCGTGGATTACGATGCGCAGGGCCATGCCGTTTTCAGCGGTACTGCTCCGGCTGGCTCCACGGTCACGGTTACGCTGGGCGGCAAGACGCTGGGCATCGCGAAAGCCGATTCCTCCGGCCATTGGCACGTGCAGGCACCGGTCCCTGGCGGTCCGGGCATGATTACGCTGAACGCCACCACGCCGGATGGCAGCGCGCTTCCGGCTGAAACCGTGCCTTTCGCGCCGGAGCAACTCGCGAAAGCGTTGGAGGAAGGCCATGTGGTCATCGCCCCCGGCGACAATCTATGGATGATCGCCCGCCGTGTTTATGGCAAAGGCACCTTGTACACGCTGATCTATTCCGCCAATGCGGGGCAGATCCATAATCCGAACCTGATCTTTCCCGGGCAGGCTTTCACCCTGCCGCAGAACCAGGCGAACTGAACAAGGCGAGACGCTGAATGAATATTGCTGAAACTGTAAAATCGGTGATGAGCCCGCCGCACAAGGCAGGGTATCCGTTCATCATCGGCGGCATCGTCGTGGCTTTTATCGGCCTCATATTGTGGCATGCCCTGGCTTGGCTGGGCCTGCTTTTCACCCTGTTCTGCCTGTATTTCTTCCGGGACCCGGAGCGTGTGCTGCCGCCGCGCAAGGATGTGTTCGTGGCCCCAGCCGATGGGCTGGTGGTGAGCATCGAGCAGGCGATTCCGCCAGCGGAGCTGGGCCTGGCGCCTGAGCCGCGCACCCGCGTGGCCATCTTTCTCTCAGTTCTGGACGTGCATGTGAACCGCGCGCCCATCTCCGGCACGGTGCAGAAGATCGCTTACCATCCCGGATTGTTCCTGAGTGCCGCCGAGGACAAGGCGAGCGACGATAACGAGCGCAACTCCCTGCTGCTGCGCACCCCTGCCGGGCAGGATGTGGTGGTGGTGCAGATCGCCGGGCTGATCGCGCGGCGGATTCTGTGCGAGGTGACGGAAGGCCAGCCGATTCTGGCCGGGCAGCGCTTCGGCATCATCCGCTTCGGCTCGCGGACGGATCTTTATCTGCCGGAAGGCTGTGAACCATTAGTGGCTGTGGGCCAGCGGATGATTGGCGGCGAGACGGTGATCGCGGAACTGCCAGCTTTGGTGACGACCTTCCCATGATACCACCGCGCCGCCTGCCCCGGCGGCAGCGTTTTGCCGGTTTAAGTTTCAACCGGATGCTGCCGAATCTGATGACGCTGCTAGGGCTGTGCATCGGGCTTTCCTCCATCCGGCTGGGGTTGGATGGCCGTTATGGCACTGCGGTGCTCGCCATTGCCGTCTCCGGCGTTATCGATGGGTTGGACGGCAGGCTGGCAAGATTGCTGAAGGCAACCTCCCGGTTTGGGGCGGAGTTCGACAGCCTGGCGGATTTTCTGTGCTTTGGCGTGGCGCCGGCACTGCTGCTTTACATGTGGTCCTTGCAGCCCTGGGGGGCGATTGGGTTTTTGCCGCCCCTGATGTTCGCCTCCGCCATGGCGTTGCGCCTGGCGCGGTTCAACGCGGCGTTGGATTCGGCGCCGAAAGCGGCTTTTGCGTATAATTTCTTCACCGGCGTGCCGGCCCCGGCGGGCGCGGGGTTGGTGCTGTTTCCACTATTCATCGGGCTCGAGGCGAACCAGCATAATCAATTCTGGTTGCAGAATTTGGTAAGCTATCCGCTGTTCACCGGCACCTTCCTGGTGGCGGTGGCACTGCTCTGTGTTTCCACCCTGCCGGTATGGAGTTTCAAGAATTTCAAGATCCCGAATGCTGGGTTAATGCCTTTGCTGCTCGGGGTGGTGGTGTTCGCGGCGCTGATTTTCGCGGATCCGTATCTCGCCGGGGCGCTGGCGGGGTTCGCATATATCGTCATGCTGCCCTTTTCGGTGCGCAGTTACCGCAAACTGGCGCGCGAGGCCGCAGTGCGGCGCATGGCGGCGGAAGGCGAGACTGAGGGTGATGAAGTACAACTCAAGAGTTAATTATTTGTTGATATAAACAACTTGTAATTTTATTCTTCCCTTGCGCGTCTGCCGCAAGGGAAGGTTTATGTCCGGCACCACAATTACCTCCAGCGGCACCGCCGCTTTGCTGTTGGCAGCGGAGGGGTCCGCGTCTGTCACCATCGCCGCTGGGGTGAGTATCATTCTTTCCGGCAGCGTGGCGGCGGCGGATAACAGCCTTACCAGCGCGGCCTATGGCGGCCCGGGCGCGATCTGGACCCTGCTGAATGAAGGAACACTAGAAGCCAATGTCACCCTGGCCTCTGGTACGGCGGCCGGGGTGGGGTTGTGTTTCGCCGGTGCGGGCGGCGTCACCAATGGCCTCGCCGGGGTAATCGAGGGCAATGCGGCGGGGCTGGCGCTGCTGGCAGGCGGCAATGTGCTCAACCACGGCACCATCTCCGGCGGCATGGGCGCCAGCAATGCGGGTTTGGCGCGGGTCGGCGTGCAGCTTGGCGGTGGCACGCTGGAGAATGACGGGCTGGTCCAGGGCGGGGCCTATGGTGTGAACCTTGGGGCGGCCGGGCAGGTGACGAATAACGGGCAGATCGCGGGTGGCGCGGCCGGGGTGGTGCTTGCCACCGGCGGCAGCCTGGCCAATGCGGCGGGGGCGGCGATAACCGGAGGTGCGGCGGGCGCGGTAATGCGAGCCGGGGCCAGCCTTGCGAATGCGGGCAGTATCGGCGCCAGCATCGAAGCGGCGGGGCATCAGGGCGTGCTGCTGGGGAGTGGAGCTTATCTGGCCAACCGGGGCAGTATCAGCGGGTTCAATGGGGTGTGGGGTGCCTCTGGCACCGCCACGCTGATGAATGAAGGCTGGATCGGGAGTGGCGGGTCGCTGGCCTTGCCGCTCTCCTCCACCGGCTACAGCTTCGTCAGCGGCGCGGCGGTTGAGCTGACCAGTGCCACAATCATCAACCAGGGCGTGATTCAGGGCAATAATGTGCCGCCGGATGCGCTGATGCAGGCGGGCTCGGCGGGCAGCGGGCTAGTGCTGGGGGCTGGTACGCTGGAGAACCTGGGCACACTGGCGGGCGGCGGCGGGGCCAATGCCACACATGGTGGACTGGGGTTGGCCGGCGCGGCGCAGCTTGCCGGGTATAATGCCGGGTTGATCGAGGGTGGCACCGGCACCTATGGCGGCGCGGGGGCGATGTTGTTTGGCGGCTCATTGCTGAACAGCGGCAGTATTTTTGGGGGCGATGGCATCGTCTCCGGCGGGGACGGGGTGGTGCTGAACAATGGCGCCACGCTGGTGAACCAGGGCCAGATCACCGGCGGCATTGGCCCGCGATATCTCTGGAATGTGGGGCTTGGGGCAGGTGCGGCGCTTTATAACGGCCTGCTGGAAAACCATGGGACACTTTCCGGCGGCGGGCAGCAGCTGATGGGGCTGTGGATGGGCGGCGGCCAGGCCGTGAACGACGGCACCATCACTGGCCACGCGGCGGTGGCCATGGAGGGCGGCACGCTGGAAAATGACGGGATGATCTCCGGCACCGCCATCGGCGTTGATCTGGCTGGCGGCGGTTTTCTCAACGCGGGCACGGTGGCGGGCAATTACGCGGTGTACATGGCCAAAGCCGGTGCGGTGCTCGGCGTGGCCGCCGGGGCGGTGTTTGAAGGCAAGGTAGTCGGCCATGCGGGCGGGGCCACCCTGCAACTCACCGGCACCGCGCCCGGCACGCTGGACATGGGGGCGAGCTTCTCAGGTTTCAGCGAGATTTCCTTCGCGGCGGGATCGGACTGGTCTCTGGCGGGCGGGGTAACGCAGCTTGCGGGCGGGGAGACGATTTCCGGCTTCGCGGGCAGCGACACGCTGTTGCTGGAAGGCTTTACCGCCAGTAGCGAGAGCTTCGTTTCCGGCGCAGGGCTGGTGCTGGGCGAGGGCAGCGCCAGCGTGACGTTGGATGTGCAGGCCAGCGCCCCGCTTCTTGTAAACGACGTGGCGCAGGGCACGGAAATCGTGATCTGCTACCGTCGTGGCACGATGATCCAGACCATGCGGGGTGAGCGTGACGTGGCGGAGTTGCGCATCGACGATGCGCTGCCCACGCGCTTTGGCGGGGTAAGGCGGATCAAATGGATCGGCCGGCAGCGCTTTGGGCCCAAGGACCTGCACGGCAACCGGGACCGCATCCCCGTCTGTATCCAGCCCGGCGCGCTGGGGCAGGGGCTGCCGCACCGCGCCTTGTTCGTCTCGCCCGGCCATTCGATGCTGCTGGGCGGCGTGCTGGTGCTGGCCCGATCATTGGTGAACGGGGTGAACATCACGCAAGGCTATGACGGAGAGGAGGTCGAGTATTTCCTGCCGGAGTTCGAGACGCATGATTGCCTGCTGGCCGAGGGTGCTTGGAGCGAGAGTTTTGCCGATGGCCCTGGCCTGCGCCGCCATTTTCAAAACCGTGCCGAGTTCCATGCGCTTTTCAAGAACTACCGGGAGCCGTCGGAGATTCTACTCTGTGCGCCCCGTCCGTTGCAGGGTGTGGCGCTGGAACGGGCGCTGCGGCCGGTGATCAGCGGTTTGGGGCAGCCGGAGGGAGCGTTGCGTGGCTGTATCGATGTTGCGGATGGCAGGCTTGCTGAAGGCTGGGCGCAGGATACGGCTTGGCCGTTTCTGCCGCAGGTGCTGGAATTTTTCGTGGACGGGCAAAAACTGGGCGAGGCGTTGGCTTGTCATTTCCGGGAGGATTTGGCGCGGGAGGGCATCGGCACTGGCAGGGCGGCGTTCAGTTTCATCGCGCCCCGCCGGTTCAACCCCGCGCGGCTTACCATCCGCCGTGCGGGTGATGGCGCGGAGATTCGCTCCGCGCTCGGTTCTCAGCCTTCCACGTCAGCCTCGGGGCGATCTATGCCCAGGGTTTTTTCGGTGTGCCACACGCCATCGGCGGTTTGATAATGGATTAAGCCCGACTCGCCAGGCACGCGCTGTTCATGCGCGGCGCGGCGTGCGGCCTTCAGCGCGGCGTCGTGGGTACGAAAGGTTTCGGAGAAGCTGCCATTCAACGTATAGGCGAACCCGCCGTCATGCGGAACGACCTTGTAATGCACGGTGCTCATCTCGTCCTCCTTCGGTGTTTTACCCATTATATGGTCATCAAAGCAGCCTTGCCATGGTCACGCCATCTACATAGGCGCCGTTGCGAAACACATCCGCGCGCAGTCGCCCCTCCATTTCGAAGCCGAAGGATTCGTAAAGCCGGATGGCGTGATGGTTATCCGCCAGCGCGGCGAGGGAGACGCGACTCAACCCCAGCCAATTATCCGCGGTTTCCAGCATTGCCGCCAACAAAGCGCGGCCAATGCCCTGGCCGTGCCATTCATCATGCACGATCAGCGCGGAGAGATAGGCAGAATGTAGCCGCCGCCCCTTGCCGGGTTTCAGCACGGCCACGCCGACCAGCTTGTCCTGCGCCACGGCAGCAATGGTTTGGATGCCTGCTTCCGGTTCGGTGAGGTGCTTCCGGCTTTCCTCGGTGAGGAAAGGTGTTGCCAGCGTGCCATGCCGCACGCCAGGCAGGTTCATCATCGCGGTCAAGGCTGGTCCGTCCTCCGGCTCAATGGCGCGCAGCGTGAAAGCCTGGCGTGGGGCGGGTGACGGGCGCGGCGGCGGGGCAGAGTCGTCCACGGCCAGGCCGGGGCGCAGCCGCGCCATCAAATGGCAATCCGCCAGAACGCCATCCTGCATCGCGTAGTGGCGCAGCCTTGCCTCGCTTGCAAAGCCCATAGCCTCGTAAAGCGGGATGGCTGCGACATTATTGGCGAACACGCCCAGTTCCAGCCGGTGCAGGTTCAGCCAGTTATCCGCGAGGTCCAGTAGCGCGTTTAGCAATGCCCGTCCCACGCCCCGGCGCCGCGCTTCCTCCGCCACCATAAGCCCTAGTGACCCCACATGGGCACGGCGCGCGGCCTCGCAACGGGTGAGGCTGGCCTCGCCCAGCACCGCGCCATCCGGCCCGCAGGCCACCAATGAGGTGCGCGGGCCGCCGCTTTTGAAAAACTGCATGGAGCTGCCCAGGCTTACAAAAGGCAGGCCAAGCGTGAAGCGCCGCACGCTGGCCTGGTTATAGATACGGTTGATCGCCGGCATGTCGGCCGCTGCCGTGGCCCGGATGGTGATCATTGGGCGGCTTTCTCCGCTTGCGCCTGGGCCTTGCCGCCCTCGATCACCACCGGGCGGAAGCCGCGCGGCGGTGGCGGGGCAGGGCGGCGGCGGGTGCTGAAATGCGCGGCGGCTGAGGCGGCAAAGCCAAGACCGGCGGCGGCACAGAAACCCAGCAGCGGCAACAAGGCCAAGGCGGACATGGGAAGGCTCCTCTTTGCTTCGAGAGAGGCGGAGCTGTGTTTCCCAAAACAAACCCCGCCGGAAGGATCGGGCGGGGTGGTGAAAGGTCAGGCT
>JAGXAE010000110.1 GCA_018971725.1 Pseudomonadota bacterium | reverse complement strand
CAAGAATTTCGACGATTACATGACCGAGGGCGTGCTGGCGGCGCTGGACGCGATCGAGAAAATCACCAAGCAACATCAGATCAACGCCATCGGCTATTGCCTGGGCGGCACGCTGCTGGCCTCCACCCTGGGCTACATGGCCGCGAAGGGCGATGAGCGCATCGCCTCCGCCACCTTCCTGGTCACCCTCACGGATTTCTCCGATGCCGGAGAACTCGGCATCTTCATCGACGAGGAACAGCTTTCCACCATTGAGGAAAGAATGAGCAAGCGCGGCTATCTGGAAGGCGGCGAGATGGCGAATACCTTCAACATGCTCCGCGCCAACGACCTCATCTGGAACTTCGTGGTGAACAACTACCTGCTTGGGCAGGAGCCGTTTCCCTTCGACCTGCTGTACTGGAACTGCGATTCCACCCGCATGCCGGCGGCGATGCACTCATTCTATCTCCGCAATATGTACCAGAAGAACCTGCTCAGCACGCCAGGCGGCATTTCCATGAAGGGCGTGCCGGTGGATCTCTCCCAGATCAAAGTGCCCTGCTATTTCCTCTCCTGCCGGGAGGACCACATCGCACCCTGGGCCAGCACCTATAAAGGGTCACGCAATTTCGGCGGCAAAGTGCGTTTCGTGCTGGCGGCCTCGGGCCATATCGCGGGCGTGGTCAACCCGCCGGAGGGCGGCAAATACAACCATTTCATCAACCAGGACATGCCGGAAAACCCGGATGAATGGTTCCAGGGCGCCACGGAGATGGGCGGCTCCTGGTGGCCGGACTGGCACCGCTGGGCCACGGCGCAGAATAGCGAGAAGGTTCCGGCCCGGGAGCCCGGCAAGGCGCGCGGCTTCAAGGCCATCGAGGATGCGCCGGGCGAATATGTGCGGGTGAAGAGCTAATTGGCCAGATTGCCCGCCTGCCCGTAACCGTCTAACGGAGCGCGCATGCGGGTCCTCCAGATCATGGCCGGGAACAAGAACGGCGGCGCTCAGCACAGCTGCAACAGTAAATCCTCCAACGCCCTGGACTGGACCATGGCATTAAAGCGCGCCCGCACATGCACCCGCGCCGCCTCGCCCATCCGCAGCGCCAGATCAGGCCGGTTTAAAAGCCGCGCCAGAACATCTGCCAAAGCCGCCGCGTCGCGAGAGGGGAAAATCACCCCCGTCTGCTCCGGTATCACCAGCCCTTCAACCCTGGCCTCGCTGGAAGCCACAACCGGCACGCCCAGCCCCATCGCCTCCATCGCCACACTCGGCAACCCCTCGGATTCTCCCCCGGCGGTGATCACGCTGGGCACGCAAAGCAGCCGTGCCCCGGCCAGGGCGGCGCGCACCTCATCCTGGCTTTGCCAGCCGGTGAAATAAAGCCCGGGCACATCAGCCGCCGCCTGCATCATCTCAGCACGCAAAGGCCCGTCGCCGATCAGCGTCAGCGGCGCCTCGCAGCCTTGCCTGCGCAGCCGCCGCATGGCTTCGATCAGCACGGGAATCCCTTTCATTTCCGCGAACCGCCCAATGAACACCACGCCCTCCCCCGCCGCCGCGCGGGGATGAGAGCTGATCATGTCCGTGCCGATGGGCAAAGCATGGGTCTTTTCCACCGGGAACCCGCGTGCCAGCAGCCTCTCCCGTGCATTCTGAGAAATGCAAACAAACGCCCCCGCCTCGGCCTTCAACCGCTCCAGCCGCAGCCGGAACAAGGAAGGCACGGGAAACCAGCGGTAATAGGAGGCTTTGTCCACCTCGCTGCCATGAAATGTCACCACCAACGGCACACTCAACGCCCGCGCCAGCGGCAATGCCAACGCCCCACCCCGCCCGAACTGCGCATGTACGCAGACCGGGCGCAGCTGCCGGAATCGCTCCAGCCCCGGCACCAAGCCAAACTGCTTATAAACCAGCCCTTGCGCACCGGTGAGCAACGGCCCCAACGCCATGCCTTCCGGCACCGGCCCAGGCTCCCTATGCCGCCCCACCCACACCGGGGCCAGGCGGGAAAACCCCACATATTGCCGCCGCAGAAACGCGATTTCCGACGGGGGGAACAACCTGTCCCGGTAGGCGAGGAGCACGCGTCTATCAGCCATAACCGGGCTTTGACGCAGGCCCTGCCGCGGCGCAAGACCAATTTGCCCGTTCGGCTGAACATGGCTAACAACCCCGCACTCCAATCGTTCTATCGGATGCCGGAAACTTAATGCAGGACCACAAACTCAGGCGAATTGCGCTTCTCGCCACACTGCTGGTGCCGCTGGGGCTGCTGCACGCCTTCGTGCTCGCGGAAATCTGCATCGCGGTGACGGATGTGCTGTTCCTCGCCCATAGCTTCAGGACCCGGGATTTTTCCTGGGCGCGCCAGGGCTGGATGAAAATCGCCCTCATCTGGTGGTTCTGGCTGCTGCTTTGCTCCACGCCGCTGCCCTGGCCCGGGTTTGGCTCGGCCGGATGGAAGATGGGATTCGGCCAGGCCTTCGTCGTCATCCGCCTTATTCTGTTCACCGCCGCCTTGCAGCATTGGGTGCTGGCCAGCCGGGAAAGCCGCCGCTGGGCAGGCTGGGCCCTGATGCTCTCGGCCTTGTGGATCGCTATTGAATCCTGGCAGCAATATCTCACCGGGCATAACATCTTTGGTGACCCGCGCTGGGCGGACGGCTCCCTCACCGGTCCGTTCTGGAAACCCCGCGCCGGCGCGCTCTACACGCATATTCTCTACCCGGCGATGCTGCCGGCGGTGGCGGCGCTGCTCGCCTCCCCCCGCGTGCCGCGCTATGTGCTGGGCCTGGCCGTGGCGGTGGCGGGCATCCTCACCTCCGTGCTCATCGGCCAGCGCATGGGCGTGGCGCTCACCGGGCTGGGGCTGGTCATCGCCGCCTTCTTCCTGCCCCGGCTGCGGCTGCCGGCGGCCATCGCCATCATCGTCTCGGCGGCGTTCCTGCTGGCCTCGCCCGTTCTCTCCCCCGGCACCCATGCCAAGCTGGTGGGCGAGACAGACAAGAATATGAGCCATTTCTCCCAAAGCCCCTATGGCGAGCTCTACACCCGCGCCATGCTCATGGGCGTGCAATCCCCCTGGCATGGCTGGGGCTATAATGGCTTCCGGGAGTTATGCCCGGAGCCGCGTTTCAATGGCGGCATCCCGGCGCTCAACATCCCGCCAACCCAGTTGGCGCTCGGCGCCTGCAATCTGCACCCGCATAACTACTACATCCAATCCTTCACCGATGCCGGGGTGCCGGGGCTGGTGCTGTTCGTGCTGCTGGCCTTCTGGTGGCTGAAGGACATGGCGGCCGGGCTATGGCGCCAGCGCGCGCCGATGCAGGTCGCGCTGTTCATCGCCGTCGTTACCTATCTCTGGCCCATCGGCTCCACGGACGAATTCCCAACCCTCTACATGCTCGGCTGGCTGTTTTTCCTGCTTGGCCTCGGCCTGGCCATGAAGCGGGATAATGGCTGAAACCGCCATCATCCTGCCGCCGCGCGAATCTTTCACGCCTGCGGCGGCGGGGGCCATCGCCCTGGTGGCGCGGCGCTTCGCCCTGGCACTGCCGGGAGCCGTGGTGCTGGGGCATGATTCGGGCGGCACGTTTCCGGGCATCGCATTCCAGCGGGCGGGCGGGTTTCTCCAGCTTGTACGGGCCTTGCGGCAGCTTCGCCCAAAGGTGATCGAGGTGCATCAGAAGCCGCGCTGGGCCATGGCTCTGGCGCTGCTGTTTCCCCAGGCAAAGGTGCTGCTGTTCCTGCATAACGACCCGCTGACCATGCGCGGCCTGCGCACGCGGCTGGGGCGGCGCTTGGCGCTGAAGCTGCTGCACCGGGTCGTCTGTGTTTCGGCTTATTTGGCCGGGCGGTACGCGCAAGGGCTGGCGCAAGACCCGGCGGTGCTGCCCAACCCGCTCAGCCCGGAGGAAATGCCTGCCCTAGTTGAGAAACAACCCGTCATCCTCTTCGCCGGGCGCATCGTGGCGGATAAAGGGCCGGATATCTTCATCGCCGCCTGCGCCAAAGCCCTGCCAAGCCTGCCCGGCTGGCGGGCGGAGATGATCGGCGGTGACCGATTTGGGCCGGACAGCCCCGAATCCCGCTATTTCATCACCCAACGCGAAGCCGCCCGAACAGCCGGAATCACGTTTCATGGCCCGCTGCCGCATGGCGCGGTGCTGGCGGCGATGAACCGCGCCGCCATCGTGGTGGTGCCCAGCCGCTGGGCGGAACCCTTTGGCCTCACCGCGCTGGAGGCCATGGCCACGGGCGCAGCACTTGTCACCACCGGCCAGGGCGGTTTGCGGGAGGTTGCAGGAGAGGCCGCGCTTTACACCCCGCCCGGCGATGCGGATGCGTTGGCGGAAACGCTGGCGGTGCTGACGAAGGATGCCGCCATACGCGATGCACTGGCCGAAGCCGGACGCGCCCGCGCCCGCGAATTTTTCACCCCTGCCATCGCCCCGCGCCTGCAAGCCTTGCGGGATGGGGTTTAAGCGTTAAATCCTGTCCCCGAATTCAGAATTTTTTGGGTAATTGCAAATGTCCGATCTCGTTCCCGTCACCGTCCTCACCGGCTATCTCGGCGCTGGCAAAACCACCTTGCTCAACAACATTCTCACCGGCACGCATGGCAAGAAATACGCCGTCGTCATCAACGAATTCGGTGAGCTGGGCGTGGATAACGACCTCGTGGTGGATTCCGACGAGGAAGTGTTCGAGATGAACAATGGCTGCATCTGCTGCACAGTGCGCGGCGACCTTATCCGCATCATCGGCGGGTTGATGAAGCGCTCCGGCAAGCTGGACGGCATCATCGTCGAGACCACCGGCCTCGCCAACCCCGCCCCGGTGGCGCAGACCTTCTTCGTGGACGAGGACGTGAAGGCCAAAACCCGGCTGGATGCCGTGGTGACGGTGGTGGACGCCAAACATTTCCTCACCCGGCTGGAAGACAGCCCGGAAGCCGAGGACCAGGTGGCCTTCGCGGATGTGATCGTGCTGAACAAGCTGGACCTGGTGAGCCGGGACGAGCTTGAGGCCGTGAAGGCACGGATCAAATCCATCAACCCCTATGCCGAGATCAAAACCTCCACCAAGGGCGACGTGCCGGCGGACCAGTTGCTTGGCCTCGGCGCGTTCGATCTGAAGCGCGTGCTCACCAACGTGCCGGATTTCCTGGAGGAAGACAGCCACACCCATAACGAGCATCTGACGTCCATCAGCATCAGCATGGACAAGCCGCTTTCATCCGAAAAGTTCAACGCCTGGATCGGCCATATTCTGCAAACCCAGGGGCAGAATATTCTGCGCACCAAGGGCATTCTTGCCTATGAGGGGGAGGATAAGCGTTTCGCCTTCCAGGCCGTGCATATGATGGCCGATGGCGATTTTCTGGCCCCCTGGAAGCCGGACGAAAAACGCGTCAGCCGCATCGTGTTCATCGGGCGGGACTTGAACCGGCCACAACTGCGGCGCGGGTTCGAGAGCTGCGCCGCCTGAACCCTTAAATGCTGTGCCACGAACTTCCTTGGGTGGAGCCGGGCGCGGCCTTCCAAGCCCTGGCGGCGCACGTCCCACTGGTGTTTCTGGACAGCGCCGCCACCGGCGACCCCCGCGCAACAACCAGTTATCTCGCGTTGGACCCGCTGGCGGTTCTGCGGCTTAACAAGGCTTGCGAACTGCCGCCCTGGCTGGCCGCCACCCGCCCGCAGGATGACGCCTGCCCGCCGGATTGGCCGTTTGCCTTCAAGGGCGGCGCCATTGGCTGGCTGGGCTATGAATCCGGGCTGGCGCAGGCGGGCATAGACTCCCGCCACGCACCGATTTCCGGCCTTCTCCCCGGCTGGTTCGGCATGTTCGATCTGGCTCTGGGCTTCGACCACGGAACCCGGCGCTGCTTCGCCCTGGCGGCGGAAAGGCCTGATGCAAGTGCTGCCCAGCGCATTGCGGAACTGGCGGCACGCCTTGCCATACCGCATGGCCTGCCTGTTTTGCCGCCGGTTTCGTGGCAGGCGGAACTGCCCCGCGCCGCTTATGAGGCCAGGGTTGAACGCTTGCGCGCCTATATCGCCGCCGGAGATGTGTATCAGGCGAATTTCACCGCCCGTTTCACCGCACCCCGCCCGGCAGGCTTCAACCCCGCCGCCTGCCATGCCGCCTTGCGCGCCCGCAGCCCCGCCCCGTTTGGCGCGTTTATCGACACAGGCGAGGGCGTGGCCCTGTGCAGCGCCTCGCCGGAGCGTTTTCTCTCCGTGCAGGCAGATGGCCATGTGGAAGCGCGGCCCATAAAAGGCACCGCCCCGCGCCATGCGGACCCGGCGCGGGATGCCGCCAGCGCCGCCGCCCTGCGCGCCGACCCCAAGGAGCGCGCCGAGAATTTGATGATCACCGATTTGCTGCGCAACGATCTCGGCCGGGTCTGCGCTTTCGGTTCCGTGCAGGTGCCGGAGCTGTTCAGCGTGGAAAGCTTCGCCCAGGCGCATCATCTGGTCTCCGCCGTTACCGGCCAGTTGCGCCCCGGCCTGAACGCCGCCGCGCTGCTGCTGGCCGCGTTTCCCGGCGGCTCCATCACCGGCGCACCCAAACACCGGGCCATGCAGATTATCGACGAGCTGGAGGAAGGCCCGCGCGGCGCCTATTGCGGCGCCATCGCCTGGATTGGGCTGGATGGCGCCATGGACAGTTCCATCATCATCCGCACCATCACCGCCACGCTGGACATGCTGTACGCCCAGGCCGGCGGCGGGATTACCTGGGACAGCAGCCCGGCTTCGGAGTATGACGAGATGATGCTGAAACTCTCGCCCCTTATCGCCCATGGCTGAAACCATCTGGCTGAACGGCGCGCTGCTGCCCGCCGCGCAAGCCGGTATTTCCACCACCGATCGCGGCTTCACGCTGGGGGATGGGCTGTTCGAGACGCTGCGCCTGCATGGCGGCGCGGCGCTGGATGTGCCCGCGCATTTCGCGCGGCTTGCGGCGGGGGTGGAATTGCTGCGCCTGCCTTTGCCCTTCGATGCAACGGAGATGGCAACGATGCTGGCGCGGACCGCCGCCGCCAACGGGCTGCAAGAGGGCGGGTTGCGGCTGACGCTGACCCGCGGCTCCGGCCCGCGCGGGCTGCTGCCGCCCGCACCGCCCACGCCCACAATGCTGATAACGGCTTTCCCAGTGGCTGAGCCGCGGCCGGTTAGCGCCATTATCGCCCGGGGCATCGCCCGGGATGCGGCCTCGCCCCTCTGCCGCGTGAAAACCCTGAACTATCTGCCGAACATTCTGGCCCGGCTGGAGGCGCAGGAACGCGGGGCGGACGAAGCCATCATGCTCAACCATGCCGGGCGCGTGGCCGGGGCCAGCATCGGCAATGTTCTGGTGCGCGTTGGCGGTTTGTGGCTTACCCCGCCGCTTGCCGACGGCGCCCTGCCCGGCATACGCCGCGCCAGATTGCTGGCCGCCGG
>JAGXAE010000006.1 GCA_018971725.1 Pseudomonadota bacterium | reverse complement strand
GCTGTTGGTGGAGTAGGCCACCCGCATCTCGGGCGGGGACATGTTGATCTGCCGGACGGAGTCGAACGGCACATTCGCCTGTTGCAGGAAGGTGGCAAGCTCGAAGCTGGCTTGAGAGCCCTGCACGATGGCGATTTTCTTGCCCTTCAGGTCGGCGATGGAGTTGATGCCGGTGCCAGGGCGCACGGCAATCCCGGCGGCAGTGGTGTAACGCTCTTGGTTATAGATGATGGCCAGCGGCAAGCCCTGAGACACTGCCGCCACGAAAGGTGGAATGCCCAGCCCGCACATGAATTGCAGGGAGTTGGAAGCCAGGGCGCTCATCGCCGCCGGGCCGGAATCGAAAAACTTCAGTGTGACATTGCCGGCGATGTCTTTCTGGAACAGTCCCAGCCCTTGCGTGACCATATACGGATCAGCGCCGTTATTCTCGTAGCCGATGACGATATCCGGCTGCGCGGCCTTGGCCAGCGGCGCTGTAACGGCCAAAGCGCTGGCGCCCAGAAGCCCGGCGCGGAGAAGTTTCTTCAACATGATGCCCCCTTTGCTATGTGGTTCATTCCCGCCCGCGCCAGGGCACGGAGCGGCTTTCGGCGAGCCGGATCACCAGCTCCATCGCGTAGCCAAGAATACCGATGACAATGATCCCTGCGATCACCACGGCAACCTGCAAGGCCTGCCCGGCATATTGCACCAGCCAGCCAAGCCCCTGATCCGCGGCGATGAGTTCCGCCGCGACGAGGCACGACCACGCCACGCCAATGCCCACCCGCGCCGCGGTGAAAATTTCCGGCAAGGCGGAAGGCAGAATGACATGGCGGAAAATCTGCCCTTCCGTGGCGCCCAGCGTGCGCGCCACGGAAAGCCGCAAGGGCGGCGTGGCCTTCACGCCGGAAATGGTGCCGATGATGATCACCGGAATGGTGCCGACGAGGATCAGTAATATTTTCGGCAGCTCCCCGATGCCGAACCACACCACCAGCAGCGGAATATAGGCTAAGGGCGGCACGGGCCGTATGAACTGCAGAAATGGGTCGATAATGCGGAAGATAACCTGAACCCGCGCCATCATCAGCCCCAGTGGTACGCCGATGATCACCGCGCCGATAAAGCCCACCGCCACGCGCAGAGAACTGATGCCGATATCCACCCAGATCGTATGCCCGCCATAACCGATAGTGAACAAGGTTACGAAGGCACTCCACACTTTGGCGGGTGAGGGCAGGGCAATCGGCGGAAAAAGCTGGAGGACCGAGCAAAGCTGCCACAGCCCGATGGCCGCCAGCAGCACGACGGTGGTTGTGAGCCAGCCAGCATGCGCCACCTTGCCGCCTGGCGCGGGAACCGCACGGCTGCGCGGGCCGGCCTCGTCCAAGGCTGGTTCCTCACCCGCCAATCTTGCCTCCTATGGAGCCGTGGCGCCCAAGGTTTATAGCCACCCTGCCACCTTTGCCGGAAAGCCGGGCTGGTTCAAGGCTAAAACGGGCGGGAGACGCGACCTGGCTGGTCGAAGGCTAGCTTTGAATTTCGTTCCAAGTGGGAATTTGCCAGACGGCGGCTTTGTGTACCGGATATTGGTGCGGGCGGCCGGACTTGAACCGGCACGGGATTGCTCCCAACGGATTTTAAGTCCGTTGCGTCTACCGATTTCGCCACGCCCGCACTGGGGCCTGTTTAGCGATTCTGGCGCCCTGGTCAAACCACGGTTGACGCCACGGGGCCAAGCTGGGCAGCAGGGGGAATGCCGACGATGCCATCGATCCCCAAGCCGTCCCCCGAGCTTAAGCGCCGCCTTGACAGCGCCTGGGCGGTGGCGCGGGTGCTTGTCATGCTGGGAATCTGGAGCGCGGTGGGGGTGGGGCTGGTTGCGCTCTGGTTCACCTGGAACCTGCCGAATCCCGCCATCGCGGTCACTCAGCCACGCCGCCCGGCGATCCGGCTTCTCGACCCGCAAGGCCATCTCGTGGCTCGATTCGGGGATGTGTCTGGCCGCGTGGTGTTGCCGTCTGAGCTGCCACCTTATGTTCCGGCCGCCTTCATCGCCATCGAGGACCGGCGTTTCTACGAGCATGGCGCGTTTGACGGATGGGGTATTTTCCGCGCTCTGCTCTCGGATGTCATTCACCGCCGCGTGGTGCAGGGTGGGTCCACCCTCACCCAGCAGGTGGCCAAAACTCTGTTCCTGGGCAACCAGCGCACGCTGCGGCGCAAAGTGCAGGAGGCGTTTCTTTCGCTCTGGCTCTGGCGCCATTACAGCCGGGCGCAAATCCTCGGCATCTATCTCAACCGCGTTTATCTCGGCGGTGGCGCTTACGGGGTGGATGCCGCGGCGCGGCTTTACTTCAACGAACCGGCGTCGCGTCTCACTTTGGCCCAGGCCGCCATTCTGGCCGGTTTGCCCAAGGCGCCCTCCAGCCTTAACCCGCTGGCGAACTCCCAGGCCGCGGCAAGCCGTGCCACGGAGGTTTTGAACGCAATGGTCGCCACCGGCGTCATCTCACCCGGGCAGGAGAACGTGGCGACCGCGCAGCTTGACGATGCCGCTTCGCCGGTTTCCCGCACTTCCTGGTTCGCGCTCTGGACCATGCAGCGCGAGGCGGCGCTGATCCCGGAGGGCGAGGATATCAGCTTTACCACCACGATGAACCCGGGGGCGCAGATAGTGGCTCAGGCCGCGCTGGATTCCGCCATCGAGACACAGGGTGCCAAATACGGTGTCTCACAAGGTGCTGTGGTGGTGCTGGATGCGCGAACCGGTGCGGTGCGCGCCATGGTGGGTGGGGTAGGCGACCGCGAGGGCTATAACCGCGCCGTGCTGGCGCGTCGCCAAACAGGCTCGGCCATCAAGCCCGTTGTCTGGCTAGCCGGGCTGATGGCCGGGATGTCGCCTGACAGCACGGTGCTGGACGCGCCGTTGGATCTGCGCGGCTATCGTCCGCATGATTATGAGCGCGGCTATCGCGGCGAGGTGAGCATGACCGAGGCGCTGGCGGATTCCATGAACACCGCCGCTATCCGCATTCTGCTGCGCGCCGGCGGGCCGCGCCGTGTGATTGCCGTGGCGCGCACGCTGGGGCTGGATGATCATTTTCCCGACGACGCCACCATGGCGCTGGGCACGGGTGGTGTGGGGGTGATTCAGCTTGCTGCTGCTTATGCCGCTTTCTTCAATGGCGGCGAGCGTGTCACACCCTATGGCATCACAGCCATCAACGGCGTGCCCGCCGCCATCACCCCGCCGGAGCGGGTTGTTCCAGCGGGGGATGCTTATGCGGTGGGCAATATGATGCGCCAAGTGGTGCTTTCCGGCACTGGCAAGGCGGCATTCATTCCGGGCGTTTATACGGCGGGCAAAACCGGCACCACGCAGGATTACCGGGACGGCTGGTTCGTCGGCTATGCCAAAGGGGACATCATCGCCGTCTGGTTGGGGAACGACAACAACACGCCCGGCAAGGAGCTTCTGGGCGGCACGCTGCCCGCGCAAATCTTCAGGCAAGTGGCGCAAGCATTGTAATTCACGCTGCCGCGCCGTCCTGGCTTTTGCCCTTGTTGAAGTCACTCATATCCGCCTCGAACACTTCCTGCAGGTCCTTCGCGGCTTCCTGAACGGTCTGGATCAACTTGGCCTCGTCATTCCCGAAGCCATAGCTTTCATTCAGGATTCTCTCGTCATGCTTGCGGAACAATTCGATGGCGTGCCGGGTCTGCTCCTGGGGAACTTCCAGTTCATCCAGAACGATTTCGGTCAACCGTAGAGATGAGAAAAACGTTTCGCGCACGAACAAGTCAACGCCTGCCCCCATCAGCAGATGCACATGGTGGCGGTTGCGCGCTCTGGCCACCACCCGCAGCTGTGGAAATTTACGCCGCACCATTTCCGCCACCGCCACGCCGGCAGCCATGTCATCCAGCGCGATCACCAGCACCTTCGCGCTTTCCGCGCCGGCTGAACGCATTACCTCCTCGCGCGCAGGGTCGCCGTAAAACACTTTCACGCCGAAGCGGCGAACGAAATCCACCTGGGATGAGCTGCGGTCCAAGGCCGTGAAGCGGATATTCTGCATCGCCAGCACGCGCCCGACAATCTGCCCCACGCGCCCGAACCCGCAGATGATCACCGGGGCGGATTGCGTGTCCTCGAACTTGTCGAACGGGCGCTGTTTCTTCTTTGCTTCCAGCTTCGGCATCACGAAGCGTTCCGATCCGGCGAACAGGATCGGCGCCACCATCATTGAGAGCGCTACCACCAGCGTGGCTTCCGCCGCCAGAACTTTGTCCAGCGTGCCCGCCGCCACTGCCGCCGCGAACAGCACAAAACTGAATTCGCTGCCCTCCGGCAAGGCCAGAGCAAAGCGCAGGGCCGCGCCGGACAGGCGGCGGCGCAGATAGCTGACCACGAAGGCAATGCCCGCTTTCACCACGGAAAGCCCGATTACCAGCAGCAGAATTTCCAGCGGCCTGTGCTCCAGCAGCCCCAGGTCGGCTGACATGCCGACGGAGATGAAGAAGAACCCCAGCAACAGCCCCTCGAAGGGTTCGATGTCAGCCTGCAACTCGTGCCGGTATTCCGAATCCGAAACCATCACCCCGGCCAGGAACGCGCCCAGAGAGGCCGAGAGCTCCGCCCAGTGCGCCAGCGCCGCCGTACCCACCACCAGCAGCAGCGCGGTGGCGGTGAATACTTCCGGCACTTTGGCCGCCGCCACCATGCGGAACACATAGGGCACCAGCAAATAACCGCCCGCCAGAATGGCCGCCACCACGGCCGCCCCCCGCGCCACCGCCAGCCAGGAGAAATGTTCCGTGCCGCCGCCTGCTAAAATTGGCAGCAGGGCTAGCACCGGAATCGCCGCCATATCCTGGAACAGCAGCACGGCAAAAGCGTCGCGTCCCGGTATGGTGGGCAGCAGATTGCGTTCAGACAGCAAGGGCAGGGTGATGGCGGTGGAGGACAGCGCCAGCCCGATGCCCAGCACCACGGCATCGCGCAGTGGCACCTCGAACAGTATCAAAATGCCAGCCAGCACCAGGGAGGTGGGCACCATCTGCCCCAGCCCGAGGCCAAACACCGCCTTGCGCAGCACCCATAGCCGATGCGGCCGCAGTTCCAGCCCGATCAGGAACAGCAGCATGGTCACGCCGAGTTCCGACACATCGCTGATCTCGTTTACATTGGTCACCAGCCCCAGCACGGAAGGGCCGATGACCACCCCCGCGACGAGATAGCCCAGAATGCTTCCCAGCCCCGCATAACGGGAGAGCGGGACGGCCAGCACGATGGCGGCCAGAAGAATGAGAAGAGTCAGGAACATGATAGGTTATTTACTACAGAAAGGAGCTTCTAGGATAACGCATTGATGTATTTTGCAATTTGTTATCTAGGAGAATGAATTGCAGAAGTGTAATAATAAAAATATTGTGGGGGTTGAGGAGGCTTAGGTGGAAAAAGCCGATCGTTGCTTTCTCGTTTCAGGAGAGGGTTGAACGTTGACTGGGATCACTGTGTCAGATGGGCTGCTCATCGCAGCTACTATTTTGGGGCCAGTGGCGGCTGTCCAAGCACAAAAATGGCTTGAACGTTCACAAAATCGAAAGGAACGCAAAAGGATGCTGTTCCAAACTCTGATGGCAACTCGCGCCGTTAGGGGCGGATCAAATGATCATGTTCAAGCGTTAAATTTGATTGAGTTATTATTTGATGGGACAAATAGAAAAGATAAAGAAGTAAGAGACGCTTGGGCAAATTACCTTGATTTTCTTAATGAAAAAATTCCGCAAAGTGAGGGCGAGGCACGAACCCATTTTGAAAAAGGAACAGGCTTATTGATCTCCTTGCTGAAAGCTATGGGCAAGTCACTAGGCTACGATTTTAACGACGTTAGTCTAAAAAGAGGAGTATATTTCCCTCAAGGGCATGTCGACGAAAGCACGGATCAATTGGCCATTAGGCAGGGTCTTGCAAAACTCATGAAGGGCGAAAAGCCTCTTGATATAAAGGTTATCGGCAGTTAGTCGGTTACCTACCGCCCCATGGCCGCCAGCATAAAGCGCTGCTTCAGGCGCGGCATGCGCTCCACCGCCGCAAGGCCGAGGTCCCGCACCAACCGAACCGGTGGGAAATTGTTGGAGAAGAGCCGGTCCAACGCGTCCATGCCCAGCAGCATCGCCATGTTGATAGGCCGTTGCTTCGCCTGATAGGCGCGCAGCGCAGACTCCGCGCCTGGGTCATCCGCGGCACCCGCCAGATCCAGCAGCGCGGCGGCATCCCTCAGCCCCAAATTCAAGCCCTGTCCCGCGATGGGGTGCACGCCATGCGCGGCATCTCCGGCCAAGGCCAGGCGCGTATCGTAATAGCGCGCCGCGTACATGGCATAGAGCGGGTAGAGCCAGCGCCGCCCGGCCAGTTCCAGCCGACCCAGCCGGTTGCCCAGCCGCGCCTGCACCGCCCGCAGCAGCCCGGCATCATCCATGCCATAGAGCAGCTTGGCATTCGTATCGCTCTCGGTGAATACGACGGCGGAGAGGTTGGGGTGTTCCGCCGTGCCGGTCATTGGCAGCACCGCGAATGGTCCGCCTGGCAGGAAATGTTCCAGCGCCACGTTGTTGTGCGGCACCTCATGCGCCACGGCAAAAATCACCGCCGTCTGCTTGTAGGGCAGGCGGGTCACGCTGATACCAGCCTGGTTGCGCAACGGAGATTGCCGGCCCTCCGCTGCCACCACCAGCTTCGTCTTGAACCGTTCATCCCCCACCTGCACGATGGCACTCTCCGCATGGCGGCTCACCAGAGCCTCCGCCGGGGCGCGGACAATCACGTCTGACTCCGCCAGAGCCGCATTCAGCGCCACGCGCACGGAGCGTGCCTCAATGATCCAGCCGAACGGGTCGTCGCCCACGGCTTTATGGTCGAAATGCAGCTTCAGGGGCGAGGGCGCGCGGCCCGGCTTGCCGTCTGTCACGTCGATATCCAGAATCGGGCAGGGGGCGAAGGGCAGGCGTTCCCACAGTCCGGCCTCTTGCAGCAGAGGCTTGCACCCATGCGCGATGGCATAGGCACGTCCGTCGAAATTCGGGTTCTCCATGGGTTTCAGATCGGCCTTGTCGACCAAAAGAACCTTGCGGCCCCGTGCCGCCAAGGCCAGAGCCAGAGTGCCGCCCACCGGGCCAGCACCCACCACCGCGATATCGCATGCTTGCGTCATGCGCCTAGCCTGCCAGAGTTTCGCGCCGCCGGAAACACCACCGGCTGAAACGCAAGACGGCGCCCATGAAGGGCGCCGTCCATGTAGGCCAATGGCGGGGGTTAGTCGCCCAGGACCGGTACTTTCTGGCCGTCGGCATAAATTGCGTAGGCTTCCTCGCCATGCACCGCGTCGTCACCGATCAGCAGGGTTTCATCATCCATGCGCAGGGGCACGAGCAGACCGATGAGCTTCAGCAGAATGAAGGTGCCAACGATGTTATAGACGATGATGAACACGGCGCCGTAAATCTGCAGCATGAACTGATGGAAGTCGCCGTAGAACAAGCCTGTTACGGAGACGGCATCGTTCTTGGTGCCATACCATTCAATCATCTTGGGGTCAGCGAGGAGGCCGACACCCAGGCCGCCGACGATCGCCGCCACACCGTGCGTGTGGATCACGCCCAGCACGTCATCCACCTTGCGCATGGGACTGGTTTTGCCGAGCCAGTTCCAGGTCATCCAGGGCAGTGCCGCGGCGGCGATGCCGATGATGATGGCGCCGGTGCCGTTTACGTAGCCAGCGGCAGGGGTGATGGCGACGAGGCCGGTGATCATGCCGTTCACCGCACCCAGGATAGAGGGCTTGCCATAGGCCAGCACATCCATCAGCGTCCAGGTAAGCAGCGCGGCGGCGGTGGCGGTGTGGGTGTTCAGCACGCCCACGCCGGCATCGGCGTTGGCGGTGAACGGGTCGCCGCCATTGAAGCCGGACCAGCCAAGCCAGAGCAGGCCGGCGCCTGCCATGGTGATCAGCAGATTATTCGGCTGGAAGCTTTCACGGTCGCGTGGCAGACGCGGGCCGATGATCGCGGCGGCGGTGAAGCCGGAAACGGCGGAGGCTAGATGGATGACGTAGCCGCCGGAGTAATCCACCACGCCTGCGGCATCCTTATAGCCAAGCCAGGCGCCCAGGCCTGAAAGCCAGCCACCGCCCCACAATGAATAAGCGCCGACGGAATAGATGAACGTCGTCCACAGGGGTACGAAAATCATCCAGGCCTTGAAACTGACACGGCCAAGCAGAGAGCCGAGCAGGATGATCGGCGTGATGGCGGCGAACACGAACTGGAAGTACACCATCGTGGCTTGGCCATAGCCAAGGGCTGGCATGGCGGCAGCGGCGGAGGGGATGATTGCCTCTTTCTCCATATTGTAGGCGGAGGTGGTCGGATCGAGATGCCCGACGAAAGGCCCAAGGCCGAATGGCAGGTTCAACCATGGTTTGCCGAAGGACATATTATAGGCCCACAGCACCCAGGCAATTAGAACCGCCGAGAAGGCATAAAACACCATGAAGGCCGAGTTAACGGCCCATTTTTTCTTCACTGCACCGCCATAGAGCAGCGCCAGGCCCGGAATGCTCATTATGCCGACAAAAGTGGCGGCGGTAAGCTGCCAGGCGTTGTCTCCTGTATCCAGCCAGTTGCCCGGCAAAGCTTGTACGATTGTCATTGTTGCGTCTCCATGCGTCCCAGCCAAAGTCAGTTGCACATGGCGCCACGCCACAATGTTTCGCGCGGCATCCGTGAAAAATTCAAGCATGTTTTGTGCCATGACTTACGGGCCGTTCATTGTTCAGCCCAAAGCGCGAGATCATACGGCCGCGCCCGCCCAAAAGGCTGGGTTTCGCAAAGCCGTCGCTTAAAATTGCAGCAAAAAGCAAGGCAAGGAACTTGTTTCGCTGGCAATATGGCGGTGCGCGCGGGCCGGGATCGCCGGGTGTTCGCATGCTTTTCTGGAACATTTGCGTATTTTTTGTGCAGAAATGTTGCGCAACGTGTGCCATTGCTGTGGCCAGAATTTTAGCGCGACGCCACCACGCCGCGTTTGAGCGGATAAAATTTCCGAAAGATTTTATTTTTTCGGATGGCATGCTCCTTGCTTCGTTTCCTGCGCTTGTAACGCACTGAGCTTTCATGATCACGCGCTGCCGGCCTGTTCGGGCTCCGGGCCGTCAAGGCAACGCAATGAGGAACGAGGACTTGATGACGAAAAGATCCCTTTTAGGCGTGCCTGTAGGCCTCGGCCTGACAGCGTTCGGCTGCGCGCCCGCCATGGCGCAGACCGCTGCCCCGACCCTTAACTCGGGCGACACCGCCTGGATGCTGACCTCTTCCGCCCTCGTGCTGATGATGACGGTGCCAGGGCTGGCCTTGTATTACGCTGGCCTGCTGCGGAAGAAGAACATGCTCGCCATGCTGATGCAGTGCTTCTTCACCACGGCGCTGGTCACCGTTCTGTGGTGCATCGTCGGTTACAGCCTGGCCTTCACCCAGGGTTCCGGTCCGTTGGCACCGCTGTTTGGTGGCTTCTCCCGCGTGATGCTGATGGGAACGGGGCTGAACGGCCTTTCCGGCACCATTCCCGAGACGGTGTTTGCCTTCTTCCAGTGCACCTTCGCCATCATCACTCCTGCCCTGTTCCTGGGCGGCCCGGCTGACCGCCTGAAGTTCTCCTCCTCCATGGTGTTCGTAGGTATCTGGCTGCTCGCGGTGTACTGCCCGATCGCGCATATGGTCTGGGGTCCTGGCGGCTTCCTGGCCAATCTTGGCGTGCTGGATTTCGCCGGTGGTACCGTCGTGCATATCGACAGCGCTGTGCCCGGCCTGATCGCCGCGATCATGGTTGGCAAGCGCGGAGGTTATGGCCGTGACAACATGGCGCCCGCCAACATGGCTTACACCATGATCGGCGCCTCTCTGCTGTGGGTTGGCTGGTTCGGTTTCAATGCTGGTTCCGCCCTCACCGCCGGTGGTCTGGCTGGTATGGCCGCCATCAATACCCAGCTCGCCACCTCCGCCGCTGTGCTCTCCTGGGTGATCGTGGAATGGATGGTGAAGGGTAAGCCCAGCATGCTGGGTGGCGTTTCCGGCGCCGTTGCCGGTCTTGTCGCCATCACCCCGGCTTGCGGTTTCGTTGGGGTTGGCGGCGCGCTGGTCATCGGCCTGGCCGCGGGCGTGGTCTGCTTCTGGGGCGTCACCGGCTTCAAGGGCATGTTCGGTTATGACGACGCGCTGGACGTCTGGGGCGTGCACGGCCTCGGCGGCATCCTGGGCGCGCTGCTTACCGGCGTGTTCGCGCTCAAGGCTGTTGGTGGCCACTCCGGCCTGATCGAGGGCAACGCGGGCCAGGTTCTCATCCAGCTCGAGGGCATCATCACCACCATCGTGTACGACGCTGTTGTCAGCTATGTCATCCTGAAGCTGATCGATCTCACCATGGGCCTGCGGGTTACCAAGGAAGACGAGATCGAGGGGCTCGACATCACCCAGCATGGCGAGGTTGTCTCCCACGGTTAAACCGGTCCCGTAGGATCGCTTTCGAACCCTCCCGGCCTAGCCGGGAGGGTTTTTTCTTGTATGCGCCGCCAGGATGCCCCGAGATGGGGTACAGCCATGCGCGCTACGTTGGGCGGGGCACCGCCATCGCAGCCCTGCTTCTTGCACCGCCGGGTTGATGACAGGCACGTGTAGTATTATGCACGCGCCGATTACCAAGCGTGCGATCAGTCTGGGTGGAGCTGGGCTCGGCGAACCCCCGGGCGTGAATCGCCCGCGCAACCTGTGAGAGGGGGAGGCACGGTTCAGGCCCGGCCAAGGTGGCTGAGGCGGATTGGATCATGTCTGCTCTGAGGATTGGCGGAAGATGGCGAGCATTGCGGATTCGAGGAACGAGGCGGCGCTGAGGCGCCAGGCGGAACTCCTGGCCCAGCAGTCCGGCGAGGACCGGGTGATGGCGAATGCCATCAGGGCCTTGGCGATTGATGCGGTGGAGGCCGCCAAGTCTGGCCACCCCGGCATGCCTATGGGCATGGCCGATGCCGCCACCGTGCTCTATCGCAAATTCCTGAAATTCGACGCAGCCGCGCCAGATTGGTTCGACCGGGACCGTTTCGTGCTCTCCGCCGGGCATGGCTCCATGCTGCTTTACGCGCTGCTGCACCTCACCGGCCATGAGGGTATGGGCATCGAGCAGCTCAAGACCTTCCGCCAGCTGCATTCCCGCGCCGCCGGACACCCGGAGTACCATGAGCATCCTGCCATTGAGATGACCACCGGCCCGCTTGGCCAGGGCTTCGCCACCTCTGTCGGCATGGCGCTGGCGGAGCGGATGCTGGCTGCCAAGTTCGGCAAGTCGCTGGTCGATCACCGCACCTGGGTTGTCGCCGGGGATGGTTGCCTGATGGAAGGCGTCTCGCACGAGGCCGCGGCACTGGCGGGCCATCTGAAGCTGAACAAGCTGACGGTGCTGTGGGACGATAATTCCATCTCCATCGACGGCGCCACCAGCATGTCCACCTCGGAGGACACGCTGAAGCGCTTCGCCGCCTATGGCTGGGCCACGCGGCGCATCGATGGCCATAATGTCGAGGAACTGGCCGCAGCCCTGGCCTTTGCACAGAAATCCGCCAAACCCACCATCATCGCCTGCAAGACCATCATCGGCTTCGGCGCCCCCACCAAGGCGGGTACGGCCGGTGTGCATGGTTCAGCGCTGGGCGGGGCCGAGGCCGAGGCCGCAAAGAAGGCGCTGGGCTGGAACCATCTGCCCTTCGTGGTGCCGGAAGAAATTTACGCCCCCTGGCGCGAGGCCGGCAGCCGGGGTGCGTCAACCCGCCGCGCTTGGCTGAAGCGCCTGGCCAAGCATCCGATGCGTGCCGAGTTTGAGCGCGTGATGCAGGGCAAGCTGCCGGAAGGCTGGGCCGAGGCGATGAGTGCCTACAAGGCCGGCCTGGCCGAAACCAAGCCCAAACTCGCTACCCGCCAGTCTAGCCAGAAGGCGCTGGAGGTGCTGGTGCAGGCGGTGCCGGAGCTGGTTGGCGGCTCGGCGGATCTTACTGGCTCCAACCTCACCCTCATCAAGGGCATGGGCGATGTCACCCCGGGTAACTATGCTGGGCGCTACATCTATTACGGCATCCGCGAGTTCGGCATGGCGGCGGCGATGAACGGCATTGCCCTGCATGGGGGCCTCATCCCCTATGGCGGCACGTTCTTCGTGTTCTCAGACTATATGCGCCCGGCCATTCGTTTGGCGGCGCTGATGGGTACGCGCGCCATCCATGTGCTCACGCATGATTCCATCGGCTTGGGTGAAGATGGCCCGACCCACCAGCCCATCGAGCATCTGGCCTCGCTGCGCGCCATGCCGAACGTGCTGGTGCTGCGCCCGGCGGATGCCATCGAGACAGCCGAAGTCTGGGAAATCGCCATCAAGAACGCCAAGGGGCCAAGCCTGCTGGTGCTTTCCCGCCAGGGCGTGCCTGCCTTGCGCGATGCCGCCAATGGCAACAAGGCCGCTCGCGGTGCTTATGTGCTGGCGGAGGCCAACGGCCCCCGCGCCGCCACCATCATTGCCACTGGCACGGAAGTGTCTCTGGCTATGGGGGCAAAGAAGAAGCTGGCGGAGCAGGGCATCGAAGTAGCGGTGGTTTCTGCCCCCTGCTTCGAGCTATTCGCTCAGCAGGCGCCTGAGTATCAAAAAGAGGTTCTGGGTACCGCGCCGCGCATTGGCGTGGAAGCCGCCTCGGGTTTCGGCTGGGAACGCTGGCTGGGCCCTGACGGAATGTTCATCGGCATGCATGGCTTCGGCGCTAGCGCCCCGGCTGAAATCCTATACGAGCATTTCGGCATAACGGAAGCGGCGATCATAGCCGCAGTCAAGAAGGAAGGAAACTGAACGTGGCTGTGAAAATCGCGATTAACGGCTTTGGCCGCATTGGCCGCCTGGTTTTGCGCGCGCTGATCGAGAGCGGCCGCACGGATGTGGTGCCGGTGCTGATTAACGACCTTGGTTCGGTCGAGGATAACGCGCATTTGCTCCGCTATGATTCGGTTCATGGCCGCTTCCCCGGCACCGTGGTGGTTGAAGGCGACAGCCTTGTCATCAGCTGTGGCGGCCGCAGCTACGCGCCGATTAAAGTGGTGGCCGAGCGCGACCCTGCTAAGTTGCCTCTGCAAGGCGTGGATGTGGCGATGGAATGCACCGGCCTGTTCACCAAGCGTGAGGCCGCCGCCCAGCTGCTTACCGCCGGTGCCCGCAAGGTTATCGTCTCCGCCCCGGCGGATGGCGTGGATGCCACCATCGTTTACGGTGTTAACCACAAGACGCTGACCAGTGACATGCAGGTGATCTCCAACGCGTCCTGCACCACCAATTGCCTGGTGCCGATGGCCAAAGTGCTGCATGATGCCTTCGGGATCGAGCGAGGCTACATGGTCACCATCCACTCCTACACCGGCGACCAAAAAACGGTGGATACCCTGCACAAGGACCGTCACCGTGCCCGCGCCGCCGCACTCTCCATGATCCCGACCTCCACCGGTGCCGCCAAGGCCGTTGGCCTGGTGCTGCCGGAACTGGCCGGCAAGCTTGACGGCACCTCGATCCGTGTGCCGACGCCTGATGTTTCCCTCGTCTCCTTCGACGTTGTGCTGAAAAAGCAGGCGACCAAAGACGAAGTGAATGCCGCCATGAAGGCCGCCGCCGAAGGTGAGCTGAAGGGTATATTGGGCTACTCCACAGAGGCGCTGGTCTCCACCGATTTCATCCACCAGCCGGAATCCTGCACCTTCGATGCGCCGCAGACCGCGGTGGTTGATAAGGGGCTCGTCCGCGTTATGGGCTGGTACGACAATGAATGGGGCTTTTCCAGCCGCATGTCCGACACCGCTGCCTATTTCGGTGCGCTATGAGCAGAACCCTTGACGATGTGAACGTCGCTGGGCAGCGCGTGCTGCTCCGCGCCGACCTGAACGTTCCCGTACAGGATGGGAGGGTAGCGGACGCCACCCGGCTTGAGCGCCTGATGCCGACCATCCGCGAGCTGTCCGAAAAGGGCGCCAAGGTGATCGTGCTTAGCCATTTCGATCGGCCAAAGGGCATATTCGTGCCGGAGCTGTCGTTGAAGCCCGTGGCTGAAGCACTGGGCCGCATCCTGGGCAAGCCTGTTGCGTTCGCCGCGGATTGCGTGGGGGCGGAGGCGGAAAACGCGGTCGCTGGGTTGAACAATGGCGATGTGCTGGTGTTGGAAAACACCCGTTTCCACGCCGGTGAAGAAGCCAACGATCCCGCATTTGCCGCTGCTTTGGCCAAGCTCGGCGATATTTTCGTGAACGACGCCTTCTCCGCCGCGCACCGCGCCCATGCCAGCACCGAGGGCGTGGCGAAGCATCTGCCATCCTTTGCGGGGCGGTTGATGCAGGCGGAATTGCACGCGCTGGAAGCGGCGCTGGGTAATCCGCAGCGCCCGGTGGCGGCCATCGTCGCGGGTTCCAAGGTCTCCACCAAGCTCGAGCTTTTGAACAACCTGGTCACTAAAGTGGATATTCTGGTGATTGGCGGCGCCATGGCGAATACCTTCCTCGCCGCGCAAGGGTATAATGTCGGCAAATCCTTGCAGGAGGCCGATCTGCATGCCACCGCTCTGGAGATACTGAAAACCGCCGCCGCCAAGGGCTGCGAGATCCTGCTGCCGCAGGATGTGGTGGTGGCGGAGAAATTCGAGGCCGGCGCACCGACACAGGTGGTGAAGGTCAATGCCATTCCGGCCAACGCTATGGCGCTGGATGTCGGCCCCGCGACGGTGGATGCCTTTATCAAGCGCCTGCCAGAGATCAAAACCATCATCTGGAACGGTCCGCTCGGCGCGTTCGAGACCAAGCCCTTCGATGCCTCGACCAATACCCTCGCCAGTGCCATTGCCCAGGCGACCAAAGAGGGCAAAGTGATCTCGGTTGGCGGCGGTGGCGATACTGTTTCAGCCTTGAAGTTGGCCGGCGTGCATCATGACCTGACCTATCTTTCTTCCGCTGGGGGCGCATTCCTGGAATGGATGGAGGGCAAGATTCTTCCTGGCGTGGAAGTGCTGAGCAAGGGCTTCTCCAACCTCGGTTGACCAAGAGGCGATTTACAAAGCCGCTTTCCCCCCCCGGAAGGCGGCTTTTTTGCGCGCATATTTGCCCAGCGTTTGGCGCGGATGGACGGCGTGACTGGGGGCGGTTACTCCAGCCCTGCTATATTTTCCTCCCCATCACTCGCGGCGGCGTGCATGAGCCTGTCAGTCGTTTCCGGTCGGTTTTTGGCGCCTCGGACACGGGCGTTCCTGCTCTTGTTGGTATCGGTGGTGCTGTGGGGAATGGCTCCCGTTGGCAACCGCTATTTCATTGGCAACAGCCATCTGGCAATGCCCGGGGCAACCTATATGGCATTACGCTATGCCATTGCCTCTATTTGCTTTTTGCCGGGCGTGGCGGCGGCCTTGCGGCGCTGGTCCTGGCAGGACTGGCTGCGCGGCGGCTTCTGCGGGCTGGCTGGTGTGGCGGGTTACAACCTGCTTGCCGGCGTGGCGGCGCGGACCGTGTCCGCCGGAATGACAGGACTGCTTAACGCGTCTGAATCGCTGATCATCCTGCTGCTGTCCTGCCTTGTCGCCCGCCGTGCGCCGAATGGGAGGAGCATTCTTGCCGCCTTGCTCGGCGTGGGCGGCATCGCGTTGCTGGCCACCTCCGCAGGCCCCGCCGAAGGTGATCTGCGCGGCATATTGCTGCTGCTTCTAGGCGCATGCGGCTGGGCGGTTTATTGCGTGGCCATCCCACCGCTCATCAGGAAGCACGGCGCGCTGCAAAGTTCGGCGGTTACGATGTTTCTGGGCACGTTGCCGCTGCTTGTCGCAGGCGGACCCGGCCTGAGGCAAATGATGGCGGCAATGCCCCAGCAGGAATGGCAACTCATGCTGGTCATGAGCATTGGCATTTCAGTGGTGGCGTTGATTGCCTGGAACAAGGGCGTTGCTGTGCTGGGCGCGCAGAGTGCCAGCTGGTTCCTGTATTTGTTGCCGGTGTTCAGCGCGTTGGGCGGGTTTTGGCTGCTGGACGAGCCGTTAACTTTGGCCGAGCTGGCGGGAGGGGCGATGATCCTGGGCTCGGTGTTCATCGCCCAGCGCGGAGGTAGGTGAGCCCTGGCTTTAGGACAGGGCAGAAGGAAGGTTATTCCGCCTCTTCCTCGTCTTCATCCTCCGGCGGCGCGGGCAGCTTGTAGCTGTCGTTCAGCCAGCGGCCGAGATCGATCTCCGCGCAGCGGCGGGAGCAAAAAGGTTTATGTTCTGGCGCGGCAGGTTTGCCGCAAATGGGACATTTCATCCGTTTAAAATTTCATGCAATGGCGGACGGATGCGCCGCCGGTTGATCTCGGCGAAGCCGAGATGCGAGATGCCAAGAAGATTTGGTGAGAGCGGGTCGCGTGTCAACGCCTCGCGCAATGGCGGCACCAGCTTTTGCCGCTGCGCCGCTTTAAGCCCCGCGAAATCGATGAGGATGCCGCCGGAGATGTTGCGCAGGACGATCTGCCGGCAAATTTCCGGGATGACGGCGGTGTTGAGCGCGAGCGGTGGCATATGGCTCGCGGCCGCCGCGTCAACATCCAAGAGCGTGGCCGCCTGAGCGGCGGTGATATGCAGGCGGGCGCCGTGGGGCAGGGGTGCCAGCGGATCGGCCAGGGTGGCGATCTCGTCCTCCAGCACCGGGTCGAAGGCGCGGGCGTCATAGCGCATCCGCCCTTCCAGCGCAGGGCGGAGTTCGGCCATGAGCGCGTGATCATCCAGAACGATCTCATACCCGGGGAAGCGCTGTGCAAGCTCAACAAGCGGGCCAGGGCCGGTGCGGGTTAGGCCAGGGGAATCGCCGGGCGTGGTGCTGTCCAGCGCCAGACGTGGGCCCTTGCCGCCTTGCGCGGCGCGGGTGACGCGGACGCTGACATATTGGCCGATGCTGAGGGATTTGCCTCCGGCGCTGTCCGGCAGGAAACCCGAGACCTCCGCGCCGAGCGCCATGAAACGCCCGGCCAGGGCTTTTTCCACGGCATCCACACGGCCCGTGTATAAATCACCCACGCCATCCGGCGCCTGTGGGTTCCAAAGGTAGAATTCCGCCAGTTCATCGCCGTGCAGCAACGCGACGCGCACCAGCCCGTTACGCAGGGAAGCGGCGATCAATGCCAGCCTAGGCCGCGCAGCAGGGTGGTGGTTTCGTGCAAGGGCAGCCCCACCACACCAGAATAGGAACCGGAGATAAAATCGATGAAGCGCGCCGCTTGGCCCTGAATGGCATAGCCTCCGGCCTTGCCCTGCCATTCACCGCTTTCGAGATAGGCACGCAATTGCGGTTCATCCAGCCTTGTGAAACTGACCACCGATTCCACCACGCGGCAGGAAATACGGCCCCCGGGCGCTGAAACGGCCACGGCGCTGTAAACCTTGTGGCGGCGGCCGGAGAGCAGGCGCAGATAACGCTCGGCATCCTCGCGCGATTCAGTTTTATGCAATATGCGCCGTCCGGCGGCGACCACCGTATCCGCCGCGATCACGAAGGCGTCCGGCGTGGGGGTGAGTTTTTCCAATGCCATCCGGCGCGCGTAAACGCGGGGCAATTCGTCCGAACGTGGCGATTCATCGATCTCGGGGGCGGCGATCCGGTAAGGCTCGATGCCGATCTGCCGCAGCAACGCCAGGCGGCGCGGGCTGGCCGAAGCCAGAATTACTTGAAGCGGAATGTGATCCGGCCCTTGGTGAGGTCGTATGGAGTCATTTCGACATTCACACGGTCGCCGGCCAGAACGCGGATGCGGTTTTTGCGCATCTTGCCGCTGGTATGGGCGAGAATCTCGTGCTCATTATCCAGCTTCACGCGGAACATGGCGTTGGGCAGCAGCTCGGTCACCATGCCGCTGAATTCGATCATATCTTCTTTAGACAAACACACCTCGGCTGAGAATGAAGGAAACTGGCGCCCAAATGGGCCGGGATTGTTTTGCCGTCAAGGCTTTCTGCTCTGTGCCCGGTGCGGGGGGCACCCTGGCGGCATTGAGGCAGTGCGCCAGCTTCTATATTAACCACATGATTTTCAAGAGAAATCCGGATATGGTGGGCACTACAGGGATTGAACCTGTGACCCCCACCATGTCAAGGTGATGCTCTACCGCTGAGCTAAGTGCCCATATCCGTGCCGGGTTACTAGCGGCGTTGGGCACAGGAGGCAAGGGGTTTGAAAAGCAGGTTGAAGACGCCGGTGCGGCATTTGCCGCGCTTGGCGAGTCGGATCTGGCGGCGGCGCGTGGCGTTTTGGAGCGGAGCGGTGGCGGTGGGCGCGGTGAGCGTGTTGTTCGCCCAGGCCGCAGATGGCGCAGAGCAAATATTCTTCCATGCCACGCATAAGTTTTGGGCGTTGCCGTTGATCATCACGCCGCTTGGTTTTCTTTTTTGTGCCTGGGCGGCGGCCAGCGTGTTTCCGGGTTCGCAAGGCAGTGGCATTCCGCAGGCCATCGCGGCGCGGCAATTGCCCCGCGGTGTCGCCCGCCGCCGGCTGCTTTCGGTGCGGTTATGCTTCGCCAAGATCGGGCTGACGGTGGTGGGGCTGCTTTGCGGCGCCTCTGTGGGGCGCGAAGGCCCGACCGTGCAGGTGGGGGCCACGATTATGCTGCAAGTGGCGCGGATGCGCGGGCTGCAAAATGAGCGTGGGTTGATCCTGGCGGGCTCCGCCGCTGGTATCGCCGCGGCGTTTAACGCGCCGTTGGCCGGCGTGGTGTTCGCCATCGAGGAGATGAGCCGCAGCTTCGAGGTAAAAACCAATGGCCTGGTGCTGACCACCGTGATCATCGGCGGTCTCGTCTCGCTGGGGCTTACCGGCGACTATACCTATTTCGGCAGCAGCGACGCGGCGGTGCGGGGCCTGGGCGGCTGGGTGCTCACGGCCTTTTGCGGCTCGGCAGGCGGGCTTCTGGGCGGGTTGTTCAGCCGACTGATGATGGATCTCAGCGCCTGGGCGCGGGGCTGGATGTCTGCCAATCCGAAATTCCGTCGGCTGATCTATCCGTTTTGTTGTGGATTGCTTGTCGCGGGGATCGGTATTGTCACCAAAGGCGATAGTTTCGGTACCGGCTACCAGACTGCCCGCGCGGCGGTGGAAGGCGTTGCCCCGCACTGGTATTTCTGGCCGGCGAAGTTCCTGACCACGCTGATTACCGCCATTTCCGGCATGCCAGGCGGCATATTCGCGCCGTCGCTATCTGTCGGCGCTGGGCTTGGGGCGTGGATCGCGGGTGCCGGCGGCCACGCGGCCAGCCTCGGCGCGATGCTGGGCATGGCCGGTTATTTCGCCGGCGTGGTGCAGGCGCCGATGACGGCCTTCGTGATCATCCTGGAGATGACAGGCAACACCGGCGCCGCCATTCCGGTGATGGTGGCGGCGATGCTGGGGCTTGGCACCTCGCGTCTGGTCTGTCCGCGCCCGCTCTACCACGAACTCGCGCACGGATTTTTGCAGCAGCAGCACATAACGCTGCGCCGCCCCGGCGGGCAGGACGAGCCGGCGTGACGGTTCACAGCATTTTATTCCGAAACCGAAAGCTTCGTGGATAATAGCAAGACGCTGCTGGTCGGGTTGCTCAGCCCGTTTCAGCCCGGCGGCTGAAAGCCCGCATGGCCGGTACGCCAGAGGGTGAAGGCCATGACGTCGGTGGTTTCCTGAACGCGTTGGGCGCGGGTTGAGCCGAAGCCATGCCCGGCATCGGCCTCCACCCGCAGCAGCACGGGGTTTTTGCTGGCGGTGGCGGCCTGCAGCCGCGCGGTCATTTTGGTGGCTTCCCAGGGTGAGACACGCGGGTCGTGCAGCCCGGTGGTGAGCAGCACCGAGGGATAGTCCACTCCGTTATGCACATGCTGGTAAGCATCCATCGCGAACAGGTCGTGAAAACCGCGTTCGGTTTTCACGCTGCCGAATTCAGGAATATTTGGCGGGCCGTTGGGCGAGAACTCGCTGCGCAGCGGGTCTGATACGCCGACCAGGGATACGACCACGGCGGCAAGTTCTGGCCGCTCCGTCATCAGCCGCCCCACGGTGATGCCGCCGGCCGAGCCGCCCACCACCCCGAGGCTGCGATGCGAGGTGTAGCCCAGGCGGATGAGATGCAGGGCGCAGTCTTCGGCATCCTGCCAGCTATGGTATTTGGCGGCTTTCTGCCCCGCGAGGTGCCAATCCTCGCCCAGCTCTCCGCCGCCGCGCACATGCGCCACGGCGAACACCGCGCCCTCATCCAGAAACGGCAGCCAGCGCGCCATGAAACTGGGATCGAGCGTGATGCCGTAAGCGCCATAGGCTTCCATCAGCAGCGTGGCGTTGCCGTTGCGCTGCAGCCCCTTGCGGTAGATGACGGATAGCGGCACGCGCGCGCCATCTCGCGCCGGAGCGAGGATTTCCTTTGACGTATAGGGCGCTACATCGATATCCGGCTGTGGGGCGAGATTGGTTTCGCTCACGCGGCCATCAGCATGCGCCTGGCAGATCACCGGCGGGCGGACCCAGCCTTGCAGCTGAAACCATGCGCCTGCGTGCAGCGTATCGGCGTAGAAGCTGTCCGTATCAATGGCGCCGGCAAAGGGCAGTTTGAGTTCGGTCACCTTGCCGTCCATCCCAAGCCGGCGCAGCCGTCCCAATCCGGCGTCAAGGTCCAGCAGGTAAATCCCGTCTTGCGCCGCGGCGAGCGTTTGGATGATGGCGCGGCTTTGTGGCACCACCATCTTTGCTGTGAAGAGTTGTGGGTTGCCGGCGGACATCTTCAGCACGCGGTAATGCGAAGCGTGCTTATGTGTGAGCAGGAAAATTTCCGTGCCCCGCACGGTAAAATCCGTCACCTGGTCAGCCGGGCCGCAAATGCGGGTCCATGCCGGCTTGCCCGCGAGCGTATCCTGCAGGCTGGCCATGAACAGCGAGACCTCGTTCTGCACGCCCGAGGAGATTTGGGCGATGAGGATGTCCGAGCCGGGAGTGGCGACAATCGCGGGTTCGTCGATCGGCGTGAGGGGGATACCGTTTTCGATGCCCGGGCCGATCAGGCGTATGTCCCGTGCCGGGTCGCTGCCCAGAAGATGCAGCCAGGCGCTGGAGTTTTCCTCGTAATGCAGATTGTCCGCGGGCACATCCTGATAGCGGTTGTAGAAGAAGCCGGAGCTATCCGGCAGCCAGCTTGGGTTGGCGTCGTCCGTGCGGGTGATGGCCAGGGGTGAGACTGCGCCGGTGGCGGTGGCCAGCACGTGTAGCACGGAATGTTCTGAGCCACCCTGGGAGATGCCGAAGGCGACCGAGGCGCCGTCCGGCGAGGCCGCCCACCAATCCAGCGCCGCATGGGTGCCGGGTTCGGAAAAATGTTCTGGATCGATGAGGAGTCTGTCTGTGCCGGAGAGGCCATCCCGCACATAAAGCCGGCCGATGTCCGCATCGGGTGGGCGGCGCTGGGTGAAGATATGCGGCCCGGCGATTTGCAGCATGTCCACGGAGGTGACGGCCTTCGAATTTTTATCGATGGCGGCGGCGAGCTTGTCCCGTCCGGGAATTTTGTCCAGCACGGCCCTGGCGTAATCGCCCTCGGCGCGGACATAGGCGCGCCATTCGGCATCCTCGGACTCCATCCAGCGGTACGGGTCGGTGACGAGCTGGCCGTAATACATCTCCCGCACCGGCCTGACTGGCGCTTTGGGCGGGCCGCCGTCGATGCGGATGGGGTGCGGCCCGGCGGGGCGGCTGGCGGCGCGTGCGGTCCCGCATGCAGCCAAGGCGGTGGAGGCTGCAAGCAGCGCGCGGCGGGAAAGGCAGGCCATGATAAGCTCCTGAAGGCGGTGCTATCATCGCGCCAAGCGGGCGAGCGTCAAGCTTGTGTGGCCGCTAGTTCCTGAGGGTTTCGTAATCGGCCTGCGAGACGAGGAGCGGGGTGTCCGTTGGGCAGGCATGGGGTGCGGCTTCGTACGCGCCGGCCAAGCTAAGCACCACGCCATCTGGCCGGTGCGCGAGAACCGCGAGGCGGGAGCTGGCGTTTTGTCCGCCGGGCGTCAAGGCGCAGGCGGGGCCGGAAGCGGCGAGCACGGTGTTGAGCGCCTGGGCGGCGATGGGCGGGGAAATCGGGCTTGCGGCACGCAAGACGAAGCCGTCGCCAGGGTTGGGTGCGGCGTTGTTCATATGTGCGCAGACAACCAGCCCCGCCGCCGCGATAATCGCCACCAGATATGAGAGCCCGGGCATACCCCCCTGCACCAGCCTGGGGTCTGGCGCGGGAGCGGAAACAGTTTTTATTTTCAAAGGATTAAAGCGTTGAAGCCAAGGCACCACAGTATCCGGCGCTTTCTTGGAAGCGCCCTGTTTGGGCAGGTAGCGCGGCATTTCTCACCTCTTATGATTTTTATTTAGGCGATTTATTTTAGCTTAAAGAAGAGGTGCTGGCGAGAGCGGGGTAATTTCACATAAAAACCGGGTAAGGAGGGCGGCGGCTCAGGCGTCCTCGACCAATTCTACACCCGGCACCAGCTTGGCGGCTTGCGCCAAGCGCGGGGAAACATTGAAGCCACCGGGCAGGCGCAGTTCCAGCCGTCTTTCGGTGCCGGTTTTGGGCACCAGGATGATGCGGCCCTTGCCGCGTCCCTCGCGGTCGAACAAAGCCTTCAAGGACGGCACGGCGTCCTCGCGGTCCAGCCAGATTTTCAGGCCAGCCCCGGCCTCGCGCGCGGCATCATCAAGCAATACAATGTCTGACGCCGTGATGCGCAATGATTCACCGTCGACCTTCGCATCCGCCGTAACGAGCAGAGCGGTGCCTTCCTGCAGGATCTCGCGGGAGCGGTTTAGCACTTCGGAGAACAGCGTGACCTCGATGCTGCCCTGAATATCCGACAAGGTGAGCCACATCATGCGGCTGCCAGTGCGGGTGGTGCGTTCCTTCTTCGCACCCACGGTGCCCGCCAGCTTGACCCTCGTGGCGCCGGATTCGGCCTTGCGTTGAACGGAAGCGGAAGGGGTGACGTCTAGCCGCTTCAGCGCCTGGGCGTACATGTCCAGCGGGTGGGCGGAGATGTGGAAGCCGATGGCCTCGGCCTCGAAGGCGAGGCGCTCGGTCTCCGGCCAGTCCGGCCCTTGGGGCAGGCGGATTTTTTCCGGCTCGCCGCCGCCGAACAGGCCGATCTGCCCGCTTTCCCGCTCGGCAAGTCCGGTTTGGGCCGTGCGCATGATGGCCTCGGCCGCGTTGAAAATGCGCGCGCGGTTGTTGTCCAGGCATTCGAAGGCGCCGGCTTTCGCCAGAATTTCGATCTGCGCGCGGGTGAGGGTTTTCGGGTCGATGCGCGCCGCGAAATCGTCGATGTCGCGGAAGGGTTTGCCGCCCCGGGCCTTCACCAGCTCGTCCATCGCGCCCATGCCGATGCGCTTGATGGCGCCCAGCGCGAAACGGATGGCGTAAGAGCCGTCCTCCTGTAATTCCACCATGAAATCCGCGCCGGATTTGTTCACGTCAGGGGGTAGAACTTTGATGCCATTGCGCATGGCGTCCGCGCGCAGTAGCGCCACTTTGTCCGTGTTGGCGATGGAAAGCGACATGCAGGCGGCAAGGAATGCGACGGGGTGATTGGCGCGCAGATAAGCGGTTTGGTAGGAGACCAGCGCATAGGCCGCCGCGTGGGATTTGTTGAAGCCGTAATCAGCGAACTTCGCCATCAGGTCGAAAATCTCGTTGGCCTTTTCGGCGGTAAAGCCTTTTTCCAAAGCGCCTTTCAGGAAAATTTCGCGCTGCGTGTCCATCTCCGCGCGGATTTTCTTGCCCATGGCACGACGCAGCAAATCCGCCCCGGCCAGCGTGTAGCCCGCCATCACCTGGGCGATCTGCATCACCTGTTCCTGATAGACGATGATGCCGTTGGTTTCTTCAAGGATGTGATGGATGGAGGGGTCTGGCGCTTCCCATTTCGCGCCGCGCTTGCGCTCGCAATAATCCGGGATGTTCGCCATCGGGCCGGGGCGGCAGAGCGCCTGGGCGGCGACGAGATCCTCAAACCTGTCCGGCCGCATCTGCAACAATGCGCCGCGGAATGTATTGGTTTCGAAGGTGAACACGCCGGCGGTATCGCCCCGGCTGATCATCTCGTAGGTTTTCGTGTCGTCCAGCGGGATTTTCGAAATATCCAGCGTGATGCCCTGGCCTTGCAGGAATTTCAGTGCGCGGTCGATGATGGTGAGGGTGGTGAGGCCGAGGAAGTCGAACTTCACCAGTCCGACCTGCTCGACATATTTCATCGAATATTGGGTGACGAGAAGATCCGAGCGCGGATCTTTATAAAGTGGCACCAGCTTCACCAGCTCGCGGTCCCCGATAACGACACCCGCCGCATGGGTGGAGGCGTGGCGGTACAGGCCCTCGATCTGCTGGGCGATTTCCATAAGGCGAGCCAGACTTTCATCGGAATCGCGCATCTCGCGAAGTTTCACCTCGCCCTCTATGGCTTCCTTCAGCGTCACTGGCTTGGCCGGGTTGTTGGGGATGAGCTCCGCCACCTTGTTCACCTGGCCATAGGGCAGGCCGAGCACGCGGCCCACATCGCGCACCGCGGCGCGGGCTTGCAGCTTACCGAAGGTGATGATCTGCGCGACCTGGTCCGAGCCATATTCCCGCACTACGTATTTGATGACTTCATCGCGCCGCTCCTGGCAGAAATCGATATCGAAATCCGGCATGGAAACGCGTTCGGGATTCAAGAAGCGCTCGAACAGCAGGGCGTAGCGCAGCGGGTTGAGGTCCGTGATTCGCAGCGCCCATGCGACGAGCGAACCGGCCCCCGAACCGCGCCCAGGGCCGACGGGAATGTTATGGTCCTTCGACCACTGAATGAAATCCGCCACGATGAGGAAGTAGCCGGGGAAGCCCATCTGGATGATGATGCCGATTTCGAATTCCAGCCGTTCCCAATATTCCTTTTGCGCGTCGCCCTCGATATTTTCGAAGGCGAGGCGGGCGCGCAAACCTTCCTCCGATAACGCACGCAAGGTTTCCGCTTCCGTGGCGCCGGCGCGCACTTTCGGGCAGCGCGGCAGCAGGGGTTTGCGCGTGGTAGTCATCACCGCGCAGCTTTGCGCGATGGCGATGGTATTGTCGCAGGCGTCGGGCAGATCTTTGAAAAGCTCCCGCATCATCGCGGCGGGTTTGAACCAGTGTTCGGGCGTGACGCGGCGGCGGTCTTTTTCCGCCAGCACGCGGCCATCGGCAATGCAGAGCAGCGCGTCATGCGCCTCGTACATTTCGCGTTTGGCGAAGAAGCATTCGTTGGTGGCGGCGAGAGGAAGGTCGAACTCTTCCGCCAGTTGCAGGAAGCCGGGTTCGGTGGCGGCTTCCAGCGGTTCGCCGTGGCGCTGGAGCTCAATGGCGATGCGTTTGGGGAAAGCCTCCTTCAGAATAGAGAGATAGGCATTGGCGTCGTCCATCTGGCCTTCCGCCAGCAACCGGCCGATGGGGCCATGCGCGCCGCCGGTAAGCAGGAACAGGCCACCCGCATGTTCGCAAAGCTGCTCGCGGGTGATTTGTGGTTTAACGGCATCGCCAGAGAGAAAGGACAGCGAGGTGAGGCGCTGGAGGTTGGCGTAACCTGCCTCGTTCTGCGCCAAGAGCACGACGTAATCCGGCGCCAGATTGATGCCAATGCGTGCCAGGCCAAGCTGGCAGCCGATGATGGGCTGCACGCCGGATTTGGTGCAATATTGGGTGAATTCCAGTGTACCGAACATGTTGGAGGTGTCGGTGATGGCCACTGCCGGCATGTTGTCCGCCGCCGCCAGTCCGGCGAGTTTGTCGGGCTTAATCGCGCCTTCCGAGAGCGAATAGGCGGAATGGACGCGCAAATGCACAAAATCGGCGTGGGGCATGCGGGACTCCTCAGGCGCAGGGCAGTTTGGGCTGAGGCTCAAACCAATTCAAGCGGTGGATCATATTCCACCCCGGTGAAATACAGCCCTTCGGCGGGGGCGGTTTGGCCTGCCTTGGGGCGAGATTTGGCGGCCAGAATCTCGGTGATGCGCGTTTCTGGCCAATGGCCTTCGCCGACCATTTTCAAACTACCCACCATGTTGCGGACCTGATGATGAAGGAAGCTGCGGGCCTTGGTCTCTAGGATCACTTTTTCCCCCTCGCGGCGGACGGCGCAAAAATCCAGCGTGCGCATGGGGGTTTTGGCCTGGCAGGCGGAGGCGCGGAAGGAGGAGAAATCGTGGTGGCCGAGCAAAAGCTGCGCGGCGCGGTGCATGGCGTGTTCGTCCAGTTTCACCTTCACGTGCCAGACGCGGTTCACCTCCAGCGTTGGCGGCTGCGGTCGGTTGAGAATCACGTATCGGTAGCTGCGTGCCCGGGCGGAGAAGCGGGCACTCCAGCCCTCTGGCGCCAGGCAGCAGCGCAGCACGGCGATGGGGTGGGGCTTCAAGTGAAAATTCATCGCCTCGCGAATGCGGTAGGGCGTGAAATCCGGCAGTTCGATCTGCACGATCATCGCCAGCGCATGCACCCCGGCATCCGTCCGTCCGGCGGAAACGGCCTCGGTAATTTCCGCCCCGCCGCGGATGCGCGCGGCGGCTTCCTCGATCACCTGCTGAATGGCGAGGCCGTGCTTCTGGCGCTGCCAGCCCATGAAGGGCGTGCCATCATACTCGATTTCCAGGGCCCAAAGGGTCAATAAAACCGCGCTCCCTCGGGCAGCTTGTAGCCGCGCAGAAAATCCTCAGCGCTCATCGCGGCCTTGCCGGCGCGTTGCAGGCGGGTGACGCGCAAGGCACCTTCGCCGCAAGCGATGGTGAGGCCGCCTTGCAGCAGCGTGCCCGGAATGGCGTCGCCCTGCACCACCTCGGCGGCGAGGATTTTGATAACCACATCGCCCAGCAGGCTCAGCGCGCCGGGCCAAGGGTAAAAGGCGCGGATGCGCCGTTCCAGCACGGCGGCTGGCAGGCGGAAATCCAGCCGCGCATCCTCGCGCGAGAGTTTGGGGGCATAGTTGGAGAGCGCGTCGTTCTGTGCGACCGGCGCGCTGGGATGGGCCAACTCCTGCACGATCAGTTTTGCACCCAGCTCAGCCAAGCGGTCGTGCAGGTCGGCGGAGGTGTCTTCCGCGCGGATGGGCAGGGCCTCCCGGCGCAGCATGGGGCCGGTATCCAGCCCGGCTTCCATCTGCATGATGGTGATCCCAGTTTCCACATCGCCCGCCGCAATGGCGGCCTGGATGGGTGCGGCACCCCGCCAGCGCGGCAGCAGCGAGCCGTGGATGTTGAGGCAGCCGCGTTTTGGCGCATCCAGAAATTCCTGCGGCAAAATCAGCCCGTAAGCGGCCACCACCGCGGCATCCAGGTTCAAGGAGCAGAAATATTCCAGCTCCTCCTCATTTTTGCGCAACTTGGATGGCGTGCGCACATTCAGGCCAAGCTCCAACGCTGCGGCATGCACGGGGCAGGGTTGCTCCTTCTGGCCGCGCCCGGCGGGCTTGGGGGGCTGGGCGTACACTGCCGCCACCTCATGTCCCGCCGCCACCAGCGTCTTTAGTGCTGGAACGGCGAAATCCGGCGAGCCCATGACGGCGAGTTTCAACTGCGTCTGCATCAACGCGCTTTCTGTTCCTTCACGGCCTTGGCCAGCTTACGCAGCAGCATGTTACGCTTTAGCGGCGAGAGATAATCCACAAACAGCACGCCATTCAGATGGTCGATCTCGTGCTGTAAGCAGGCGGAGAGCAGCCCATCCGCGTCGATTTCCTTCTTGACGCCCTGCACATCCTGGTAGCGCACCTTCACCCGGGCCGGGCGTGTCACCTCGGCGTATTGGTCGGGGATGGAAAGGCAGCCTTCCTCCTGAGTGGCCAATTCGTCGGATTTGGCGATGATCTCGGGGTTGATCAGCGCGATCGGGGCTGGCGTTTCCTTGGGCGCCACATCCACCACGATCACCCGTAGCAGGCTGCCGATCTGGTTGGCGGCGAGACCGATTCCCGGCGCCTTGTACATTGTGGCGAACATGGAGGGTACGAGCGCTCGCACTTCGTCGGCGTCGGCGCGGGTGACCAGACGCGCCTGCTTACGCAGCACGGCGTCCGGATAGATGAGGATTGGCAGCAACTTGGCGCTGGTTTGTGTCTCGGACATGCCAAGCATGTAATCTCCCCGGACCGAAGCTGCAACGCGCCCCTCTTGCATCGCTGTGAAACCATGCCAACATGGAGACCCGGATGCCTCAACGGAGGGTCCTTAACCTGCTTCGCTCATATGGGGGAGCTATTTAGATGACGACCCGCGTTTTTGCCTCGCCGCTTTTTCTCGGTTTCGACCATTTGGAGCAGATGATCGAACGCGCCGCGAAAAACTCCTCGGACGGCTACCCGCCCTATAACATCGAACAGCTCAGCCCGGTTTCGCTGAGAATCACCCTCGCCGTGGCGGGGTTCACCATGGATGACCTGCAAATCACCCTGGAAGATAACCAATTGGTGATAAGAGGCCGGCAGAATGACGATGCCCAAGGGCGGGTGTTTCTGCACAGGGGCATCGCGGCACGGCAGTTCCAGCGGGCTTTCGTGATCGCGGAAGGGATCGAGGTAAAGGGTGCCTGGCTTGATAACGGCTTGCTGCATGTGGATTTGATCCGCCCGGTGCCGCAGCCGGTGGTGAAGACCATTCCCATTTCCCGCGGCCAGACCAAAGTGCCGGCCCCCACCAAGACAGTGGACGGGGACTAAATATCAATTACGGGAACTGACTGGCAAAATCGCAGTTTCTCCCTAATTCAGACATAATGGGACTTCAGGCTGGGGATTTCCCGCTAGAAGGGCCTGAAAGGACAGACGATGAACATCAAAAACCATGACGGCACTGCCAATTTCAGCCCTGGCACCATGCTGGATATTCATCACATCTCCGCCGCGCAGCTGGCATTGCTGGGGCTGGAGGAGATTGCCTTCGTGAAGCCGGTGATGACCGAGACCGGCCCGGCCTTCGCCATCCATGCGGCGGATGGAACGCCCATAGCCATCGCCGCCGACCAGCAGCTTGCCGCAGCCGCGATCATCCAGAATGATATGACGCCGACGCTGGTGCATTAAGCCCCGCCGGGGTAGCTTCTCCTCAAACCGAGGGAGACGCCGCGTGGAGCTGGTTTTCTATACCAATCCTATGTCACGGGCGCGTATGGCCCGTTGGGCGCTGGAGGAGACAGGCCAACCGTACCGTACGGAAATTATTGGCTACGGGCCGGAGATGAAGTCTCCGGCCTATACCGCGATAAACCCCATGGGGAAGGTGCCGGCGCTGAGGCATGGCGATGTTGTGGTGACCGAGACCGCCGCCATCATCACCTATCTCGCCGATGCGTTTCCCGAAGTGCAGCTCGCACCGCCGCCGGGTGATCCTGCGCGGGGGGCATATTACCGCTGGCTGTTCTTCACCGCCGGGCCATACGAAGCTGCCACAACCATGAAGGCGTTAGGGTTCAGTGTGCCGCCGGAGCGGGCGCGCATGTGCGGCTTTGGGGCCAGCCAATCCGAAGTGCTGGATGTTCTGGAGGCAGCGATAACCCCAGGCCCTTATCTGCTGGGCGGGGCGTTCTCCGCCGCCGATATTTATGTGGGCGGGCAGCTTGGCTTCGGGCTGATGTTCAAATCCATCGAGCCGAGGCCGGCGTTCCAGTCCTATGTGGCGCGGCTGCAAGCCCGCCCGGCTTTTATCCGCGCCAATGTGCTGGATGGCGCGCTGCCGGGTTAACCGGGCGCCGCCGCCACAAAAAAATCCGCCATCCGCCTTGGCGGGCGCGCCGTTGTCCTCTAACCGCAAGGCAGGATTTTGGAGGCGGGCATGGCGTTGGAGGAGGTGTTTCCTGACTATGCGGCGCACGCTGCGGCTGGGTTCGCCGGACTTTGCTGCCCCAGGCGCACGGTGATGATCGCCTTTACCCCGCGCGCCGGCAGCACGCATCTTTGCGCGGCGCTGCACCAGGCGGGGCAACTTGCCGAGCCCAATGAAATTTTCAATCCGCGAGGCCCGGCACGGCAGGAAAGCCAGCGCCGCAAGGTGTCGTTGTTTAGTGATTATATCGCGAGTTTCGCCGCAGGGCCGGATGAAACCTTCATTTTCAAAACCTGCTGGCAGGATGTGGCGCCGCTGGCACCGGCACTCACCCGCCTATTCCCGGATTTGCATGTTGTTTACCTGACCCGCCGGAACGATGCCGCGCAGGCCGTTTCCGCGTTCAAGGCAGAGGTAAACGGGCAATGGCACCGCCGCCAGGGGGACGCGCCCGCGCGGCCCCTCACGGAAGCGGATTTTTCGATGCAACGCATCCTGACCATCCACGGGCTTCATATAATGGACCGGCGCGGCTGGGCGGGTTGGTTCGCGGCCCAGGGCATTTCGCCGCTGCGGCTCGTCTATGAGGATTTCGAGGAGGATGTGAACATCGCCTTGCGGGTTCTGGTGCCGGCGCTGGGGCTGAAGCTGCACCAGGAAGTGCCGCCCGGCACGGGGTATGAGAAGCTGGCGGATCGGCTGAGCCTGGACTGGACGCAAAAGCTGCTGGGCCGGCTGTTGAACCTGAGCTGAGTGGCCTAGCCTCGCTGGCGGGCGGATGGTAATGGCCCGGCCATGTCCATCGTGCTCGCATTGCCCAAGGGGCGTATTTTGAACGAAGCCGGCCCCGTGCTGGCCCGCGCCGGCTTGGTTCCGGAGGCGGAATATACAGACGAAAACTCCCGCAAGCTGCGGTTTGGCACCAGCCATCCGGATGTGGACGTGATCCGCGTACGCTCCTTCGATGTGGCGACCTTCGTGGCCTTCGGTGCGGCGGAGATCGGCATTTGCGGCGGCGACGTGCTGATGGAATTTGACTATCCCGAGGTTTACGCGCCGCTGGATATGGGCATCGGCAAATGCCGCATTTCGGTGGCCGAGCCGAAGGATGACGCCGGCCAGACGGATCTTTGCCGGGTTTCGGCCATTCGCGTGGCCAGCAAATACCCCAACACCGCCAAGCGGCATTTCGCGCGGCGGGGCATCCAGGCGGAAATCGTGGAGCTTTCTGGCTCCATGGAACTGGCGCCGGGGCTGGGCTTGTCACGGCTGATCGTGGATCTGGTGCAGACCGGCAGCACGTTGAAGGCGAACGGGCTGGTGGAGACGGATGTGATCGCGCAGGTCTCCTCCAAACTCATCGTGAATCGTGTTGCTCTGAAGACGAGACCGGATGAAATTGGCGCCTGGATCGAGGCATTCAGGAAGGCGCTGGAAGCATGAGAACGCTGGCGACGGCGCAACCGGATTTTGAGGCGGCTTTTGAAAAGCTGCTCTCCCGCGCCACGGTGGCGCCGGAGCTTTCTGGGGCGGTGGGCGAGATTATCGGGCGCGTGCGTTCGCAAGGCGATGCGGCGTTGTTGGAATATACCGCGCGTTTCGACCGGTTGGAGCTGAATGCTGCCGAGCTGCGCGTGACCGCCGATGAACTGGCCGAGGCCGAGGCGCAAACCCCCCCGGCGCTGCGCGAGGCATTGGCCGTGGCGGCGCGGCGGATCGAGACGTTTCACAAGGCGCAATTGCCCCAAGACATCGCTTATACCGATGACGAGGGCATTACCTGCGGCATGCGCTGGGGTGCCCTGGATGCGGTGGGGCTTTATGTGCCCGGCGGTAAAGCCGCGTATCCGTCCTCGGTGCTGATGAACGCCGTTCCCGCCAAGGTGGCCGGGGTGGAGCGCATCGCGATGGTGGTGCCCGCACCGGATGGCGTGCTGAACCCTTATGTGCTCACGGCGGCGAATGTGGCCGGAATTACCGAGATTTACCGTGTGGGCGGGGCGCAAGCGGTGGCGGCCTTGGCCTATGGCACCGCGACCATCCAGCGGGTGGACCGGATTGTGGGCCCCGGAAACGCCTATGTGGCGGAAGCCAAGCGCCAGGTGTTCGGGCAGGTGGGGATCGACTCCATCGCCGGGCCGTCCGAGGTGCTGATCATCGCGGATGAAGGCTGCGACCCGGAGCAGTTGGCTTATGACCTTCTGGCCCAGGCCGAGCATGACGAGGACGCGCAGTCCATTCTGGTGACGAATAGCGCCACGCTGGCCGAAGCGGTGGAAAAATCTGTGGCGCAGGCGCTGGAAACCCTGCCGCGCAAGGAGATCGCCGGGACGAGCTGGCGCCGCCATGGCGCGATTATCCTGGTGCGAAACTGGGACGAGGCGGTTGAGATTTCAAACCGCGTGGCGCCGGAACATCTACAATTGATGCTGGCGGACCCGGAGCCGGTTTTCGCCAAGGTTCGCCATGCCGGGGCGGTGTTTTTGGGCCGCAATACGCCGGAAGCGATGGGCGACTATATCATCGGGCCGAACCATGTGCTGCCCACATCCGGCACCGCCCGTTTCGCCTCGGGCCTGTCCGTTTATGATTTCATGAAGCGCACCACATACGCCCATGTTCCGGCCCAGGGCTTGGGCCGGTTGGGGGCGATGGCGGTTACGCTGGCGCAGGCCGAGGGGCTGGACGCCCATGCGCAGAGCGTCGCGGTGCGGCTAGAGCCGGATGACATGAGATCGAATCGCCCCAGCGATCGCTCTCATGTCTGAATCCGTCTCTGAATCAATGAATTAGAGCGCGATGACTTTAGGTTCGCTCGCAAAGCGAGCGAACCTAAAGTCATCGCGCTCTAAAGACGCCGTAAAATCTCCGCCACCAGCGCGTCGATGTCATCCGCCGTGGTGCGGTGGTTCACGATGGCGCAGCGTATGGCGGTTTGTCCATTGATAATGGTGGTGGAGGGGGCGAATAGCCCGTCTTCCTGTAGGTCGGCCACCAGGTCCAGAATCTCCTGGCTGGTTTTACCCTCGATCCCGAAACAGACGATGTTGAGCGCCGCCGGGGCCAGCAAAATGAGACGGGGGGTTGCCTGCACCTTTTCGGCGAGGCGGCTGGCCAGGGCGCAGCTATTATCCACGACCTTCGCCAAGCCTTCCGTGCCGTAGGCGGAGAGGGTCATCCACACTTTCAAGGCTGAGAAACCGCGTGAGAGGTCCGGCCCCAGATCGCACGGCCAGGGGAAGCCACCAGCCAGGCCGCGCGGGGCGGCGGCGAGATAATTGGTGGGTTGGGCGAAGGTGGCGTTGTGGATGGCCGGGTCGCGCACCAGCAAGCAGCCGCAAGAATAGGTGACCTGCGCCCATTTATGGAAATCGAAAGCGATGGAATCCGCCCGGCCCAGCCCCGCGGTGAGGTGGCGCTTGGCTGGGGAGAGGGCGGCTAGCGCGCCAAAGGCGCCGTCCACATGGAACCAGGCGTTTTCAGCGGCGGCGATGTCCGCGGCTGCGTTCAGATCGTCGAACGCGCCTGTATCCACGCTGCCGGCGGTGGCGGCGATGAGGAACGGGGTGAAGCCCGCCGCCTTGTCCGCCGCGATGGCCGCGCGGAGCTTGGCCATATCCGTGCGGCAATCGGCATCGACGGGGATTTTGCGCAGGACGGAGCGGCCAAAACCAGCCATGTCCAACGCGCCGGTGACACAGCGATGCACGCCCGCCGAGGCATAGGCCGTGAGTTTGGCGCCGTTGACGCCGGTTTCGTGCCCGGCCTCGCCCAGCGCCTTCTGCTTGGCGCAGAGCACGGCGCAGAAATTCGCCATGGAGGAGCCGGTGAGCAGCACGCCGGAGGTTTGCGCGGGCATGCCCAGCATTTCAGCCGCCCAGGCGATTACCTGCCGTTCCACCACGATGCCGATATGGTTTCGCCCGCCGCAATTCGCGTTCATGGCGCCGGCCAGCAATTCCGCCAGCATGGAAACCGGGTTGCCGCCGCCATGCACCCAGCCCATGAAGCGGGGGTGGAGATTGCCAGTGACATAAGGCTGAATCTCCGCCGTGAAGCGGGTGTAGAGGGTTTCCACATCCGTGCCGGTGCTGGACAGGGGGGCGGCGAAGGATTGCCGCACAGCCTCCGGCATTGGGCGCCAGACGGGTTGTTCGCGAATGGTGGCGAGGTGGTCCACCATGTCGTCCAGCATTTTATGGCCGAGGGCGCGAAGGGCGGACCAGTCGGCGGGGTCGAGGGTATCGTCGAGGGTGTTGTCGAGGGTATTCATAGGCGGTTAAGCGGCTCCTCTGGCGCGCAGGGCGGTTGCCAGCGTGCCTTCGTCCAAAATTTCGATGGCGCCGCCGATGGGAACGCCCTGGGCGAGGCGGGATAGGGGAATGGCGAAGCGGCGCAGCCGTTCAGTGAGGTAGTGGGCGGTGGCCGCACCTTCCACGGTGGCGGGCAAAGCGAGGATGATTTCCTCGATGCCACCTTGTTCCAGCCGTTTCAGCAGCGGGGCGATGGCGAGATCTTCCGGTCCGCGCCCTGAAAGCGCCGAGAGCGTGCCGCCCAGCACATGGTATTTGCCGCGATAGACATGCGCGCGTTCCAGCGCCCAAAGATCCGCGATATTTTCGACCACGCAGATGCGGGACTCGCGCAGGGGCTCGGCGCAGATGGCGCAGGGGTCGGATGAATCGAGATTGCCGCAGTTTGTGCAGGTGCGGACCGAGGCGGCGGCCGAGCGCAGCGCCTCGGCCAGCGGCAGCAGGCCGTTTTCTCGCTCCCGCAGCAGCTTCAGCACAATGCGCCGCGCGCTGCGGGGGCCAAGCCCCGGCAGACGCGCAAACAAGCCGATCAGGTTTTCGAGTTCAGGTCCGCCCATCTGTCCCGTGGCTGGTTTAGAAGGGAAGTTTCATTCCCGGCGGCAGGCTCATGCCGCCCATGGCGTTCTTGGTCTCGGATTCCATCATCGCGTCCAGCTTGGATTTGGCATCCGCATGGGCGGCGGCGATGAGGTCTTCCAGCATCTCCGTCTCGGCGGGGTCGATCAGCTTGGGGTCGATCTTCACGCTTCTCAGCGCGCCCTTGCCGGAGAGCACAATTTTCACGAGGCCCGCGCCGGCCACGCCTTCCATCTCGGTGGCCTCCATCTTGGCCTGCATGTCGGCCATTTTCTGCTGCATCTGCTGGGCCTGTTTCATCAGGCCGGCGATGTTCTTCATTTACTCATCTCCTTCATAAAGCTCGTCGGGCGGAACCAGTGCCGCCCAATCGGCGGGCAGGTCGGGTTCCGCTTCGGGTTCGTGCGGCGTTTCCGCCTTGGCGCCCGGGAATTGCGCCAGAATGGCCTGCACCAGAGGATGCGCCAGGGCTTCGTCCCGCGCTTTGGCGGTGGCCACACCTTCCTGTTCGTCGATGGTGGGTTCGCCCGGCAGGTTGGAGAGGGCGATGGTCCAGCGCCGCCCGGTTTCCTCCTCCAGCATGCGGGAGAGTTTGGCAATGAGATCGCGCGGATGATCCTCGGCCAGACGCATCTCGATCACCGGCGGGGCAAAGCGCACCAGATGCACGGATTGGCGCAGATGCGCGTACAGCATCACGTCCCGTTTCACCTGCGCGAGCGCCACCACATCGCGGAAGCTGAGGGAGCGCGGGGCGGCCTCCTGCATCACCACATTGCCGTTGGCGACCGCGCGCGCCCCGCCGCCGCCAGGGCCGCCGGAGGGCGTGCCGCCAAGCGTGGCGGTGGGGTTTTCGGTTAGCTTCTTCACCAGTTCGCCCGGCGGCGGCAAATCCGAGACATGGCAGAGGCGAATGAGAATCATCTCCGCACCCGCGCGGCGGTCCGGCGCGGTTTCAACTTCCTGCAAGCCTTTCAACAACATTTGCCAGAGCCGGCCGAGGAAGGGGATGGAAAGCAGGTCCGCGAATGCGGTGCCGCGCGTGCGCTCCATCTCCGGCAAGGCGGTGCTTTTGGCCAAAGCGGGCACGGATTTCATGCGCGTGATGAGATGCGCGAGACCGAGCAAATCAGAGAGCAGCACGCCGGGATCGGCGCCGCGTTCGTAGGAATCATCGGAGATTTTCAAGGCGGCCTGGACGTCGCCTTTCACCACGGCGTCCATCAGGTCGAACACGAAACCGCGATCCGCGAGGCCGAGCATCTCCGCCACCATGGGTGCGGAGATTTCGCCGCCACCCTCGGCACCGCGCGCAATGGCTTGGTCCAGCAGGGAAAGACCGTCGCGCACCGAACCATCCGCAGCGCGGGCGATATGGGTGAGGGCGGCTTCGGAAATCGCCACCTGTTCCTGCTGCGCGATGCGGGTGAAATGCGCGGTGAGCATTTCCACTGGCACGCGTCGCAGGTCGTAACGCTGGCAGCGCGAGAGCACGGTGATGGGCACCTTGCGGATCTCGGTGGTGGCCAGCACGAATTTAATGTGGGGCGGCGGCTCCTCCAGCGTTTTCAGCAGCGCGTTGAACGCCGCCTTGGAGAGCATGTGCACCTCGTCGATGATGAACACTTTCACGCGCGCCGAGAGCGGTTTGAAGCGCGTGGCCTCGATGATCTCGCGCACATCGTCCACGCCGGTATTGGAGGCGGCGTCCATCTCCACCACGTCCGGGTGGCGGTCGGCCAGGATGGCTTTGCAATTATCGCAGACGCCGCATGGGTCCGGCGTGGGGCCGCCGGTGCCATCCGGCCCGGTGCAGTTGAGGGCGCGGGCCAGAATGCGCGCCGTTGTGGTTTTACCCACCCCGCGCACACCGGTGAGCATGAAGGCATGGGCGATGCGATTCATGGCGAAAGCGTTGCGCAGCGTGCGCACTAGGGCTTCCTGGCCGATCAGATCGTCGAATGTGGTGGGGCGGTATTTGCGGGCCAAAACCCGATACGCGGCGGCTTTGGGGGCCTCCTGCGCGGGCTCGTCGCCAAAGAGGTTGGGGCCCGGCGGCGGGGCGTCTGGCGCTTCGTCGTCGAACAAACCCATGTGCGGCGCGGACCTTGGTGCAGAAATTCAGGTGGGAGACCGGACAACGACCCATGCGAAATCC
>JAGXAE010000269.1 GCA_018971725.1 Pseudomonadota bacterium | reverse complement strand
GAAGGCAAGAAAGGAATGCCGCGCATGAAGCCGCCTTTTCCGGCGGCGATGGGGCTTTATGGCTGCCCGACCACGGTGAACAATGTGGAGACCATCGCGGGCGTGCCAACCATCATGCGCCGCGGCGGCGCCTGGTTTGCGGGGCTGGGCCGCCCGAAGAATGCGGGCACGAAAATTTTCTGCATCTCCGGCCACGTGAATAATCCCTGCAATGTCGAGGAAGAGCTTGGCATTCCGCTGCGGGAGCTGATCGAGAAACATGCCGGTGGCGTGCGTGGTGGCTGGGATAATCTTGGCGCCATCATCCCTGGCGGCGCATCCTCGCCGGTACTGAACAAGGCGATGTGTGACACCCAGCTGATGGATTTTGACAGCCTGGCGGCTTCAAAAAGCATGATGGGTTCCGGGGCCATCATCGTCATGGATAAATCCGTGGATGTGGTGAAGGCGATCTGGCGGCTTTCCAAATTCTTCAAGCACGAAAGCTGCGGCCAGTGCACGCCCTGCCGCGAGGGCACGGGCTGGATGATGCGCCAGATGGACCGGATCGTGAAAAATAAGGCCACGCTTGCGGATATTCATTTGCTTGAGCAAGTGACGACGCAGGTGGCGGGTCACACGATCTGCGCCTTTGGCGAGGCGGCTTCCTGGCCGATCCAGGGCATGATGCGCGCCTTCCGGCCAGAGGTTGAGGCGCGGGCAACTGATTATCAACCGCCCGTTCAGGCGCAGGCGGCGGAGTAAGCCATGGCAAAACTCACCATAGATGGCATCGAGGTCGAGGTTCCGAATGGCTCGACCGTGATCCAGGCCGCTGAAGCGGCGGGCATTGAAATTCCGCGTTTCTGCTACCACGAGCGCCTATCCATCGCCGGCAATTGCCGGATGTGTCTTGTCGAGATTGAGAAGATGCCGCCGAAACCCGTGGCCTCCTGCGGCCAACCGGTGGCGGATGGCATGGTGGTGCACACAGATAGCGAGATGGTCCGCAAGGGCCGCCGCGGCGTGATGGAATTCCTGCTGATCAACCATCCGCTGGATTGCCCGATCTGCGACCAGGGCGGCGAGTGCGATTTGCAGGACGAAGCCGTGGCCTATGGCCGTGACACCTCGCGCTACGAGGAAGACAAGCGCAGCGTGGCACAGCCCGATTGGGGGCCGCTGGTGCGTACCACCATGACGCGCTGCATCCATTGCACGCGCTGCGTCCGCTTCACGACTGAAGTTGCCGGTGTGGCGGAGCTGGGTGCCACCCAGCGGGGTGAGGAAACCAAGGTTGGCACCTATGTGCAGAAGGCGTTGAGTTCCGAACTTTCCGGCAATATCATCGATCTTTGCCCTGTCGGCGCGCTCACCTCCAAGCCCTATGCCTTCACCGCCCGTCCGTGGGAGCTGCGCAAGACCGACAGCATCGACGTGCTGGACGCGCTGGGTGCGAATATCCGCATTGATGCGCGTGGTGCGGAAGTGCTGCGGATTCTGCCGCGCATCAACGACGAT
>JAGXAE010000268.1 GCA_018971725.1 Pseudomonadota bacterium | reverse complement strand
ACGGAACAAGGCCGTGGCCAGCGCGTTGCGCGCTTCCTGGCTGGGGCCGGATTCCATCCAGCTACGAAACCCCTGCCCCTTCAGCCAGCTCATCGTCAGCATCCGGGTGGTGGTGTAGCCCTCCACCGGCTCCGGCACGTTAATGTCCGGCACGTCCGCCAGCATCTGCCGGTAGAGCCGCATCTGCGCCGCCTCGCGCTGGTAATCCAATTCCTCGCGGAAACGCTCGCTCAGCTCGACATAGATGTCGTCCTGGATGATCGCGTTATCCATGCGCTTATAAACCGCCATGGCCAGCTTCACCTGGCGCAAATCGGCCTCGATCACGCTCGGCATGTCCGGATATTGCAGCTTCACCGCCACATCCTGCCCATCCGGCAGCACGGCGCGGTGCACTTGCCCCAGACTAGCGGCAGCCACCGCCTCGCGGGAGAAGCTCTTGAATTTGCTCTCCCAATCCGGCCCCAGCTCGCCACTCATGCGCCGGCGCACGAAGGGCCAGCCCATCGGCGGCGCGTTGGATTGCAGCTCGGCCAGTTGCTTGGCGTATTCCGGCGGCAGCGCGTCTGGCACGGTGGAGAGAAACTGCGCCACCTTCATCATTGGCCCCTTCAGGCCGCCGAGCAGGGATTTCAGATCCTCGGCATGGCGCGCCTGATCGGTCTTGATTCCGAACACCCGCTCCCCCGCGATGCGCGCGGCAATTCCGCCCACAGCGCCCGAAGTGCGGGCCATTCGCCGCATTTCGCCGAACAAACTCCCGCCGTCGCGATCGCTCATGCCTTTTCAAGCTCGTCGATAAAGCCCGAGATCACGTCCAACCCCTTGTTCCAGAAGGCTGGGTCGGAGGCATCCAGCCCGAAGGGCGCCAGTAGCGCCTTATGCCGCTTGGCTCCACCAGCGGCCAGCATCTCCCGGTATTTGGCCGCGAAGCCCGCTTTATCCGGGCTTTCCTGATAGACCGCGTAGAGCGCGTTCACCAGGCAATCCCCGAAGGCATAGGCATAGACATAGAAGGGCGAGTGGAAGAAATGCGAAATATAGGCCCAGAAGCTCCGGTAATCCTCGGTGAAGTTAAAGGCCGGGCCAAGGCTCCTGGTCTGCACATCCAGCCAGATCTCGGAAATCCGCTCGGGCAGAATCTCGCCCTCGGCACGCTCGGTATGGAAAGCGACCTCGAACTCATGGAAGGCGATCTGCCGCACCACCGTGTTCAGCATATCCTCCACCTTCTGCGCCAGCATGATCCGGCGGCGCGCCGGATCGGTCTCAGCATCCAGCAGGGAGCGGAAGGTGAGCATCTCGCCAAACACGCTGGCGGTCTCGGCCAGGGTCAGCGGCGTGCTGGCCAGCAGATAGCCCTGCTTCGCCGCCAGGCTTTGATGCGCGCCGTGACCCAACTCATGCGCCAAGGTCATTACGTCGCGGGTTTTGCCGTGGAAATTCATCAGCACGTAAGGATGCGCCGAGGGCACGGTGGAGTGCGAGAACGCGCCGCCCGCCTTGCC
>JAGXAE010000005.1 GCA_018971725.1 Pseudomonadota bacterium | reverse complement strand
GAGCAAAGGGGCAATTTTCAGCCACTGCGCCTCGCTCAACTCATACCGCTTAACCGCCATTCCCGACTCCGTACCAATGCACAGAACCATATGAATCAGCGTTTAAGCCGTTTGGGAATCCTGAATGTCGATAGTGCCTAGGCCGTGATTGAAGTCTCAGATTTGATAATCGGCAAGCAGCGCCTCGAACTCCCCCACGTGGTCATAGCCCGGCATAAGGCTCACCAGTGCCTCGTCCCGGCGTGTGGCGGGGTGAGTATAAATCTCCGTGCGGCCCTCGGGCAGATGCGGCAACAGGCGCTCAATTTTTTCGCGCGTCATATGGCCTGACCATTTGATGCCGAACACCTGGTCCGGCACCTCCAGCCCTCGCGCCTGGAGCCGCAGCAGCTTCGTCCAGGCATAAAGCGCGCGGTCGCCAAACCCCACCCTCTCCCCACACGCCGCCAATATGGCAGGCGGCTCGGCCGGCACGCGGATGCGCCGCAGCCCATATTGCCGCCCCACCTCGATCATCATGCGGCCAATGGTGGGATGCAGCAGAAAATGCTTATGCGCATCGGCATGGTGCAGCGTGAGACCCGTAGCGGCATAGGCCGCGAATTGCGCCTCGATCTCCGTCCGCAACTCCCGCCTTGCCGCCGGGGAGAAGAAGTAGCGCACGCCCAAAGCCGCCTGGTTGGTGGAAAACCGCCCATCTGGCCCAGTGATGTGCGGCAGGCGCGCATGGCCCAGCAGCGAATCACCATCAACCAACACCAGATGCAACCCCACATTCAGCCTGGGCAGCGCCTTGGCCCTGCGCACCGCGTCCGCTGCGGCAGGGGCGGCCACCATCAGGCTCGCCTGTGTCAGGCAACCCCCGCGATTGGCGCGCTCCACCGCCTCATTCACGGATTCAGTAAGGCCGAAATCATCGGCCGAGAAAACAACCCGCCGCAAGGCTCAGCTGTCGTTGCGCGGCACCCAGGGGATGCGGGCAAAGGCGATGCCATCCTCGGCCAGCAATTCGGCGTCGTCGTCCGAGCTTTCGCCATAGATGCCGCGCGGCACGGCCTCGCCATAATGAATGCGCCGAGCCTCCTCGGCAAAGTCGGCGCCAACATAATCGCAGTTTTTCTCGACCTCTTCGCGCAGGTTCTGTAGAGCCGCGCGCACCGCATCCGGCAGCGCGCCCCCTGCGGTCTGCGGCGTTGAAAGCGTCTGCGGCGGCCCAGGGATGATGGGCGCGGCACCTTTACGCGGAATTGCCGGCGCCATCAGCGCCCGGGAAACCTCGACGCTGCCGCAAGACGGGCATGTAAGGAAGCCGGACGCTGCCTGCGTCTCGAATCCGGAACTGTTCTTAAACCAGCCATCGAACTCGTGGCCGGCATCACAACGGAGCTGATAATGGATCATGGCGTCAGCAGCGCATCCAATTCGCCGGCGCGTTCAAGTGCCAGCAGATCATCGCTTCCGCCAACATGCCGGCCGCCGATGAATATTTGCGGCACCGAGGTGCGGCCACCGGAACGGCGCAGCGCTTCGTCACGCAACACAGTGCCTCGCGGCGCACTGATTTCCTTGAAGTCAGCACCCTTACGTTGCAGAAGCGCGATGGCACGATCGCAATACGGGCAGTAGGGCTGTGTATAAATCTCGATTTCGGGCATTTCCAAACCAATTAGCTCAGACCCTGCCGAATGCAAGATGATTCTATTGCAGACGCGGGTCAGCCACGCGCGCCACGGTGAGCACATCCACCCGCGCCGCGCCGCCCTCGCGCAACGCCTTGGCACATTGATGCGCGGTGGCACCGGTGGTCATCACATCGTCGATCAGCAGCACGCGCTTGCCCAACACTTCCGCGCCCTGCCGCAGAGAGATGGCATCCATAAGCTCGACCCGCCGCTCCGCGGCACTCAGCCCTTCAAGTTTACGGGTCGCCCGCCAGCGGCGCAAAACATCCAACCCCAGCGGCCGGCCGGTGAGCCGGGCCAGCGCTATGGCCAGAACCGCCGCCTGATTATAGCGGCGCTGGCGCAAGCGGGCGGCGTGCAACGGCACCGGCACCAGCAGGTTGGCCGATTGCAGCATCTCCTCGCCAGGGCGACGCATCAATCGCGCCAAACCCGCCGCGGCTTCGCTCTGGTCGCCATATTTCAGCGGCATGATGATTTTCTTGGCGGTATCGTCATAGCGCAGCGCGGCACGGGCCATGGTAAAAGCCGGAGGCGACACCTCGCAAGCATCGCAAAGATGCTCCTTGGCGCCATCTTCCGCGAAAGGCAAAGGCACGCCGCAACAGGCGCACAAAGGTGCCGTTACGAAATTCGCGGTGGTGAAACATTTCAAGCAGAGCTGGCCCTGCGCCTCCACCGTTTTGTCGCAAACGAGACAGGAGGGTGGCAAGACGCTATCCAGAACCCAGCGAAACAGGGGCTTCATGTGCAACGGATTTTCGATTTTGGCGCGATGGTAAAACACCGGAACAGGGCGGCGCGCCGTCTCACCTCTGTTACCCCGGTACTTGAGGAATTGGCAGGGCGCCTGCTCGACAGGCTGGACGACACCACGAGCCGTTTCTCCCACGCGCTGGATTTCGGCGGGCGCGGCACCGTGGCCCCACAACTTGCCGCGCGCGGCATGAAGGTGGATAGCGCGGATTTCTCCCCCGCCATGGCCAGGCTCGCCGGTGGCCGGCCCATCCACTTGCCGGACCCGGAACATTTCGGCCTGCCCACGGAAGCATATGACGTGATCCTGGCCCCCCTGTCCCTGCATTTTCTGGACGATCTGCCCGGTGCGCTCATCCAGCTGCGCCGCGCGCTGAAGCCGGAGGGGTTGCTGCTGGCCAGCCTGCCGGTATTGGGCACGCTGCACGAACTGCGCCTGGCCCTGCTGGAAGCAGAGGAAGCGCTCACCGGCAAGGTCAGCCCTCGCGTCTCACCGTTTCCGGAATTACGGGATTGCGCCGGGCTGCTGCAACGCGCCGGGTTTACGCATCCAGTGGCGGATCTGGAAGAACTGGACTTTCTATACGCCAATCCGCTGACCCTGCTGCATGAACTCCGCGATGCGGGTGAGACCAACGCGCTGGCCGGGCGCAGCCGCGTCATTGTCCCCCGGGCCTTGTTTCCAGCGGCGCTGGCGGCGCTGCCGCAGGAGCAAGGCAGAATGGCGGTGAAGTTGCAGATGGCGGTGCTCACCGGCTGGGCCTCATAACAGCCGGCAAACCGGCTGTTATTTCTTTCATTCGGCGCGGCCCCCTCAGGCGGCTTTCCTGCATTGTAACGCAATGCCGGAACCTTGGCCGCCTGCGCCACACCATCCCCGCGCATGAGCAAAGCAGTATAAATACCGCTTCGCTCATAACAACCCAGTCTTGCGGAAGCTGAGCCAGCTTCCATTGCCGACGATGATATGGTCGTGCAGCACCACGGAAAGCGCGCTGGCGGCCTTTTTGATCTCCTGGGTCATCACGATGTCGTCATCCGAGGGAGACGGATCGCCGCTTGGGTGATTGTGGACGAGAATGATGGCGGTGGAGTTCAGCTCTAACGCGCGTTTCACCACCTCGCGTGGATAGACCGGCGTGTGATTCACCGTGCCCGTGGCTTGCGGCACGTCGGCCAGCAGGCGGTTGCGATTGTCCAGATAGAGAACCCTGAACTGCTCCACCTTTTCCCGCGCCAGCACAGCCTGGAGATATTCCATCAACCGGTCCCAATTGCTCAGCACCGGGCGGTAGAGCACCTCCGCCTTGGCCAGGCGCTGTGAGGCCGCCTGCACCAGCTTCAACGCCGAAACCCCGGCCTCGCCCAGTCCCTCAATGCCCAGCAGATCCGGCACCGGGGCGGAAATGGCACTGGCATAAGAGCCGAACTTGGCCAGTAGCGCCCGCGCGATGGGTTTGGTATCGCGCCGCGGCAGCGCCAGGAATAAGGTCATTTCGATCAGTTCATGATCAGCCAGCGCCTCGGGCCCACCGGTCAGAAACCGCGCGCGCAGCCTTGCCCTGTGACCGTCCGTGCCCACTGCCAACGGCGCCGGGCGAATCTCCGGCGACAGGGTCTCGAGCAATGAAACATCGGCAAATCCGTGCGCCAGCGGCTTCTTCATGACGCCGCAAATTGACACAACTTTAAATAATTACAAACTTCTTTTACGCTTCACGGTTGCGGCAAGGCATGGGCGCTTGGCTCTGTCGCATCCCGCCTGTGGGGCGCCGCCAGAACCATATAAACCGCTGGCACAACGAATAATGTGAACAGAGTGCCAATGGAAAGCCCCCCGGCGATAACCATACCCATCGCGTAACGGGAAGCAGCACCCGCGCCATTGGCGATGATGAGCGGCAGCACGCCCACCACCATGGCCGCCGTCGTCATCAAAATCGGCCGCAGCCTGATATTGGCGGCGTATTCAATAGCCTGGCGCTTACCCATGCCACGCAACCGCGCCTCGTTCGCCACCTCCGTCATCAGGATGCCGTGCTTGGAAACCAGCCCCATCAGCGTCACCAACCCAACCTCAGTATAGATGTTCAGGCTAAGCCCGCCGACGCCGATATAAATGAACGTCAACGCCCCGGCGATCGACATCGGCACCGAAACGAGAATAATCAGCGGATCGCGGAACGAGTTAAACAAGGCCGCCAGGGCCAGGAAGATAATAATGAGCGCGAAGATGAAGGTGAAGATGAAGGCGTTGCTGGTCTGCACATACTGGCGCATCAAGCCGCCGTAATCGATCGTATCCTCCGGCGGCAGAATCTGTTTCGCCAGCGTTTGCAGCGTATGCAGCGCGTCCGCCTCGGCCACGCCGGGCGCCACCACACCTTCCAGTGTCGCTGAATTCTGCTGCTGGAAATGGTTGATCGTTTCCGGAATCACATTGTTCTGGATCGTTGCGATAGCGGAAAGCGGCACGTTGATGCCGTTCGAGGACAGCACATAATAGTTATTCAGATCCGAAAAATTCAGCCGCGCCGTACGCTGCGTCTGCGGAATGACCTTATAGGACCGTCCATCGAGATCAAAATAATTCACATAGCCGCCGCCCAGAGCCTCGCCCAAGGCCGCGCCGATCTGGCTCATGTTCAACCCCAGCGCCGCCGCCTTGTCGCGGTCGATCACCACGGTTGATTGCGGCTGGTCGATCTTCAGATCGCTTTGCAGAAAGATAAACTTGCCGCTGGCCAGTGCCGCCTGCAACAATTTTTGCGCGTAAGGGTAAAGCACCTGAAAATCGCTGGTGGTTTTAATCACGAACTGCACCGGCAAACCGGAGGAACCAGGCAAAGGCGGCAATGGAAATGCCGCCACCTGTTGGCCCGCATCCACCTGATAGGCTTCGTTCTGCATCAGGGTCTGCAGCGTGACGGCGGGGCGGCGCTCGCCCCAGGGCTTTAGCACCGCGCCCAGGATGTTGGTGCCCGGCACGTCAATCTGGAACGTATGCGCCACGTCGGGATATTTCAACATCGCGCCGTTGAGATGCGAATCCCACATCGACTTCTGACCGATCGTGGCATCGGGCGCCGAGGTGCTGGCAAACAGCACCACGCCCTGGTCTTCCGCCGGGGCCAGCTCACTCTTCGAGCCCGCCGCCAGAAAATATATGCTGGTGAGGATGATGACGGCGAATACCAGCGTCACCGGCAACGTATCGAGGCTGCCGTGCAGCAGCCTCGTGTAAACGCGATGAATCCGCTCAAACACGGCATCGATGAAATTGATCAGTTTACCTTCCCAGTTCGGCTGCTCCCGGTCCACGTGCTTCAGGAACCTCGAACTGAGCATCGGCGTCAGCGTCAGCGCCACAATGGCTGAGATGGTAACCGAACCCGCCAGCGTCAGCGCAAACTCGGTGAACAACGCGCCGGTAAGGCCGGACTGGAATGCAATCGGCACATAAACGGCGATCAGCACCACCGTCATCGCCACAATCGGCCCGGCCAGCTCCGCCGCCGCCACCCTTGCCGCCACCAGTGGTCCTTCGCCAAGGTCGAGATGGCGGTTCACGTTCTCCACCACGATGATCGCGTCATCCACCACCAGCCCGATGGCCAGCACCAGCGCCAGCAGAGTGAGCAGATTGATGGAGAAGCCGAACGCCGCCATCATCGCGAAGGCGCCGATGAGCGAGAGAGGGATCGCCACCACCGGGATCAGCACCGAGCGCGGCGAGCCGAGGAAGGCGAACACCACCAGCGTCACGATCAGCAGCGCCTCCACCAGCGAGGCCACCACCTCGTGGATCGAGGCGTTCACGAACACGGTGGAATCGTAGACAATCTGGCCGGTCAGCCCGCTGGGCAGATTCGCCTGAATCCCCGGCATCACCTTGCGCACGCCGGAAATCACATTCAGCAGATTCGCCTCCGGCGCCACCTTGATGCCGATATAAACACCCGCTTTGTTGTCGAAGGTCACATGCTGGTCGTAGGTGTCGGCCCCCAATGTCACGGTGGCGACGTCGCGCAGCCGGATGATCGCGCCGTTCTGCTGCTTGATGATCAGCTGGCGGAACTCGGACGGCGTGTGCAGCCCGGTGGAGGCGTCCAGCGTCACCTGCGTCATCGTACCCTTGGTGTTGCCAAGCGCCGAGATAAAGTCATTCGCCGCCAGCGCATTCCAAACATCGCTGGGCGTCAGCCCAAAAGCCGCGAGTTTTTCAGGGTTCAGCCAGATACGCATGGCGTAATTCTCGCCGCCTAGAATCTCCGCCGTCTGCACGCCGTTCACCGCCTGCAGTTGGGGCTGCACCACGCGGGTGATGTAGTCGGTGATCTGGTTGGCGTTCAACTCGGCGCTGCGGAAGCCGATATACATGGCATCCACTTCCTGACCGATTGCCAGGGTGATCACCGGCTGCTCGGTGCCAGAGGGCAACTGGTTGAGTATCGAGTTCACTTTGGCCTGCACCTCGGTAAGCGCCGAGTCAGGATTATGATTCAACACCAGATTGATGGTGATGGTCGAGACGCTCGTCTGGCTGGTCGAGGTCATGTAGTCGATGCCGTTCACCTGGGCGACGGCGTTTTCCAACGGCGTGGTCACAAACCCGGCGATGGTATCGGGTGATGCCCCCGGATAGGTGGTCGTGATGGTGATTGTCGCGTTCTCGGTCTCCGGAAATTGCTGCACCGGCAGCGTGCCCACGGCGCGCAGGCCCATCACCAAAATCAGCACCGACACGGCGATTGAAAGCACCGGCCGGGCGATGAACAGGTCCGTGAAGCGTTTCATCTCCGCCTCACTCGTTCGGTGGGTTGGGGTTGGGGTTGTTGCTGGGCTGAATGGTGTTGTTCACCGCCACCGGCGAGCCGTTATGCAGTTTCACCTGTCCGGCGGTCACCACCTCGTCGCCCGGCTGCACGCCGGAGAGCACCTGCACCTGATCGCCGCGCGTATCGCCCAGCGTCACGAACACTTGCGAGACCACAAGGCTCGCATGGCCCTGCGCATCCGTGCCGTGCTTCACGATATAAACCGTATCGCCGTAAGAGCTGTAGGCGATGGCGGTTTGCGGCAACGTCACCGCGCTTTTCGCCGCGCCGGCCTCCACCGAAACGGAGGCGAACATGCCCGGCCGCAGCCGCAAATTATCGTTCTGCATCACCGCCCGCACACTGATGGAGCGTGTGGCCGCGTCCACCGTGGCGCCGATGGCGGCAATCTTCGCTTCATAAACCTGGCCGGGATAGGCATCGATGCTCACATCCACCATCTGCCCCACTTGCAGGCGCGCGATGTCCTGCTGCGGCAGATAGAAATCGACGAAAAGCGGGTCAAGCTGCTCCAGCGTCACAATCGCGGTGCCGGGCTGGAGATATTGGCCGAGATCCACCTGCCTGATGCCCAGCCGCCCGGCAAAGGGCGCACGCACGGTCTTTTCCGCCATCGTCGCCTGCTGGGCCGCCACCTGGGCATTGGCGGCGTCCAGATTGGCGCGGTCAGTATCCAGCTGCGCCTGGGAAATCGCATCCGCCGCCAATTGCTTGCTGTCACGCGCGAAGGTGATCGCATCCAGTTTCGCCTGCGCCTGCAACTGCGCCAGCACGGCGGGGTCGTTATTCGGGCGCAGCGTCAGCAGCACATCGCCCTTCTGCACATCCTCGCCGGAATGGAAATTGATCGTATCAACAATGCCGCCCACCTCGGCCGAGAGCGAGGCGCCGTTGATCGCCGTCAGCGTGCCAACCGATTTCACCGTTGGCTGCCACGGCGTCTCCTGCGCCTTGATGGTCGCGACCGTCTGCACCTGATAGGCGAAGCTCTTCAGGAATTTCGCGATGAAGATGCCGCGCATGTATCCCCAGCCGAACACCATCGCGAAAATCACCATCACGATCAGCAGCATGATCGTCATCCGCTTCGCTATTTTGCGCGATTGGCTCATTGTCCAGTCTTCCTCATGGAACTATCCCGCAGCATTGCACCGTCACATCCTGCCGATGCCACCAGCCCCCGCCCAACGCCTGATAAAGCGCTGCCGTATCGGCAAGCCGCGCCGCGCGCGCCTTCACCTCCGCGATCAACGCGTTCTGGTAGGTCACCTCCGCCGTCAGTACCGCGGAGAAAGGCTGCCCGCCCAGCCGGTATTGCGTCTGGGTCACGGCCAGACTCTTCGCCGCCGCCTCCCGCGCCGCCTGCGCCGCACTCAGCGTATCGGCGTCGTATTGTAGGGCAGAAAGCGCATCCGCCACGTTCTGGAATGCGCTGATCACCGTGGACTGATACTGTGCCCCCGCCACCCGCAGCGCCGCGATGGCGGCTTTACGCTGGGCCAGAAGCTGCCCGCCCTCGAAAATCGGCTGCGTGATGCCGGCCACGAGGTTCCACAGCAAGGTCTGTGGCGTGAACAACGTACCTGTGGTCAGCGATTCATGCCCCACCCCGGCGGTGAGCTTGATCTGCGGCAGCAAATTCGCATCCGCGACGCCAACATTGGCCGAAGCCTCGTGCAATTGCGCCGCCGCCGCCGCTATATCTGGCCGCTGCGCCACAATGGCGGATGGCAGGCTTACGGGAATATCCGTGGGCAGTTTCAAATCCTGCAGCGTGAAGGTCTGCAAATGGAAATTGCCCGGAAACTGGCCGGCATAGGCGGCAAGCTGATTCTGCGCCTGGGCAAGCTGAGATTCCAAAGGCGGCAGTGTCGCTTCCTGCTGCGCCAAGGTTGCCTGCTGCTGCAACACTTGCGCCTGCGCCACCCCGCCCAGGCTCGCCTGGGTTTGCAGAATGGAAAGCAATTGCCCCTCATCGGCAACAAGCTTTTGCGTCGCCTCGATCTGCGCATTCAGCGAGGCCTCGTTCACCGCGGCGGTGACGATATTGGCGGTGAGCGTCAGATACGACGCCTCAAGCTGCCATCGCTCATAATCAGCTTGCGCGACAATATTTTCGATCTGCCGCCGCTCGCCGCCGAACACATCCACCGAGTAGGAAACCGAAAGCGAGGCATTGTAGAGCGTATAAGCCGGAAGAGAGGTCTTGCCCGCGCTGCCATTGCCAAAAGCGGCCAGCCCCGCGCCAGACCCTTTGTCCCGCTGTACGCCAAAACTGCCGGACAGTGCCGGCAGCAAACTGCCCTGCGCGGCGCGCACATTTTCCTCAGCCTCAAGCAGGGTTTCCTGCGCCGCGGTCAGGTTTGGATTATTCTTGAATGCGCCAGCAATAAGCAGGTCTAGCTGCGGAGATTGAAACAGGCGCCACCAATCCCCGGCGATATCCGCGCCAATGGTGAAATGCTGCGCCGTGCCGCCAGCCGCCGCGGTGGCCGCGGGCAAAGGGGCAGGCGTTAATGGTACATCGGGTGCCGCAGGGTGGTGGTAATCCGGGCCCACGGCGCATCCCACGAGAGGCAGCGCCAGAACAAGTGGCAAGGTCAGAAGATGGAAACCGGTCGGTTTCATGATATTGCAGCTAACGGTCTTTTCCGTAATCGTCAAGCTGCATATTTTTTACAACACGGCATTAATGAAAACTTGAGAGTTTCCGATCATCAACCTATATTGCCGCGCATGGAAATGGCCGGACCCTCGAGAAAGTCCCCGCGACGCCCGGCGTCCGAGCCCTCCGCGCCGCGCATGGAGGGACTCATCGCCGCCGCCGAGCAGGTTTTTCTCTCAAAAGGCTATCACGACGCCACAATGTCGGACATTGCGCGGCAGGCCGGCATGTCCAAACGTACCGTGTATACGCTGGTGCAATCCAAGGCGGAGTTGTTTGCGGAATTGCTGGCCCACCGCCAATCCAAAGTGCAGTTTCCCACCCCGCAGCCAGACTGGACGCTGGGCGACACGCTGTTCGCCAACCTGATGTGCCTGGCGCAATTCCTGCTCGATCCCGTGCAACTCTCCATCACCCGGCTGGTGGTGACCGAATATGCCCATAGCCCGGATTTCAGCCGCGCATTTCTTTCCAGCCGCATGCGCAAGGCAAAATCGCATCTGGAAAACTGCCTGAACGATCTTAGCGCCAGCCACGGCATGGCCTGCCAAGACACACGGGAACTGGCCGCCATGCTGTTTGGCATGGCTCTGGGGGAGTTTCACTTCGCCGCCCTTTCCGGGGCGCGTTCAGCGCCCACGCCAAAGGTGCTGGAAGCCAGGGTGCAGCGGGCGGTAACCATCTTCCTGGCCGGGCTTTGCCCTGAAAAGGCGGGCTCTGGAGCATAACCATGCTCCAGCTTCATTATGGCGATCAATTTCATTGGTTGAGATCGAAGCTGGCGTTTCGATTTCAACCAATAATGATCTAGCCCCCCGTGACTGACATGTGGCGCGGCACCGCCACACGGTTGATATCGAAATCATGCCCCTTGGGTTTGGCCGCGATCCCGCGCCTGATCGCCGCTTCCAAAGCCTCGTCATCCATGCTGGCGCGCAGCGGCTTGCGCAAATCCACGGCGTCTTCCTGGCCCAGGCACATGTAAAGCGTGCCGGTGCAAGTCAGACGCACCCGGTTGCAGGATTCGCAGAAATTATGGCTGAACGGGGTGATAAAGCCGAGCCTCTGGCCCGTCTCCTCCACGGTCACATAGCGCGCCGGGCCGCCGGTTACGTAGTCGCTGTGCCGCAGCGTCCAGCGCTCGGCAAGCTCCGCCCGCACATCGGCAAGCCGCAAATGCGTCTCCTCGCGATGCGTCACCTCGCCCATCGGCATGGTCTCGATCAGGCAGAGATCCAACCCCTCGCGCCCGCACCATTCCAGCATGCTGTCGAACTCGTCGTCGTTCACGCCCTTCAAGGCCACCATGTTGATCTTGATGGCCAACCCGGCGGCTTGCGCGGCGGCAATGCCATCCAGCACCGGCCCCAGCCGCCCCCAGCGCGTTACCCGGGCGAATTTCTCCTCATCCAGCGTGTCGAGGCTGACATTGATCCGCTTTACCCCCACCGCCGCCAGAGCTTGCGCATGTTTGGCAAGCTGGGAGCCGTTTGTGGTCAGCGTCAGTTCCTCCAGCCCGTCGCCAAGATGCTGCGCCAGCCCTTCGATCAGGCTCATCACATTGCGCCGCACCAGCGGCTCGCCGCCGGTCAGGCGCAGTTTGGTAACGCCCATGCGGATGAACGCCGTGCAAAGACGCTCCATTTCCTCCAATGAAAGCAGCTCGGCTTTGGGCAGAAAGCTCATATCCTCCGCCATGCAGTAAACGCAGCGGAAATCGCAGCGGTCTGTCACCGAAACGCGTAGATAAGAAACTTGCCGGCCAAACGGATCTATCATAATCGCCCTATTTCGGACCAATTCGGTATTTTTGCAATCACGGCCGGGTTGAGCGGACATCGCGGCACCCGTGCGGTTAGCGCAACTATTTTCTGTTCAATTAAATTGTCACCCCTTAAAACCCAGGCAGGGCCAGCCACCGCGAGGCCGCACGCGATCGATGAGGGGGAAGAAACCATGACTGCGATTTATCTGCCAGTTGCTGATCCTGGCGTGCTCGGCATCGCCACTCAGTGGAATGACGAGGCAATCCGTGCCGGAAAAGTCGGTTACACCATCATTACCAATACCTCGACAGGCTTCGTAAAAACCGGACGTCGATTGCTGGGCAAGGGTGCGCTGCGGATGCACCCCAGTAATGAACGGCTTTTCGTGATGATCCATGGCGACGACACACTGAGCGCCAACAGCTTCGAGGTCTCCGCGACCCGCGATAGCGGCGAAGACAAATCCTATACCCCGAAGACCCTAGCCCGGCATCTTCATAAGGAGGGGCTGAGCACGGCGCTGACGGATCTACGCCTGGCGGTTTGCAACGGCGGCCGCGCCGACGACGTGGGTGATTCCTTCGCCTCGATTTTCAAGGCTTGGATGGCGCATTTCGGCTACCGAAACCTGACCGTCTACGGCTATGTCGGCAATGTGCGCTCCAACCGGGTGCAACTGAATGATGGCTCATGGGTGAAATACGCCCGCGTCGCGCATATCGACACCAGTGGCAACCAAGTGGACGAATTCTACCGGCTGAAGGATCAGCGCGTCGCCTTTTAAGCTCCAGTCAATCCGGCTCGGCGTGCTCCAGCATCGCTGTCTTAGTGTCCACCAGCACCTTGCCGGCATGCTCAAAATTCACCGTCACGCGGTGGCCAACAGCGCTTTGCACCTGGCCCAGCCCCCATTCCGGCCGTCCGGCAAGCCGCACATACTGGCCGGGTTCAAACTCAGACCGTTCCAATGCAAGCCTCGATGAAACCAGCCATATGGGCGGGCGGCGGCGCGGTCGCCGCCACAGGTTCGGCCAAAGGCAAAACCAGCCGGCGCGCCAGCAGGCTCATCTTTCCCTGCCCATCCCCATAAACCGGGTCGCCCGCCACCGGATGCCCAAGATGCGCCGCATGCGCCCTTATCTGGTGGGTGCGGCCGGTGAGGAGAGAAAACTCAACCAGCGATTGGCCGCCATGGGTACCCAGCACCCGCCAGAGCGTCCGCGCCGGCGCCCCATCCGCCTTCACCGCCATGCGCCATTGCCGCCCTTGCGTCACCTTCGCCAATGGCGCGTTTATCTCGCCCGCGCCGCCTTCCGGCACGCCCCGCAAGACCGCCCAGTATATCTTCTCCACCCTGCCCTCGCCTTCGGCCAGCAGTGCCTGGGCCTCCAGCAAAAACGACTTTTTACGGGCAATAAGCAGGCACCCCGCCGTATCCTGGTCCAGCCTGTGCGCCAGCCAGGGGCCATTCTTGCCGCGCCGCCAGGCGGGGAAGAAATCCTCGACACTCGGCCCGCGCGCCCGGCCAGGATGCACCGGCAGGCCCGCTGGCTTGTTCACCACCAAAGCGCGGGTGTCCTCAAACAATATGTCCGGCATCAGCCCCGCAAATGCTCCGGAATGGTGAAGCCCAGCCGCACCGGAATATCCCAGCGCTCCTGCGCGCGGCGATACTCGGTAAAACCGGCGGCGAGGTAGTTGGGCAATGCACGGGGATGGTCCGCGTTGCAGGTGTTCACGCTCATGCCGCGCAGCGCGGTCGCGCCTTCAAATACCCTGTCCACGGCAAGGTCGAGAAGCGGCTTGCCCAGGCCACGCCCGATGAAACCTGGCATCAAGCCGAAATAGTTGAGATTAACGCAGGGCCAGTAATTGGCGTCCAATTCAAAGAAACCCGCCACTTCCCCATCAACCCGCAGCACGTGAACCGCGACGCTGCTGCTGGCCAGGTGTTTTTCCAGCAGATGGTCCGGCATCACCCGGCGCAGCCACCAGAGCCACTTCTCGCCAACCTCGTTATAAAGCGCGCGATACTGGGCCAGATTCGGCCGCTCCTGCACCACCACGGCACCTTCTGGCAGCATTGCCCGTGGCCGGTTTGGCCGGTTCATCATGCGCAGGAACACCACCGTTACAATGGCGCGTTCTGTTGGTTCTCCAGGTGCGGGCCGCGCATAATCCAATATGTCAGGCATCGGCCACTCTCTTTTATGCGGCCCGCTTCAAACTGCGCGGCTCACGCCGCTCCGTCATCGGGGCTCGCGTCCTTAAAGCGGCCCGATTCAAACTGCGCGGCTCACGCCGCTCCGTCATCGGGGCTCGCGTCCTTAAAGCGGCCCGATTCAGACTGCGCGGCTCACGCCGCTCCGTCATCGGGGCGCTCTCAATCATCCAGGAAGCTGCGCAGCTTGCGGCTGCGGCTGGGGTGCTTCAGCTTGCGCAGCGCCTTCGCCTCGATCTGGCGGATACGCTCGCGCGTCACGTTGAATTGCTGCCCCACCTCTTCCAGCGTGTGGTCGGTGTTCATGCCGATGCCAAAGCGCATGCGCAGCACGCGCTCCTCGCGCGGGGTGAGGCTGGAAAGCACGCGCGTCGCCGCCTCGCGCAGATTGGCCTGCACGGCGGCATCCAGCGGAATGATCGCCGCCTTGTCCTCGATGAAATCACCCAGATGGCTGTCTTCCTCGTCGCCGATCGGCGTTTCAAGGCTGATCGGCTCCTTCGCGATCTTCAGCACCTTGCGCACTTTTTCAAGCGGCATGCCCAGCTTCTCGGCCAGCTCCTCGGGCGTCGGTTCACGGCCGATCTCGTGCAGCATTTGGCGGGAAGTCCGCACCAGCTTGTTGATCGTCTCGATCATATGCACTGGAATACGGATGGTGCGCGCCTGATCGGCGATGGAGCGGGTGATCGCCTGCCTGATCCACCAGGTGGCGTAGGTGCTGAACTTGTAGCCGCGGCGGTACTCGAACTTATCCACCGCCTTCATCAGGCCGATATTGCCCTCCTGAATCAGATCCAGGAACTGCAAACCGCGATTGGTGTATTTCTTCGCAATCGAGATCACGAGACGCAGATTGGCCTCGATCATCTCTTTCTTGGCGCGGGTGGAATCACGCTCGCCGCGCGAAACGGTGGTGTAGACCCGGCGGAATTCCTCGATCGGCAGCCCAGCCTCGGAGGCAACCTTGCCGATCTGCGAACGCAGCTCACCCGCCTGGCCTTCGTGCTTCTTGGCGAAGTCCTTCCAGCCCTTGCCCGGCAGCTCCGCCACATATTGCACCCAGCCCGGGTCCATCTCCCGGCCCCGGTAATGCTGCAGGAACTCTTCGCGGCTCACCTTGGTGTTCTCAGCCAGGCGCAGCAACTGGCCCTCCAGCCCGTTCAGCCGCTGGTTCAGCACTTTCAGCTGCGCCACCAGTTCCTCGATGCGGTTGTTATGCAGCCGCACCTGTTCCACCTTGGCCACCAGCTCGTCGCGCAGCTTCTCATAAGCCTTCTCGGAGCGCGAGTTCACATCCCCGCCCGATGTCAGATTATCGATGCGCTTGGTCTGCATCTTCGAGAGCTTTTCGTAGAGCTTCTCGATCTCGTCGAAATTCTGGAAAATTTCCGGCTTCAGCTTCTCTTCCAGGGCGGAGAGAGACATGCCGGCACCCTCGCCGTCCTCGTCCTCCTCCATCTCCTCGGAAGCATCGAAGCTCGTATCGCCCGGCTCGGAACCTGCCTGCATCGCTTCCAGGTCGATCACGTCGCGCAGCAGCACGCGGCCGTTATTCAGGGCCTCGTGCCACGCAATGATGGCGCGGAAAGTGAGCGGGCTTTCGCAAAGCCCGCGGATCATCATGTCCCGCCCGGCCTCGATGCGCTTGGCGATGGCGATTTCGCCCTCGCGGGAGAGCAGCTCCACCGTGCCCATCTCGCGCAGATACATGCGCACCGGGTCGTCCGTGCGGCTGACGGAAGCCTCGGAGATATTCCCCGCCTGCTCATCCTCCTCGGCCAGCTCGTCCTTGGGCGCCGCGGCGGCCTCGGCTTCCTCGCCTTCCTCGGATTCCACCACCTGGATGCCCATTTCATTGAGCATCGCCATGATGTCCTCGATCTGCTCCGAGCTGTTCTGCTCGGTTGGCAGAACGGCGTTCAGCTCGTCGAAGGTGATGTAGCCCCGTTCCTTGCCCTTGGCGATCAGCCGCTTAACGGCGGCGGATTGGGTGTCCAGCACGTTGGCATCGGCCTCGGCCTCGGGGGCGGCGGTTTCCGTGGTGGCGGTCGGCTTGGTGGCCATGGTCAGATAAAGTCTCCGGTCTAGGCGGGTCGTATATTTTACAAGTCAATAACTAGGCAACAGTTTGGCCCAGTTTAAGTCAAAAATCCTCGATTGCCGCGTTGTTCGAGAGCGCTTCGTTAAGTTTCAAAGTGTACATTTTCAGCCTCTCCCACGCGGCGAGATCGTCTTTATGGTCTGTCCAGTAAGCCCAGGTCTCGTCTCTTTGCGCCGCCAGGGTCTTCACGTTCACCTGCATCACCTGATACCAGCTCCACCAAGCCTTTACGGCTTCAGCGGGGCTGGAATCAGCGGCTAAGGCGTCATGCTTAGCCGTGCTTCTTAGAAGGCTCTGAGCGGATTCCTCTAAACCGAGGTGCCGGAGATGGGTAAGCAGCGAGGCTGAATCAAGATGCTGCGTTTCAGCCTTGGCGGCCCAGCCATGCAAGGCATGCCGCAGCCCCTCCTCGTCAGGGGGCAGGTCAATAAGGGCAAAGGCTTCGTCCAAACCCGCAATCAAGGATGGAAACCTGAGCAGCACCGCCAGCATAAGGCGCCCGCGCTCGAAATCCGCGGCCTCTACGTCCGGCGAAGACCTTGGCGGAATTGGCACGGGTGGCGGTGCCGGTTTAAACCGCCCAGCACCGCCCGGCTGAAACGCCTGCCGCGCCGGATGCTGCCGGTTGGCGAAAAACGCATCCATCAACGCCGTACGGTATTCTCCCGCCAGCATCTTGTCGGGAATTGTGTTCGCAGCCCCCAACAGGCGTTGCCGCAGCCGCGCCCGCCCTTCCGGCGTGGTAGTGTCCTGCCCGGCCTTCAACATGCCGAACAGCACCGCCGAAAGCGGCTGGGCCTTGGCCAACTCAGCCTCAAAGGCTTGTTTGCCGCCCCGCTTGATCAGGCTGTCTGGGTCGTCCTTAGCCGGTAAGCGAAGCAATTTCAATGATTTATCAGGGGAGAGCTGGGTCAGCGCCAGTTCAACCGTTTTCAGCGCCGCGCGCTGGCCCGCCGCGTCGCCATCAAAACACACCACTGGCTCGGGCGAGAGCTTCCAGATCTCCTCCAGATGTTCCTCGGTCAGCGCGGTGCCGAGTGGAGCCACCGCGCCGGTAAACCCGGCCTGGGAGAGGGCGATGACATCCATATAGCCCTCGACGATGATCATCGCCGCCCCCTTGCGCACCGCCTCGCGCGCCAGATTCAGCCCGTAGAGCGAGCGGCGCTTGGAGAATAGCGGGGTTTCCGGCCCGTTCACATATTTGGGCTGGCCATCGCCCATGATCCGTCCGCCGAAGGAGATCAGCCCCCCGCGCCGGTCGCGGATGGGAAACATCACCCGGCCAAAGAACATATCCACCGGCCCGCGCTCGCCCGGCTTCATCAGCCCGGCCTCAATCAGCTGGTCCGGCTTTATGTTCCGCCCCCGCAGTGCCGCCGCCAGCGCCCCGCGCCCGGCACCAGACCAGCCAAGCTGAAACCGCCGGATGGTGTCGTCCGTCAGCCCGCGCCCGCGCAGATAATCCAGCGCCGGCCTGCCTTCCTGACCCCAAAGCCAAAGCTGATATTCCTTACAGGCCTCCTCCAGCACCTCGGCGAGCGTGGCGCGCCGCGCCTCGGCCTCGGCGGCCTGGGGCGTGGGCTTGGGCACTTCCAACCCCGCCTGGCCCGCCAAATCCTCCACCGCCTCCATGAACCCCGCGCCGGTGGATTTCATCACAAAGGTGATGATGTCCCCATGTTCGCCGCAGCCGAAGCAATGGTAGTGGTCATCATATACATAGAAGGACGGGGTTTTTTCCCCATGGAAGGGGCAGCATCCCTTGCGCTCCCGGCCGGAGCGGGTGAGCTTCACCGTTTTGCCGATCACCGTGGCGATCGGTAGCCGGGTCCGAAGCTCCTCCAGAAAATTGGCCGGTAGCGCCATTTACCCTGCTAGGGCGGCTTTTACGGCGGCGGAGGCCATGCCCATGTCCAAAGCCGCGCCATGCTTGGCCTTCAGCGCACCGATCACCTTGCCCATGTCCTTGGCACTGGTGGCCCCGGTGGCCGCAACGGCCTCTTTAATCGCGGCGTCCAGCGCCTCGCCTTCCAGCGTTTGCGGCAGAAATTCAGAGATCACGGCAATCTCGTGCTCCTCCTTGCCCGCCAGGTCCTCGCGCCCGCCCTGGCGATAAAGTGCCACGGAATCGCGGCGGGATTTGATCATGGAGCGCAGCATGGCCAGAATTTCGTCATCGGGAACCTGCTCCACGCCTTTCGGGCGGGCGGCAATATCCGTGTCCTTCAGCTTGGCCTGGATCATGCGCAGGGCCGAGGTGCGCTCCGCATTGCGGGCCAGCATCGATTCCTTCACGGCGGCGGTCAGTTTCTCACGTAGGCTCACTTCGTCTCTCCAATCCGGAAAAAATTTCCGGTGCCTATATAGTATCGTTGAGGCTGGAATAAAATTCCGCTAAGAAGATACCATGCACACGCCAATAGAAGAAATCTTGCGCCGCCTGGGCGGCAACGAGGCTGCCGCCACCCTCACCGGCGTCTCTCCCGAAGCCGTCCGCAAATGGCGCAGCGCTGGGTCCATCCCGTCGCGCCATTGGCCCGCGATTATGGCCGCAACCGGCCTCGCCTGGGAAGATTTTTCGGGCGCGCCGGAAAGCACGGAAGTGCCGCCGGGTGCCACCGCCGCCCTGGTGCTGGGGGATGGCAGCGTGTTCTGGGGCCGGGGCTTTGGCGCCTTCGGCACCACCAAGCCTTCCGAGCTGTGCTTCTCCACCGGCATGACCGGGTATCAGGAAACGCTGACCGACCCCTCCTTCGCCGGACAGATCGTCACCTTTACCTTCCCGCATATCGGCAATGTGGGCACGAACAAGGAAGACATGGAGGCCCCGCAGATTTTCGCGCGCGGGTTGGTGACGAAAGAGGATTTCACCGCCCCCTCCAACTATCGGGCCACGAACAACCTCGGCGGCTGGCTGAAGACGATGAACATTCCGGGCATCGCCGGGGTGGACACGCGGGCCCTGACCTTGCGCATCCGCGACCTTGGCGCGCCGAATGCGGTGCTGTGCTTCCCCGAGGACGGCAAGTTCGATTTGAAGGCGCTGGCCAAGCAGGCGGCGGACTGGGCCGGGCTGGAAGGGCTGGATCTGGCCAAGGAAGTTTCCTGCACCCAGGCCTATAAATGGGCGGACGGCATTTGGAGCTGGGAAAACGGCTTTGCCGAAACCAATGGCGGCAAGCGTGTGGTCGCCATCGATTACGGGGCCAAGCGCAATATTCTCCGCTCGCTGGCTTCCGCCGGCTGCCAGGTGACGGTGGTGCCCGCCACCTATACGGCCCAGCAAATTCTGGGGCTGATGCCGGATGGCGTGTTCCTCTCCAACGGCCCCGGCGACCCGGCGGCGACGGCGAAATATGCCGTGCCGGCCATCCAGGGCATCATGCAGGCGGGTGTGCCGATTTTCGGCATCTGCCTTGGCCACCAGCTTTTGGCGACGGCCCTCGGCGGCAAAACCTACAAGCTGGAGCGCGGCCACCGGGGTGCGAACCAGCCGGTGAAGGATCTGACCACCGGCAAGGTGGAGATCACCTCGCAAAATCATGGCTTCGCTGTGGATGAAAAATCCCTGCCCGCAGGCGTGGAGGTGACCCATGTGTCGCTGTTCGACGGCTCGAACGAGGGCATCCAGGCGAAGGCGAAGAAAGTCTTCTCCGTGCAGTACCACCCGGAAGCCTCGCCGGGGCCGAGCGACAGCGCCTATCTGTTCAAGCGGTTTGTGGAGCTGATGGGGTGATCGATCTTTCTACCCTGCATCGTGCGCTGGCAACGCTGGATGAAGGTTTGGACGCGCTGGCGGACAGGCCGGGAGACAAATTTGTTCGCGACGCCTGCATCCAGCGTTTTGAATATACCTATGAGTTAAGCCACAAGATGCTGCGGCGCTATCTGGAAACGACGGAACCTGCCGGTGTCGGCGAACTGTCCTTTCCCGACTTGATTCGTTTGGGTTTCGCTCGCGGATTGCTGGCGGAAAGCTGGGATACGTGGGTTGCCTTTCGTAACGCGCGCAACGCCACAAGCCATGCGTATGACGAAACCAAGGCTCTCGAGGTCATCACTAAAATACCCGCCTTCGCTATCGCGGCGCATCATCTCGCCACACAGATCGAGGCACGGCAAAGGTGATCGATGTAACTCCCAGCGAACTGTCGTTAGTCCAAACCATCCTGCACGCCGGGTTGCCACCGGCACATGTGTTTGTATTTGGCTCGCGCAGCAAGGGGACAGCGAAGCCTGCCTCGGACCTCGATCTTGCTGTTGACGCAGGGGCAGCCTTGAACTTTGACGTAATGGCGCATCTCGCCGCTGCGTTTGAGGAAGCCCCCCTGCCCTACAATATCGATATTGTGGATTTGAACGCCATTTCTCCTGAATTCCGCGCGTTGATCGACGCGCATAAAATCGCCCTTCCCGGCTTCGAGTAAGGACTTCTCATGCCCAAACGCACAGACATCAAATCCATCATGATCATCGGCGCCGGGCCGATTGTCATCGGCCAGGCCTGCGAGTTTGACTATTCCGGCGCGCAGGCCTGCAAGGCGCTGCGTGAGGAGGGCTACCGGGTGATCCTGGTGAACTCCAACCCGGCGACGATCATGACCGATCCGTCGCTGGCGGACGCCACCTATATCGAGCCGATCACGCCGGAGATGGTGGAAAAGATCATCGCCAAGGAAAAGCCGGACGCGTTGCTGCCGACCATGGGCGGGCAGACGGCGCTGAACACCGCCATGTCCCTCGCCAAGTCCGGCGTTCTGGAAAAGCTAGGCGTGGAGCTGATCGGCGCGAAGGCCGAGGTGATTGACCGCGCCGAGGACCGTTTGAAATTCCGCGACGCGATGGCTGAGATTGGCGTGTATGGCCCGAAATCCGCCATTGCGCATAACCGCGAGGAAGCCGCGGCGGCGCTGGAAATTGTGGGCCTGCCCGCCGTTATCCGCCCCAGCTTCACGCTGGGCGGCACGGGCGGCGGCATTGCCTATAACCGCGAGGAATTCTTCGACATCTGCCTGGGCGGCATTGACGCTTCACCGACCAATGAGGTGCTGGTGGAAGAATCCGTGCTCGGCTGGAAGGAATATGAGATGGAGGTTGTCCGCGATACGGCGGATAACTGCATCATCATCTGCTCCATCGAGAATATAGATCCGATGGGCGTGCATACTGGCGATTCCGTCACGGTTGCCCCGGCGCTGACGCTGACGGACAAGGAATATCAGATCATGCGCGATGCCAGCATCGCCTGCCTGCGCCGCATTGGCGTGGAAACCGGCGGCTCCAACGTGCAATTCGGCATCAACCCGGAAGATGGCCGCATGGTGGTCATCGAAATGAACCCGCGCGTCTCGCGCTCCTCGGCGTTGGCCTCCAAGGCTACGGGTTTTCCCATCGCCAAGGTGGCGGCGAAACTGGCCGTGGGTTACACGCTGGATGAGCTGCAGAACGATATCACCAAGGCCACGCCTGCGTCTTTCGAGCCGGTGATCGACTACGTGGTGATAAAAATCCCCCGCTTCACCTTCGAGAAATTCCCCGGCACCCCGGCTCTGCTCTCCACCTCCATGAAGTCCGTGGGGGAGGCGATGGCGATTGGCCGTAATTTCCAGGAGGCTTTGCAGAAGGGTTTGCGCAGCCTGGAAACCGGCCTCTCCGGCCTCGATGACATGCCCGCCCCTGGCGATGGTGGGCCGGATGCGTTCCGCGCCGCGCTCTCCACCCCCCGGCCGGACCGTCTGCTGGTCGCCGCCCAGGCATTGCGGGCCGGCATTTCGGTGGAGGAGGTTCATTCCGCCACCAAGTTCGACCCCTGGTTCCTGGAACAGATGCAGGGCATCATCGCCGCCGAGAATGAGGTGAAGGCGCATGGCTTGCCGCGCGATGCCTTTGGCTTCCGCCGCCTGAAGGCGATGGGTTTTGCCGATAAGCGCCTGGCCCAGCTCTCCGGCCAGAAGGAAAGCGCGGTAACGGCCGCAAGGCTGAAGCTGAACGTGAAGCCCGCCTATAAGCGCATCGATACCTGTGCCGGCGAGTTCGCCTCCGCGACCTCTTATATGTATTCCACCTATGAGGGCTCCTACGGCGCGCCGCTGGACGAGGCCGAGGTGACCGAGCGTAAAAAGGTGGTCATTCTTGGCGGCGGCCCGAACCGGATCGGCCAGGGCATCGAGTTCGATTATTGCTGCGTGCATGCCGCCTACGCGCTGCGTGAGGCGGGTTACGAGACCATCATGGTCAACTGCAACCCGGAAACCGTTTCCACCGATTACGACACATCGGACCGGCTGTATTTCGAGCCGCTCTTCGCGGAGGACGTGATCTCGCTGCTGCGCAAGGAGCAGGAGAAAGGCACGCTGCTGGGCTGCATCGTGCAATATGGCGGGCAGACGCCGCTGAAGCTCTCCCTTTCCCTGGAAGCCGCGGGCATTCCCATTCTCGGCACCTCGGCGGACGCGATCGACTTGGCGGAAGACCGCGAACGCTTCCAGGAATTGCTGAAGAAGCTCGGCCTACGCCAGCCGGATAACGGCATCGCCCGCTCCACCGAACAGGCGGAGGCCATTGCCGAGCGCATCGGCTACCCCGTCATCATCCGCCCCTCCTACGTGCTGGGCGGCCGGGCCATGGAGATCGTGTATGACCGCACCGGGCTGGAGCGCTATATGCGCGAGGCCGTGCGCGTCTCCGGCGACAACCCGGTGTTGATTGACCGCTACCTCAACGAAGCCTCCGAAGTGGATGTGGATTGCATCTGCGACGGCACGGATGTGTATGTGGCGGGCGTGATGGAGCATATCGAGGAAGCCGGCATCCATTCCGGTGACTCAGCTTGCTCGCTGCCGCCTTACTCGCTCTCCCCCGCCATTGTGGCGGAACTGCGGGCCGAGACCGTGGCCATGGCCAAGGCGCTGGGCGTGGTGGGGCTGATGAATGTGCAATACGCCATCCAGAACGACATGATTTACGTGCTGGAAGTGAACCCGCGCGCCTCCCGCACCGTGCCCTTCGTCGCCAAGGCAACGGGCGTGCCGGTGGCGAAAATCGGCGCGCTGGTGATGGCGGGGGCAAAGCTCGCCAGCTTCAATCTGGATGACAGCGTGCAGCCGCGCCATGTGGCGGTGAAGGAGGCGGTGTTCCCCTTCGCCCGCTTCCCCAACGTGGACACGCTGCTGGGGCCGGAAATGAAATCCACCGGCGAAGTGATGGGGCTGGATACCAATTTCGCCCGCGCCTTCGCCAAGGCGCAGCTTGGGGCGGGCGTGAAGCTGCCGCTCTCCGGCACCGCCTTCGTCTCGGTGAAGGACGCGGACAAGCCCGCTATCCTGCCCGTGGCGCGGCGCCTGGCCGAGCTGGGCTTTTCCATTATGGCAACGGGTGGCACCGCCAAATGCCTGGCCGAGGCCGGGATTCCGGTGAAGCGCGTGAATAAGGTGCTGGAAGGCCGCCCGCATTGCGTGGACGCCATCCGCTCCAACGATGTGCAGCTGATCATCAACACCGCCTCGGGCGCGCAATCGGTATCGGACAGTTTCGACATCCGCCGCTCCGCCCTGACCCATGGCGTGCCCAACTTTACAACCATAGCGGGTGCCAGGGCGGGCGCGCACGCCATTGCCGCCCTTATAGCGGGCACTCTTGAAGTCGCGCCCTTACAGTCGTACTTTCATAAATCTTTCTGATCACCGCCGGCGCTCAGGGCTCCGGCGGCGGTTTGTCGCGTAACCTCTAACCCCATCGGGGGCGTTCCGCCCTTGAGGAGATGCAGTGCAGAAATTTCCCATGACCGCGGCAGGGCTCGTGGCACTCGAAGACGAATTGCGGACTCTGAAGGCCGTTGAGCGCCCGACGATTATTCGCGCCATTGCCGAGGCACGCGCCCATGGCGACCTTTCCGAGAACGCGGAATACCATGCCGCGCGCGAGCGCCAGTCCTTTATCGAAGGCCGGATCGCGGAGCTGGAAGAAATCGTCTCCGCCGTGGAGGTGATCGACCCCACCTCCCTCTCCGGGGATACGGTAAAGTTTGGCGCCACGATCCTGCTTGTGGACGAGGATACGGATCTGGAGGTCTCGTACCAGATCGTCGGGCTGTATGAGGCTGATGTTAAGCAGAGCAAGCTCTCCGTCACCTCGCCGCTGGCCAAGGCGCTGATTTCCAAGCGCGTGGGCGACACGGTGGCCGTGCCCGCCCCGGGCGGAGACCGTTCCTACGAAATCCTGAAGATCAGCTATCTGTGATCACCTACGATGATGTCCTGGCCGCGTCCAAGCGGATTCAGGGCGCGGTGCTGCGCACGCCCTTCCTGAAATCGGACGCGCTCTCCCGCCTTACCGGCGCGGAGCTGTATATTAAGCACGACCACCTTCAGGCCACCGGCGCATTCAAGGAACGCGGGGCGGCGAACCGCATCGCGCTGCTCTCCGAGGAGGAGCGCAAGCGCGGCGTGGTGGCGATGTCCGCCGGCAACCATGCCCAGGCGGTGGCGCGCCACGCCATGCTGGCGGGGATTAAGGCCACTATCGTGATGCCCCGCCACACCCCGGCCACCAAGGTGACCCGGACCGCAAGCTGGGGTGCGCATGTGGTGCTACATGGTGAGACTCTGGCCGAAGCCGCCGCCGAAGCCAGCAGGCTGGAGAAGGAAGAGGGGCTGTTTTTCATCCACCCCTATGACGACCCGGCGGTGATGGCGGGCCAAGGCACCATGGCGCTGGAAATGCTGGAAGACGTACCGGATTTGGACGCGCTGGTGGTGGCCACTGGTGGCGGCGGGCTTATCGCGGGCAGCACCGTGGTGGCGCGGCATCTGCATCCTGAATGCAAGGTATATGGCGTGGAGGTGGAGCATTACGCCGCCTTCGCCCAGGTGCTGGCGGGCCAGGAGATCAAGGTCGGCGGGCCCACCATCGCGGAGGGCATCGCGGTGCGCGACATCGGCCAGAACCCGCTTGCCGTGCTGAAGGCGCTGGAGGTGCCCGTGCTGGTGGTTTCCGAGCACGCGGTGGAAAGCGCCATCGCCGCCTATGTGGAAAACGCCAAACAGGTGACCGAGGGTGCCGGTGCCGCCAGCCTTGCCGCGGTGTTGAGCTTTCCCGAGCATTTCCGTGGCAAGAAAGTCGGCATCTCTATCTGCGGGGCGAATATCGACCCGCGCATCCTGGCCAACACCCTTATGCGCTGCCTGCTGCGCGATGGCCGCCTGCTGCGCCTGGTGCTGGAAATGCCGGACCGCCCCGGCATGCTGGCCGAGGTTTCCAAACGCATTGGCGAACTTGGCGGCAATATTCTGGAAGTCTCGCATCACCGGCTGTTCTCCAGCCCCTCGGTGCAGGATGCCCAGCTTGAGGTGATGATCGAGGCGCGCGATGCAGCCCATGGCGAGGCCATCGAGGCCTCGCTGGCGGAAGTGTTTGTGCTGCGGCGGCTGTAAAGCCGCCCACCCTATTATTTCTCGAACGGCAGCGGCACGCGGTTACGGTTCTGGCGTTCGAGCATCCAGCCCGGATACTCCGGCGGCAACATGCTCACCTCATCCAGCCGCGCCATTTCCTCGGCATTCAGCACCAGCGCCGCCGCCGCCAGATTATCATCGAGCTGCTCGGTGGTCTTCGCGCCGATAATCACGCTCATCACCTGCGGCTTGGCCAGCAGCCAGGCCAGCGCCACCCGCGCCACGGAAACCCCGTTCGCCAGGCCAATCTCGCGCATCACCTCGATGCATCTATCGGCCCGCTCCACATCCACCGGCGGAAAATCAAAGCTCAGGCGGCGGCTGTCATTCGCCTTTTCCGCCCCCGGCCCGTATTTGCCGGAGAGGTACCCGCCAGCCAGCGGCGACCAGACCATCAGCCCGAGCTTTTCCTCGCTCAGCAACGGCACCAGCTCGCGCTCTAAATCCCGCCCGGCGATGGAGTAATAGGCCTGCAATGTCTCGAACCGCGCATAGCCCTTCGTTTCGGAAAGCCCCAGCGCCTTCGCGATCTTCCATGCCGCCCAGTTGGAAACGCCAATATAGCGCACCAGCCCCTGGGAAACGAGGTCATCCAGCGCCCGCAGCGTTTCGTCGATTGGGGTGACCGCATCCGTGCCGTGAATCTGGTAAAGGTCGATATGGTCCAGCCCCATCCGCTCCAAACTTGCCTTCACGCCGTCCATGATATGCCCGCGCGAGGCCCCACGGTCGTTCGGCCCCGGCCCCATCTCGCCAAACACCTTGGAGGCGATGACGACATCCTTGCGCTTCACGCCAAGGTTTTTCAGCGCCTGCCCCACCAGCCGCTCGGACTGGCCCATGGAATAAACATCCGCCGTGTCGATGAAATTCACGCCCGCCTCCAGAGCCCGGGCGATAATCGCATCCACCTCGTCCTGGCGGAGCTGGCCGATGGCCTTCCAGAATCCCGCATCCTCATTGCCGCCAAAGGTCATGGTGCCGAGGCAGATTTCGGACACATAAAGGCCAGTGCGGCCAAGCTGCTTGTATTTCATGCTGATTGTCTCCTGAATGGCGGAGATATGGGAAGGCAGGCGATGGGTGGCAAGCGGGGGAAAGCGGTCATCGGAAGCAGGTGAGAGGAACGTCTATTTCGCGCCCAAGTCCGCTGTTCATGGCTCCGGCGAGTGCTCCCAAAAGCAGCCACACACATCGCCTCGATACAGACCGTAACCTCCCATGGATTACAGCCCAATCCAACTATGCCCCGAAGCGGCTAGGCGGTCTTCTTCATAAGAAGAAAATTGTAGTAAAATAGTGATTTTATCAGATGGTGTAGACGGTGCATCTCCCGGTAGGTGATCAGCAGGCGACGTACGAATTCCAGAAAGTAGATTTGCTCTCCTTGGACCTGGGCCATTCCTTCCTTCTTGGGGTAGTAAGTCACAAGTTGGGTGACCTCGTCATATTCCGTTTTGTAATGAGCAATGGCATTGCGGAGCCGGTTGTCCACCGAGTCTTCGAGAAGATGATACCAGGAATCATCAATGAAATCCTGCTTGGCACCTAATACCACATCGGCAAACGCATTTAGTGTTGCGGGGGCGAGATTCTTCCCGCTTTTCGTCAGTTTCGATGCGAACGCATCAGCATCCCCCCGCTTGAGCAGATTGTTGAGTCCGGCCACCAGCACCAACTGGCGAGAAATGATCTCGGATATGTCTTTGTAGAGATCTTTGTAGGATTCAAAATCCTTAGTCGATACACGCATAGGGATCGGATTAGTAGCGTATTCCTCATCGAAGTCTAGAAAGAGTGCGGGGCGCATGACGAGCTCAGCATTGAGCATCTTAGGGTAAATTTCGAGAACGTCGAGCTGGAGGTTTTTGAGAAAGGCGCTGTCGATTAGCTCTTGTACGAACGATTCGAGTTTGGGCTTATGAGCTTTCGCAACATTAAACGTTAAGCGGGTGAATTCGTCCACAGCCTCACGGCTCTGCCCGGGATACTCATAGGCAGCCATCACATTGGCGATGAGCCTATAGAGAGCGGCATTTATGTCCTGCGGTTGTTCTGAAGCGACATTGATATTGAAGATACGTTTCAGATTCGACTTAAAAGGCACAACATTTTGTCTTGCGTATAGCTTCAGGGCGGTATGGAAGTACCGCGCCTTTGCTATCCCCTTGTTTAGGTGGTTGAGACGCGAACCGTGAAGTTGCATTTCCTCTGGCCCGAGGCGCATAAAAGCACGCATGAAGGGGGTCATTCCCGGTATGTAGGGCCCAAAGTAGACTGGGAAATCGAGATGGAGATCTACAAAATTGGTCTCTGAACCAAAAAACCCGCCGGTGCTATCGACTTTCGTGGCGCCCGTTATTTCGGACTTCGACCCGCCCATCACGATATCGATCGGCGAGCCGCAGCTTTGACACGCAAAGCGAACCGGCTGCTCTCCCCTGTTGGAGAGTCCAAAACGAACGTTAGTGTTCTCGCCGCAAGTGTCACAGCATAGTGTGAAATTGATATTCATTGTCGCCCTAGCCTGACACAGTTCTCGATCCGAGGAAACTGGAGCCCTTGCTCGTCAAGGTCCCGCTCCACGAGCGCTGGCCTTCACGGGCGAATTTTGATGGCGAGGATGCCCGGCTGATCGTACTAGACCTGTTAACCCTGTTTGGGAATGGTTGAAAACACTCGGTTTCTGTTATGCTCCCCGTTGAGTGCCTGATGTCCGTTCTACGACGCCGACTACTCAGAAGCTGCCTGTCGGCTCCCGGCCCAGCTTCGCCAATCGAGATATTGCTCACTCATGCCCTTGATGGGCCGAGCCCCGCTCCCCTATCGCGGCCCGCGCGCCAGCTCCGTAATCACCCCGTGCAGCGTGTTCAGCTCCTGGCGCGTCACCTCCCCGCGCTGGAAGAAATGCCGGAGATTGCGCACCATGCCTGGGCGTTTTTGTTCATTGCGCAGAAACCCGCTTTCATCGCAGGCGCGGATGAGATGCGCCATGAAATTATCCAGCTCGCCTTTGGTGGCGGGGGCGGTCTCGTTCACCTGCAACTCACGCATTGGCTGTTCCGGGCTACGGGTCAGCCACCATTCATAGCCCATCACCATCACCGCTTGCGCCAAGTTGAGCGACATGAAATCCGGGTTGAGATCGTAACGGATCAAGCTGTCCGCATGGGCGATATCATCATTATCCAGCCCCGTGCGCTCCGGCCCAAACAGGATGCCGGTTTTTAAACCCCTTGCTCCGGCCGCGACAATTTCATTCGCTCCGCCGCGCGCGGTGAGCACGGGCTTGATGATATGGCGTGGGCGCGGGCATGTGGCGAACACGCGGTGCAGATCCGCCACCGCCTCCGCCACGGTCTCGAACACCTGTGAATGGTCCAGGATGCGATGCGCGCCTGAGCCGGTGATCCAGGCGCGGGGCTGCGGCCAACCATCGCGCGGGGCCACGATGCGCATGTGGAACAACCCGCCATTGCCCATGGCCCGGGCCACCGCGCCGATATTCTCGGCCATTTGCGGGCGCACCAGAATCACCACCGGCGAGGGATCGTTAGGCGCCAGCTCCGCCCCGCCATCACGCTTGGTCACGTCAGGCTTTCCTGAGCTTAAAGCTGCCGCCTGGGCCGTCCTCGATAATCACGCCGTGTTCCTTCAGCAGCACGTCACGGATGCGGTCGGATTCAACAAAATCTTTTCGAAGCCGAGCCGCGATACGGAGATTAGTCAAACGATCAACTTCTACTTGATCAAAACCATCTCCAAGCAGCCATTCCTCCGGGCTCATATTGAACAGCCCGAGCAGCTCACCCGCCGCCTTCAGCGCCACGGCACCCACCTCATTCCCGGCAAAGGCGAGGTCGGCATATTTATGCAACGCCGCAATGGCCTGCGGGGTGTTCAGATCGTCCAGCAGCGCGTCGAACACCAGATGCAGCGGTACCTTACGCTCTCTGGCATTGGGGTGAAGCTGGATGGCGCGGTAGAAGCGGTCCAGCTCCTTGCGCGCTTCCGCGAGGCCGGCATCGGAAAAATCCAGCGTCTGCCGGTAATGAGCGCGCATCAGCATGAAACGCACCGCCTCGCCGGGGGCTTTTTCCAGCACCTCATGCAACACCAGAAAATTGCCGAGCGACTTGCTCATCTTCTCGCCGTTTACCAGCAGCATGCGGTTATGCACCCACACATTGGCGAAATGCGAGCCGGGGAAGGCGCAGCAGCTTTGGGCGATCTCGTTTTCATGGTGCGGGAAGATCAGATCATCCCCGCCGCCATGGATGTCGAAATTCTCGCCCAGATGGCGCCATGACATCGCCGAGCACTCGATATGCCAGCCAGGACGTCCGCGCCCCCAGGGGCTCTCCCAGCCCGGCAGATCCGGCGTGGAGGGTTTCCAAAGCACGAAATCCCCGGCCTCGCGCTTATAGGGGGCAACATCCACGCGTGCGCCAGCCAGCAACTCATCCGGCGTGCGGCCGGAGAATTTGCCGTATTGAGGGTCGGAGGCCACGGAGAACAGCACATGCCCCTCGGCCTCATAGGCATGGCCGTTCAGGATCAGCTTCTCAATGATGGCGATGATCTCAGGGATATGCTCCGTGGCGCGCGGCTCGATATCGGGCGGCAGGGTGTAGAGTGCGCCCATATCCTCACGATACCAGTTGATCGGCGCTTCCGTGACTTCCTCGATGGATACCCCGCGCTCCTGGGCGCGGACATTGATCTTGTCGTCCACGTCCGTGATGTTCCGCACATAGGTCACCTTTGGGTAAAGGCGGCGCAGCAGGCGGATCAGCACGTCGAAAATCACCACATTGCGGGCGTTGCCGATATGGGCGCGGTCATAAACCGTGGGGCCGCACAGATAGGCGCGCACATTCTCCGGGTCGATCGGGGTGAAGGGCTCTTTGGTGCGGGTGCGGGTGTTGTACAGGCTCAAGCTGGTCATGATGCGGCTCTTTTGGCGTGTTTTGGCGCCAAATCAAGCCACATTGATTTTTTCTCTCCGCAGCGCTCTGATGCGCCCATGGAAAAGATCCTGGACGCGGTTGATGCCGCCCTGCCCGCCTCGCTGGAGCGGCTTTTCGCCTTCCTGCGCATTCCCAGCATCAGCGCCCAGCCCGCCCATGCGGCGGATTGCCGGCGCGCCGCCGAATGGGCACGGGATAATCTGGCCGGCATGGGCTTTACCGCCCGGCTATCGGAGACAAAGGGGCATCCGGGCGTCATCGCGCAGAATTTTTCCGCTGGCGCCAATGCGCCGCATGCCCTGTTCTACGGCCATTACGACGTGCAGCCCGCCGACCCTCTGGAACTCTGGCATTCCGACCCGTTCGACCCGCAGTTGGTCGATGGCCCGCGCGGCAAGCGCATCGTGGCGCGCGGGGCGGTGGATGATAAAGGGCAGGTGATTAGTTTCATGGAGGCCGTGCGCGCGCATCTGGCCGTAAACGGCAAACTGCCGGTGCGCCTCACCGTGCTGTTGGAGGGCGAGGAGGAAAACGGCAGCCCATCCCTCGCCGAACTGCTCACCAACGAGCACGAGACGCTGCGGGCGGATTTCGTGCTGGTGGCCGACACCAATATGTGGAATTTCGAAACTCCGGCCATCACCGCCAGCCTGCGCGGCCTGGCGGCCATCGATGTGCGCCTCCATGGCCCTTCACGCGACCTGCATTCCGGCCTGTTCGGCGGCATCGCGCTGAACCCTATCTATGCGCTGGTGCATATTCTCGGGCAGTTGAAGGATGAGCAAGGGCGCATCCAGATTCCCGGCTTCTATGACGGCATCCCCCCCGTCTCGCCGGAGCAGGAGAAAGCCTGGGCCGGGCTTGGCTTCGATGCCAGCGCGTTCCTAGGCGATGTTGGCCTTCACAACCCGGCGGGCGAGCAGGACCAACTTCCCCTCGCCCAGCTCTGGGCCCGGCCCACGGCGGAATTGAACGGCATTTATGGCGGCTATCAGGGCGATGGCAGCAAGACCGTGATCCCCGCCCACGCCACCGCCAAGCTCACCTTCCGCCTCGTGGCGGGGCAGGACCCGGTGAAAATTCTGGACAGCTTCGAGCGTTTCGTCACCGAGCGCCTGCCGCCCGATGCCCGTGTTGAATTCACCCGTGGCGGTGCCGCGCCCGGCTACGGCCTGGCCCCGGACGCGCCCTTTCTGCGCGCCGCTCAAGCGGCTCTTACCGCCGAATTCGGCAAACCGGCCGCACTGATTGGGTGTGGCGCCTCCATCCCCGTGGTGGAAGCCTTCAAGACATATCTGGGGCTGGACACGCTGCTGGCCGGGTTCGGGCTGGACGATGATTGTATCCACTCCCCGAACGAGAAATTCGAACTGGCCTGCTTTCATCGCGGCACACGGGCACATGCGAGGCTGCTTGCGGCTTTCGCCTCCTAGATTTGGCGCGATCAATTGATGCAGATGGCATTCTCTATGAACTGAATGCCACCCGCCGTGACCAAAGCTACGTCAAACCGGATGTCAGGCCGCGCCCAGGACTCGTTCTGCGCCAAAGCGATGGAAGCCGACTGAATGAGCCGCGCCTGCTGCCGTGCTGAAACCGCGTAAGCCGCCTCAGAAAAACTGGGGCGCGCCTTGACCTCGACAAAGACGAGGCATTGGCGATCCGCCGCTACAATATCGATTTCGCCGCCGCCGGTTTTCAGCCGGACGGCAAGGATGCGATATCCCTTGCCGCGCAGGAGAGCGGCAACCTCATCCTCGGCACGCCGCCCGAGCGTTTCCGCTTGCCGCCGCTTGGCTTTACCGGCACGCGCCGGTGCGATTGGATTGCCGCGTGGCGCAATATGCGGATATGCCGAGTTTGCCATTATTCTTGCATTAACCCGAATTGGTTAATTTTCTTCTAATTTTATGGTTGCCGCCATGCCCCGCGGGGCTGGCCGGCAAATTCCTCGGCCATGGCGATGCCAAGAGCAAGCAAAACCGGCCCCAGGAAGATGCCAAGCGCGCCGAAAGTCAGGGCGCCACCCAGCACACCGATCAGCGTAACGGCATATGGCAACGAAGCGCCACGAGCAATCAGCCAAGGCCGCAAGATCGAATCCGCCCCGCCGACCACGCCGAAACAATAAATCGCCAGCAATATGCCTGCGACCGGATGACCCGCCGAGAGCAAGTAAAGGCAAAGCGGCACGTATATTATCACGGCTCCCGCCGGCACAATGGATACAAGCCCCGCGATAATCGCCAAAATCAGCGCCTGCGGTGCCCTCGCCACTTCAAACCCGATGACGTAGAGAATACCCTGAAATGCCGCCGTCCCAAGAATGCCGAACACGACGCCGCGCACCGTGGCGGCAACAAGGTCGAACAATTCCGCGAGCTTGGAAGGGTTGATGACGCGCAACAGGACAAGCCGGATGCGCGTGACCATCTGCGCGCCGGACAAGAAGAACAGAAAGCTGAAAAACAGCGCCACCACCGTTTCCACCAGCCCATGGCTTACATGGACCAGCAGCTTGATGCCGGTATGGGCGACTGAGCCGATGACGGGTTGGGCGGCATTCACCACGCCGCCCAGATCATCGGCCGAACTGTTCCAAAAATCCGTCAGCAAGCCGCCAATAATGGGTATTTTTCGCAAAAATCCCGGCGCGGGCGGCAGGCCGTTTTGCAAAACATCCGTCAACCAGCCCCGGCTGTCCCGCGCTTCTCTCGCCAGCACCAGCGCGAGATGCACGAGCGGCACTAGCAGCACCACGGCAACCACCAGCGTAATGACAAACGCCGCGACGGTGGGCCTGACGAATCCGCTCAATTTCGTATAAACAGGCCATAGGCAGAACACGAGAATCGCGGCCCATAGCATCGCGGGCAGAAACGGCAGCAGGATCAGGGCACAGCCAAGCCCAAGGGCGATCGCCAGAGCAAGCAGAATAAACCGGTCGGGTTTCATGGTTGTCTCTGTGCAGGGCTTCCCCAAATCCCGCAAGACTGCGATGGAATGGGACAAATCTCATTACCAAGTCGATTTTAAGAAAAACGACACAAAGCGGTCATGCAGATATTTCTCTGGAACTTAAGCTTGATTTCTGAGATTTAATCCAGGAAATATGCACAACCTGCGACAGCTTGGTGGGGAAAGTGAGGACTGATGCGCTTTAATGAAATCGGCCAGCAATTGCGGGCCTACCGTATGGAATCCGGGCTGAAGGCGGAGGAGATTTCCGCCAGGCTGGGCGTGTCCCGGGCCGCGCTGTATCGGTATGAGAAAGGCGAGGTTATCAAGCTCGATACCGTTAACCGTCTGGCAGAATTACTAAAAATCTCGCCGCTGACGCTGCTTGGCATCGGTGTCGAGTATTATGCGAAGCCTGTTGGCTATGCGGAACGGCTGCGCCAGATAGAGGAAACGGCGGACCAAATACTCCAGGTTTTTGGGCCGATCTGCTATCTTATCACCTCTGACTATTATGATGCGGTACTCGGCCAGATATTTGAGGAACAGGCCGAATCGATGGGTGCTGACAAACTCGCCGCCCGCGCCGCCTCGGAACAGCTGATGAGCGTGATGATGGCCCGCAAGCAGATGTATCAGGCGCGCAAACCCTCGATCATCGGCATACTTACCACTGCATCCATCCAGAAGTTCCTGGCCGAGGGCATCGCTCCGACGGTCCGCGTCTCCGACAAGCTGCGCGCCATCGCGCGGGAAGCGGCCCTGCGGGAAGTGGATTTGATCATCAATCTGATGGAAAGCGAGCCGATCGGCCTGCAACTCGGGCTGATGGCACAAGGCGAACCGAACGGTCCGTTCACTCTGCTCCGCTCGCGTGAGCGTGCGACGCTGGCGATCAACCCCTTTCCCTCTGACTCGCCCCCTAACATCCAGCCCGGCGTGGCGATGATCACCGGTGCCGAGGATGCCGTGGCGGCGCATCAGCGCGTTGCGGAACTCACTTGGCGCGAGGCCGTAAAGGGCGCGGCAGCCGCGGAACGGGTGCGAGCCATAGTGGCCGCAGCGCGCGGCTGATGAATCCACTGATCCAGCCTAGCGCCTTGCGCGCGGTGCTCGGCCAACCGGGCGTGGTGCTGCTGGATGCCACCTATTTCCTGCCGAACGAGAACCAAAACGCTGAAGCAAATTTCGCCGCGGCGCATATTCCAGGGGCGAGGTTCTTCGACATCGACAAGGTGGCTGACCAGACATCCGGCCTGCCGCACATGCTCCCCAGCCGGGAAGACTTCGCCGCAGCCGTTTCCGCCATGGGCATCGGCAATGAGACGCTGGTGATTGCCTATGACCAGCGCGGCATTTTCTCCGCCCCGCGCGTGTGGTGGATGTTCCGCGTGTTCGGCCATGACAAGGTGCAGGTGCTGGACGGCGGGCTACCCGGCTGGATCGCGGCGGGAGGAACCACTGAAGCCGGCGGACCCGGCTTGGCCGCGCCCGTTGCTTTCACGCCGCGTTTCCGCCAGGAAATGGTGCGCGCGATTGGCGATATGCGCGCCAATCTGCAAAGCCACGAGGCGCAGATGCTGGATGCGCGGGCCGCCGCGCGGTTTTACGCGCAGGTACCGGAACCACGCGCCGGCATGAGAAGCGGGCATATTCCCGGCGCCACCTCCCTGCCCTTCACCGATTTGCTGGAGAATGGGCATTATCTGCCGCCGGAGAAGCTGCGTGCCGTGTTCGCAACCGCCGGCGTGGACGGAACGCGGAAGCTCATTGCCTCCTGCGGTTCCGGTGTGACGGCCTGCGCGCTGACGCTGGGGCTGATGCAGGCAGGCTTGCCGGAAGCGGCGATTTATGATGGCTCCTGGGCCGAATGGGGTACACGGGACGACACGCCGATCGAGGTTTGAATGGTTCGTAAGGTCGAGACGGCGCTGGTGCAGGCAGGGCGTGCGCCGGTCAAGCAATACGGGTTCGTCAATCCGCCGCTAAAGCGCGGCTCCACTGTGCTGCATGCGAGTGTCGCCGCCAAGAAGGCAGTCGGCCAGCGCGCCGCCTTCGAGCCGGTGGAGAATTACGGGCTGATGGGCAGCGAAACCCATTTTGCCCTGGAAGCCGCCATCGCCGAAATCGAGGGCGGCACCCATGCGCAGGTAACCGGCAGCGGGCTTTCGGCCATCACTTTGCCGCTGCTGGCCTATTTGAACACGGGCGAACATCTGCTGGTGCCGGATTCGGTTTACGGCCCCACGCGCAGCTTCTGCGATTCCGTGCTGAAGCGCTTTGGCGTCGAGACAACCTATTACGACCCGATGATAAATGCCGAGGGCCTGGAGGCGCTGTTCCGGCCCAATACGAAAGTGCTTTTCACCGAAAGCCCCGGCAGCCATACGTTCGAGGTACAGGATATTCCCGCTCTGGCCGAGGTGGCGCACCGCCATGGGGCCAAAGTGTTTCTCGATAATACCTGGGGCATTCTGCATTTCGCGCCGTTTGAGAAGGGCGTGGATGTGTCCATCCATGCGCTCACCAAATACCCAGGCGGGCATTCGGACATCATCCTCGGCGCGGTGGTGGTGAATTCCGAGGAGGATTGGCGCTGGCTGCGCCTGGGATCTTTGGAAACCGGCAATTATGCCAGCCCGGATGATTGCTGGCTGGCCCTGCGGGGTTTGCGCACGCTGCATGTGCGGCTGAAAGCCGCCGAGGCGGCGGGGTTGAAAATCGCCCAATGGTTCGCGGCCCGGCCAGAGGTGGCGCGGGTGCTGCATCCGGCCATGCCCTCATGCCCTGGCCATGAATTTTTCAAACGCGATTTCACCGGCGCCTGCGGGCTGTTCGGTGTAGTGTTCAAACCGGAATACAACGCGGAGGACGTGGTGCGGATGATCGATGCGCTGGCCATGTTTGGCATTGGCGCCAGCTGGGGTGGGTTCGAAAGCCTAGTGCTACCCACCACCGGCACCATCCGCCGCAGCGCGGGTACGGGCAGGTTCGAAGGCGAGGCCGCGCGCTTCCAGATCGGGCTTGAGAATGTGGATGACCTGATCGCCGATCTGGAACAGGGCCTGGCCGTGCTGCGCCGGTCATGATCGCGCTGCCGCCCCTGCTGTCCGGCTTTCTCGGCACGGTGGGGCTGGCCCTGATTATCGGGCTGGAGCTGCACGCTTACCGCCGGCGGGGAGAGAACGCGCTGGAACCGCAGGCCCAGGGCTTCGGCACTACCCGCACCATCACGCTGATTGCTGCCCTTGGCTTCGTGCTGTGGGTGATCGCCCCGGTCACACCTTTCTGCGTGGGGCTGGGCGTGCTGGGGCTGGCGCTGATGCTGGATTACCGCAAGCGGATAAAGGCGGGCGATACCTCCCTGGTGCCGACGGTGATCGGGCTGATCGCCTATGCGCTGGGGCCGCTGATGATCACCGCGCCGATCGCCGTGATCGCGGCATTGACGGTGCTGATCTTGCTGGCGCTGGGCGAGCAGGCGCAAATCCGCCGCTTCTCGGACGCCTTCCCCACCGAGGAAGGTGTGACGCTGGCAAAATTCCTGATCCTGGCCGGGCTGATCTATCCGCTGCTGCCCGGAACGGAAGTGCCTTATCTGCCCGGTATCACCTGGACAAAAATCTGGGTGGCGGTGCTGGTGATCTCCGGCATATCCTATCTCGGCTATCTGGCGCATCGTTATGTGTTCCCGCGCGCGGGCACGCTGCTCACCGGCGTGCTGGGCGGATTGTATTCCTCCACCGCCGCCACGGTGGTGCTGGCACGCGCCGCGCGCGCCGAGCCGGATAGCGCAGCCCTGGCGCCGGCGGCAGTGATTATCGCCACCGCCATGATGTATGCACGGCTGCTGGCGTTGATCGCTCTGTTGGGGCACGTGAATGCGGCGCTGGCCCTGGCTTTGCCGTTTGGCGGACTTTTCGTCACGTCGCTCGCGGTGGCGGCCGGGCTGGCCTGGCGGGCACGCGGCGCGCAGACGCAAAGCCATGCGGCGGTAAGTTCCAACCCGCTGGACCTGCCGGTGGCGTTTCTGTTCGCCGCCTTGTTCGTGTTCTTCGCCGGTATAACGCAGTTCGTCACCACGCGGTTTGGCGCGGCGGGGCTGCACGTGCTGAGCTTCGTTGTCGGGTTCTCGGATATCGACCCGTTCATCCTCTCGCTGCTGGCCGGGAAATTCGCCGTCAGCGCCAGTGCCGTAACAAGTGCAGTGCTTATCGCCAGCGCCAGCAACAATATTCTGAAGGCAGCCTATGCGCTGATTTTCTCACGCAGCCGGGCCATGCTGCCCGCCGCCGTGTGGCTCAGCATCACCGCGGCGGTTTCGTTCGTGATCGCGCTTTCCTAGAGCCGGATGACATGAGATCGAATCGCCCCGGAGATCGCTCTCATGTCTAAATCTGTCTCTGAATCAATGAATTAGAGGGCGATTCAGACTTCAGTTCCGCTCGCAAAGCGAGCGAACCTAAAGTCATCGCGCTCTAGGCTTCGGACTCATAACCACCAGATGATTGTTGCGGCGAGGCAAATGGCGCTTTCATAGGTCACGGCGAGTTTGTCGTATCTTGTTGCGACCCGCCTGAAGTCTTTAAGGCGGCAGAAGGCACGTTCGATGATGTTTCTGC
>JAGXAE010000267.1 GCA_018971725.1 Pseudomonadota bacterium | reverse complement strand
GAATATCCGGCACCTTGGAGCAGCCGACCCCCTGGTCCACCCAACGGACAACGTAGCCCAATAGGCCCTGGCAGTTATTATCCAACTCCTGCTGTATCTCGTCAGGCTTCCAGGTTACGTCATGGGCCAAAGGCACGGTGAGAAGGTCCGACAGCTTGGCGGCCGGGCGGGTTTTCAGCTCGTTCTGCCGGGCAAACACATCCACCTCGTGATAATGCAGCGCATGCAGCGTGGCGGCGGTGGGGCTGGGCACCCAGGCGGTGTTGGCACCGGCCTTGGGGTGGGCGATCTTCTGCTCCAGCATCGCCCCCATCTGGTCCGGCGCGGCCCACATACCCTTGCCGATCTGCGCCCTGCCCTGCAATCCACATTCCAGCCCGAAATCCACGTTCCGGTCCTCATAGGATTTGATCCAGGGCCGGGTTTTGATGTCGCCCTTGCGCAGGAAAGCGCCTGCTTCCATGGAGGTGTGAATCTCGTCGCCGGTGCGGTCCAGGAAGCCGGTGTTGATGAACACCACGCGGGATTTGGCGGCCGCGATACAGGCTTTCAAATTCGCGCTGGTGCGGCGTTCCTCGTCCATGATGCCCATTTTCAGCGTATTGGCAGGAAGCTTCAGCAGCGCCTCCACCGCGCCGAACAACGCGTTCGCGCTCGCCGCCTCATCCGGCCCGTGCATTTTGGGCTTGACGATATAGACCGAAGCCTTGCGCGAATTGCGTTGTGCCGCGAGGTCGTGCTTGGCGATGAGCGAGGTGAGCACGGCGTCGATCACCGTTTCCGGCACCTCCGCGCCGTCCTGGGTGATGATGTCTGTAAGCATGTGGCTGCCGACATTGCGGACGAGCAGCAAAGAGCGCCCAGGCAGCGAAAGCGGAGACCCATCCGGCGCGATGTATTCACGGTCCGGGTTGAGTTTACGCTCGAAGCTGCTGCCGCCTTTCCGCACCTGGGCCGAGAGCGTGCCCTGCATCAGCCCCAGCCAGTTGCGGTAGATCACCACCTTGTCCTCGGCATCCACGGCGGTCACGGAATCCTCGGCATCCATGATGGTGCTGACGGCGGATTCAAGAACAACGTCGGCGATATGGGCGGTGTCGTTCCGGCCGATCGGGTGCTCGGCGTCTATGACGATTTCAGCGTGCAGATTATGGTTTTTCAGCACGACGGCGCTGGGGCTGGCGGCGTCACCCTTATACCCGGCGAACTGCGCGGGGTTTTTCAGGCCGGTATCGCCGGAGGGCATCTGCGCCACCAGCCGGCCGCTTTCCACCGCGTAACCCAGGGCATCGGCATGGCTGGCATCCTCCAGCGGGAAGGCGGCGTCCAGAAAGGCGCGGGCACGGGCGATCACCAGATCGGCGCGTACCGGGTTGAAGCTCTTGCCGCGTTCGGCGCCATCCGTCTCGGGCAAGGCGTCCGTTCCGTAAAGCGCGTCGTACAGGCTGCCCCAGCGGGCATTCGCGGCGTTCAGCGCGTAACGGGCATTGGAAAGCGGCACCACCAGTTGCGGGCC
>JAGXAE010000109.1 GCA_018971725.1 Pseudomonadota bacterium | reverse complement strand
TCCCCGGCGATGATCTGGTAATGGCCCGGCGCGCCGGGTTTGGGGCGGACCAGCAAGGGCTGCAAAATGCCGCGCTGGGCGATGGAATCCGCGAGTTCCTTCAGCGCCTCCTCATCCATGCTCTGGCGGGGCTGGTAGGGGCTGGGCTCCAGCAGATCGACCGCCAGAAGCTGCACGCCCGGGGCGCTGGTGCTGGTGGGCACCGCGGCCTCGCCCATCAAGGCGGCAAGACCGCGCGCCAAAGGTTTATGCGGACCCTTTACGCTCATGCCAGTTCCTTCCTGCCGCGTGCCCGGCGCAAAAATTCCGCCGCCAGGGCAAGATAAGCCTGCGCTCCGGCGGAGCGGAAATCATAAAGCAGGACTGGGATGCCGTGGCTAGGGGCTTCGGTGATGCGAATGTTGCGGGGAATGGCGGTTTCGAACACTTTTTCGCGGAAATAGGCGCGGACATCGGTGCTCACCTGCTCCGAGAGGTTGTTGCGCTTGTCCGTCATGGTCAGCACGATGCCCTCGATCTCCAGTTTCGGGTTCAGGCTGCGTTTGACCATTTCCACCGAACGCATGAGCTGGGAGATGCCTTCCAGCGCGAAAAACTCAGCTTGCAAAGGCACCAGCACGGCATCCGCCGCGACCAGCGCGTTGAGGGTGAGCAAAGCGAGGCCGGGCGGGCAGTCTATGAAAATGATATCCGCGTTGCAGCCTTGCGCCAGCGCGTCGCGGAGCAGAAAATTCCGGCGCTCCAGCGTGGCGAATTCCATGTCCGCACCCATGAGGTCCGCCACGGCGGGAACAACGGACAGGTTTTCGACATTGGCCGGGATAATGGCGTCGGCCAACTGAACATCGCCCGCCAGCAGGGCGTAGCTGCCGCCATTGCGGGCCTCATGCTCGATGCCAAGCCCGGTGGAGGCGTTGCCTTGGGGGTCGATATCGATAAGCAGCACCTTCATGCCGCCCACGGCCAGGGCAGCGGCGAGGTTGATGGCGGTGGTGGTTTTGCCGACCCCGCCCTTCTGGTTGGCGATGGCGATGATTCGCGGTTTGTTATGCGGCTCCGGCATGGCGGATCTGGCTCACTTTCAGGATGCAGCCCTCGCCCCATTCGGGTGCTGAAAGATGCTCGGTGTTCATGTGCCAGAGGGTGGCGGCGAGCGTCAATTCAGCCGCGGCGGTTTTGCCCTTCGGGAACAGGCAAAATCCGTTGGGTGTGAGCAAAGGTGCAGCCAGGCCCAACAGTTTTTCCAACGGCGCCAAAGCGCGGGCGGTGATGAGCGGGGCGGGTTTCACGGGGGCGGATTCGATGCGGCAATTATGGATTTTGGCGGGCGCGCCGGTCTGGCGGGCGGCTTCCATCAGGAAGGCGGATTTGCGGGCGTCTGATTCTATAAGGTCAAACGGAATACCTGTGGCGATGCAGAGCACGAGGCCGGGGAAACCCGCACCGGAGCCGAGATCGATGGCGCGTTCGGTATCCTTGGGGATGTAGGGGAGCAGCCGCAGGGAATCCTGCACATGACGCTCCCAGATATGGTCGAGGTCCGATTTCGAGACGAGGTTGATTTTCGGCGACCATTTTAAAACGAGCGCCGCGAAATCACGGAGTTTCTCCTCGTTCATGCGGCGTTGCGGGCTTTTCTGAGGGCGCCGAAAATGGCGCCGAGGGCGGCGGGGGTCATGGCCTCGATGCGGCCTGCGGCGGCGAGGGTTTGCGGGCGGGTGCGCTCCAGCTTCTCGCGCAGTTCGGCGGAGAGGCCGCCAATACCGGCATAATTGAAATCAGCGGGGATTTTGACGGCTTCGTCTTTTTCCCGGGCGCGGATTTCGGAATTCTGCCGGGCGATATAGCCAGCATAGAGAAGATCGGCGCGGAGAATTTCAGCCGCCCTGCCCTCGCCTTCCGGCTTGTTGTTGAAAGCGGCGATGTCTTTTTTCAGGGCGGCGAAGGTTTGTGCGCGTTCGGATCCGACGCAGCCCCAATCAAGGCCCTTCTGGGTCAGGCGCAGCTCGGCATTGTCAGCGCGCAGAAGCAGGCGGTATTCAGCGCGGGACGTGAACATGCGGTAGGGTTCGGTGACGCCCTGGGTGACGAGATCGTCGATAAGGACGCCGATATAGGCTTCCGCGCGGGAGAGATGGGCGGCATCAGCGCCCCCTGCCCGGCGCGCCGCATTCAGCCCCGCGATGAGACCTTGGGCGCCGGCTTCTTCGTACCCGGTGGTGCCGTTGATCTGCCCGGCGAGGAAAAGCCCAGGCATGGCCTTTAAACTTAGGGAATGGTCGAGGGCGCGGGGGTCGACATAATCATATTCCACCGCGTAGCCGGGGCGCAGGATTTCGGCGTGTTCAAGCCCCGGGATGGTGTGGATGAGGGCGAGCTGCACGTCCAGCGGCAAAGAGGTGGAGATGCCGTTGGGGTAGATGGTGTCGTCGTCCAGCCCTTCGGGTTCCAGGAAGATCTGGTGGCCGGGTTTTTCGGAGAAGCGGACGACTTTATCCTCGATGGAGGGGCAGTAGCGTGGGCCGTGCCCGGCGATGTTGCCGCCGTAAACCGCTGATTTATGTATGTTTTCCCGGATGATCGCATGGGTTGCCTCGGTGGTGGAGGTGATGCGGCAGGAGATTTGCGGGTTGGTGATTTTGGCGGTGAGCGCGGAGAACGGCTCGGGCGGGTTTTCGCCTTTGTCTTCTGGTAGAGACTCCCAGTCGATGCTGGATTTGGCGAGGCGCGCGGGCGTGCCGGTTTTCAGGCGCCCTAGCGGCAGGTTGAGGCGGTGGAGATCCGCCGCCAGGGCGCGGGAGGGCGCGTCCTCCACTCTGCCGCCGGGCTGCATTTCGGTACCGAAATGTAATACGCCGTTGAGGAAGGTGCCGGTGGTGAGTACGGCGGCGGCGCAGGAGATGGTTTTGCCGGAGGCGAGTTTGACGCCGGTGAGGCGGCCATGGGCGACCTCCAGCCCGGCGGCTTCGTCCTCCAGGATGGTGAGGTTGGCTTGCGAGGCGAGCAGCGCCTGGATGGCGTTGCGGTAGAGTTTACGGTCTGCCTGCGCGCGGGGGCCGCGCACGGCTGGGCCCTTGCCGCGATTGAGCAATTTGAAATGGATGCAGGCCGCGTCTGCCGCTTTTCCCATCAGCCCGTCCAGCGCGTCGATCTCCCGCACCAGATGGCCCTTGCCGATGCCCCCGATGGCAGGGTTGCACGACATCTCCCCCAGCCTAGCCGCGTTTTGCGTAACAAGGAGGGTGCGCGCGCCGTAACGCGCGGAAGCCGCGGCGGCTTCCGTGCCCGCATGGCCGCCGCCGATGACGATGACATCGTATTCCATAGGCGGGGTTTAGCGAAAACGTGACGAAAACGCCAAGGGCTTGAGCAAACGGTAAGGTATCGCGCCGAAAATTGGGTGAGCATGGGCGGGATTCACATTCCAGATGACGGGCGGGGTCTTAATCCTGCCACACCCATGCTAGATGCCGCCGTGCGCCGTGTTTAAGCATTTGAACGGCCCGGACGGGTGCCTATATTTTGGACTGGACCAAGGAGATTTGAGGCGTTGGAGCGGGCGGTGAGCGAAAAGCAAGGGCAGATATGTACGGCGGGTGCGCCGGCGCGTCCGGCTGCCGCCGATTGCGGCGACCTGCCCTTCCTGATCAAGCGCGATGGCACCTGGCTGTATAAGGGTTCCCCGATCGCGCGTAAGCCGATGATCTGCCTGTTCTCGACCGTGTTGACGCGCGATGAGGGTGGCAAGTTTATTTTGGAAACGCCGGCCGAGCGCGGGCGGATTGAGGTTGAGGACGCGCCGTTTCTGGCGGTGGAGTTGGAATGGAGCGGCAGCGGGCGCGACCAGCTGCTGTGTTTCCGTACGAATGTGGACCAATGCGTGACAGCGGGGCGGGAGCACCCCATCCGTATCGCGCATGATTTGCTGAGTTGCGAGCCGACGCCTTATCTTCATATTCGTGATGGCAAAGGCAGATATCCGATTGAGGCGCGGATTAACCGCGCGACCTATTATGAGTTGGTGGCGTTGGCCGAGCCCGGCTTCGTGCGTGGCCGGAAAGTGCTGGGCGTGTGGAGCCAGGGGATGTTCTTCCCGCTGGGGGATATGCCGAGTTGCCAGGATGCCGATTGCACCTGAGCGAGGCGGCGCTGCATGAGGGCCGGATTGTTGCGCACGGCCTTTCCGCAAGGATTCGCTTATAAAAATTTGCAGGTGGGGCGGTTGCGCGCGGCGGCGGTGCTGGTGGCGCTGGAGCCGGGAAATGGGGTGTGGCTGACCCGGCGCAGCATGCGGATGCCGTCTCATCCAGGGCAGGTTTCCTTTCCTGGCGGGAAGGTTGAGCCATTCGATGCCTCGGTTGAGGCAGCGGCATTGCGGGAAGCGCAGGAGGAAGTGGGGCTGGACCCCGCGCAGGCGGAAGTGCTGGGGCGGATGGATGATTATGTGACCGGCACCGGGTTTCACATTGCCCCCGTGGTGGCGCTGGTGCCCGAGAAAGTAGCCCTGCTGCCCGCGACCGATGAGGTGGAGGAGCTGTTTCTGCTGCCGTTTTCGGTGTTGCTGAACCCGGATTACCCCACGCCGCGCAAGGCATATGGGCAAACGGGATTGCGGGATTTTTGGGTGTGGCCGCACCCGGACCATGTGATCTGGGGCGCGACGGCGGAGATGCTGCGCCGGGTGGCGATGCGCTTGCGGGGGGTTGAGTGATTAAGCTGCCGGGCATGGAGAAGGTGTGGGCGGCGCTGCCGGAGGCCCGGATGGTGGGCGGCGCGGTGCGTGACATGCTGGCCGGACGGGCGGTGGCGGATGTGGATTTTGCCTCGCCATTGACGCCGCAAGAGGTGATGGCGCGGGCGAAAGCGTTGGGATTGAAGGCGGTGGCGACCGGGGCGGAGCACGGCACGGTGACGCTGGTGGCGGCGGGGCGCGGCTTTGAGGTGACGACGCTGCGGCGGGACGTTGAGACCGATGGTCGGCATGCGGTGGTGGCGTTTACTGATGACTGGCGGGAGGATGCCGCGCGGCGGGACTTCACCATTAACGCGATGAGCTGCACGCAGGGCGGTGAGGTGTTCGATTATTTCGGCGGCCGGGCGGATTTGGCGGCTGGGATTGTGCGGTTTGTGGGGGATGCGGCGGACAGGATCGCGGAGGATTATTTGAGGGTTTTACGGTTCTTCAGGTTCTTCGCGCGTTACGGGCAGCGCGGACCGGATGAAGGGGCGGTGGCGGCGATTGCGGCGGGGCGGAATGGCTTGCGGCAGCTTTCTGTGGAGCGGGTGTGGAGCGAGGTGAAAAAGATTTTGGCTGCCCCCGCCCCGCTGGCTGCCGTGGAATTGATGCGGGCGACGGGGGTGCTGGAGATTGTGCTGCCGGGGGCGGATGTGGCGCGGCTGGCGGCCCTGTTGGAGCGCGGGGCGCCAGTTGATCCGCTGTTGCGGGTAGCGGCGTTGACGGATGAAGATTTGGCGCTTCGGTTGAGGTTGAGCAGTGCCGAGGCGGCGCTGCTGGCGGCGTGGCGCGGGCCGTTCGGGTTGAAGCCCGAGGATGACGACGCGGCTTTGCGGCGGGCATTGGCGGATGAGGCGCATGATGTGCTGATTGGCCGGGCCTGGTTGTGGGGTGGTGACGGGGCTGGTTGGGCGGCGTTGCGGGCGCGGCTGGCGAAGATGGAACGGCCGGTGTTTCCGTTGCAGGGGCGGGATTTGGCGGCGCTGGGGGTGAAGCCGGGACCGGAGATGGGCGAGATGCTGGCTGAAGTGCGGCGCTGGTGGATGGAAGGCGGCTGCGTGGCGGGGAAAGAGGAATGTCTGGCGCGGGTGCGGGCCGCGCTTTCCGGTTTGGGGTGACGGTTAGACCGCGATGCGGACGCCGAGTTCGACCACGCGGTCTGACGGGATGCGGAAGAATTCCGTGGCGGTGATGGCGTTGCGGGCCATGAACAGGAACAGCCAGCGGCGGACGAAGCGCAACTTGGGCACGGAGGCCGGTACCACGGTTTCGCGGCCGAGGAAGTAGCTGGTCTGCATCGGTTTGAAGTCTATGCCTTGGGCGGCCAGGCTTTCCAGCGCGCGGGGGACGTTGGGGCTTTCCATGAAGCCGTAATAGAGTGTCACCTTGTAGATGCCGGGGGCGGCTTCGTCGACCGTGACGCGTTCGCCGGGGTCGGCTTGGGGCACATCTAGATTGCGGACGGTGACAAAGAACACCTGCTCGTGCAGCACCTTGTTGTGCTTGAGGTTATGCAGGAGCGCGTTGGGCACGAAGTCCAGATTGCCGGTCATGAACACGGCGGTGCCGGGCACGCGCACGATCCGCGATTGCGGCAGCCGGGCAAGGAAGGTGGAAAGAGGCAGGCTGTCCTGCATCCAGCGCGCGAGGATGAGGGAGCGGCCGCGCCGCCATGTGGTCATGATAAGGATGATGGAAAGGCCGATGGCGAGCGGCACCCAGCCGCCCTCGACGATTTTGAGGGAGTTGGCGGAGAAGAAGGCAAGGTCCACAACCCCGATGACGCCGAAAACCGAGGCGGTGGCGAGGCGGGACCAGCCGAACTGGCGGCGGTAGACGAAGGCGGCGAGCGTGTTGTCGCAAAGGAAGGTGCCGGTGACGGCGATGCCGTAAGCCGAGGCCAGATTGGCGGAGGAACGGAAGGTGAGCACCAGCAGAAGCACGCCAATGGCGAGGATGGTGTTGATCTGCGGCACGTAGATCTGGCCCTGTTCCGTCTCGCTGGTGTGGCGGATTTCCATGCGCGGCAAGAGGCCGAGCTGCACGCACATGCGAGAGACCGAGAAAGCGCCGGAGATGACGGCCTGGCTGGCGATGACCGTGGCCAGCGTGGCCAACAGGATGAGCGGCACCTGCAAGACGTGCGGGGCGAGCTTGTAGAACGGATTGCTGGCAGTGGCGGGGTTGGCGATGACCAGCGCGCCTTGGCCGTAATAATTCAACAACAAACAGGGCAGCACGAAGAACACCCAGGAAATCCGGATGGGCCGGCGGCCGAAATGACTCATGTCCGCATAGAGCGCCTCGGCCCCGGTGACGGCCAGCACCACGGCGCCCAGGACCAGAAAGGCCATGCGGTCGTGCCGGACGATGAAGCTGACTCCGAAATAAGGGTTGAGGGCGACGAAGACGCCGGGGTGAGAGACGATCTGGCTGAGGCCAAGCGCGCCGAGGGTGAGGAACCAGACCGCCATGACGGGCCCGAACGCCCGCCCGACGGCGGCGGTGCCATGGCGCTGGATGATGAACAGCCCGGCAATGACGGCGATGGCGATGGGAAGCACAAGCTCGTTCAGATTCGGCGCCACGACCTCTATGCCCTCAACCGCCGAGAGGATGGAGATGGCTGGGGTGATGACGCCATCGCCAAAGAACAGACCGGCGCCGACGATGCCCACGAGCCCGGCGGCGACACGCGTACGCTCGCTGCGGGCGACGCGGCTGGCCAGCGCCATCAGCGAGAGCGTGCCGCCCTCCCCGTTATTGTCCGCCCGCATGATGAAGATGACGTATTTGAGCGTGACGGTGAGGATGAGCGCCCAGGTGATGAGGGAGAGGACGCCGAGGACATCCTCGGGCACCAGATGCGAGCCGGTGAAATAGGACAGACAGGTTTGCAGCGCGTAAAGCGGACTGGTGCCGATATCGCCATAAACCACACCAAGGACGCCGATGAGGGCGGTGAGCCGGAGTTTTTCAGCCGTTCCGTCTTGTTGAACAGGGCTGGAGAGCATCAGACTTTCCTTATCGTCACATCGCAGCCTGTAGCCGTTTGCACGCAGACGGACAAGGCGACCG
>JAGXAE010000108.1 GCA_018971725.1 Pseudomonadota bacterium | reverse complement strand
CACATGTGATATGAGTGTGCTCCGCGGCCCGACTGTACGGTGATCACGGCAAAGCGGCTTTCTACTGGCACACCAAATGCCAATAGTCAACAAGACGGCCCGCGGCAACGAAGGCGAGCAAGCCGCCATTTCCCCACTTATATAATTGTGGCGAAATCTTGTGCTGTTTCCAAAGATTTACAAAGATGCTAATTTTGCGGTGGACAAGCACCAATTATTTGGTGTTTGGTATACCCAATACACACGAAATGGGTTGGCTAAGCTGGTACCGGAGCATTAATTCCCGGATATAGAGAGTAAGCGGGGTCGTCGCGTTTGTCGGCTCCTTTTTTCATGTTTGCTGAATGAGAACCATCGCGGAGCGCGAGAGTGGAGGAGAAAAATGTCTAGTTCAATAAATCAAACCGCCGGAATGCCCGGCTCAGCCCAGGAGATCACTCCTGAGGTGAACAGCTTCCGCTGGCGGATGCTCATTCTGGGCGTCGTCTGCATGATCATGATCGCCAATCTACAGTATGGTTGGACGCTCTTCGTGCTGCCGCTTCATCAGCTTCATGGCTGGGCCGTGGCTGACATCCAGTTCTCTTTTGCGCTCTTCATCGCGCTCGAAACCTGGGTGACGCCGCTCGACGGCTGGATTGCCGATTCGCTTGGGCCGAAATGGGGCCCACGGGTGGTGATGGGCGCTGGCGGCCTGATGGTTGCTGGCGGCTGGGGCATCAACTCCGTGGCCAACACTCTGACGGCGCTTTACATCGGCGGCGCGCTCACCGGCTTCGGCGCTGGTGCGGTCTATGCCACCGCTGTTGGCAACGCGACCAAGTGGTTCGCTGACCGCCGCGGCCTTGCCACTGGCCTTACGGCTGCCGGCTTCGGCGCGGGTGCCGCGCTGACCGTTATCCCCATCCGCCTGGTTCTGCATGGCTCCGGCGTGAGCGCGGCGTTCCTGACCTTCGGCCTGATCCAGGGCGGCGTTATCCTCATCGCCTCGCAGTTCATCCGCGCGCCGTTCCAGGGTGAGCTTCCCCCGCCGCCCAAGAAGAATGCGAACCACGCGTCGGTCCGCAGCTACACCTCCGGCGAAATGCTGCGCACCCCGGTGTTCTGGGTTCTCTATCTGCTGTTCCTGCTGATGGCCGCTGGCGGCTTGATCGCCGCGGGCAACATGGGCAGCATCGCGAAAGCTTACGGCGTGGCGGATATGCCCACCCTCTTCGGTGCTGGTGCGCTGGCTGTTGGCCTGATCTTCGCCAACATCATGAACGGCGTGGCCCGGCCGCTGTTTGGTTCAATCGGCGACAAGATCGGCCATACCAACACCATGGCTCTGTCCTTCGGTCTGGGCGCTGTCGCCTACTTCATGATGACTATGCTCGGCTCGAACCCCTGGGGCTTCGTGCTCAGCATCGGGTTGATCTTCGTTTGCTGGGGTCAGATCTTCAGCCTCTTCCCGGCTTTCTGCACCGATCTCTTCGGTCCGAAATACGCGACGACGAACCTGTCCTTCCTGTATACCTCCAAGGGCGCCGCAGGCTTCCTGGTTCCTATCGCTGCTTATATCGTGGCGCAGACTCATAACTGGACCAACATCCTGCTGCTGACGACCGGCATCAACATTGTCGCGGTGATCCTGGTGTGGCTGGTGCTGAAGCCGGCAGAAGCGCACTACCATGCTTCTCAGGACAAGATGGAAGGCGCTGCTGCAGAGTAAAAGCAGCTCCACCGACCTAACGGGGCGGCGCCAAATGGCGCCGCCTTTTTTGTTGTCCTACGCCCACCTAAAGCGATCTGCGGTTTAATTGCCTCAGCGGTGGAGCATCAAGCCCTCTTAGCAAGACACGGAGCGCATGATCCCCAAGGACGAGCCTATTTTTTCAAAAGTAATGCCGCTCAGCCATAATTGAGGGCGTATGAGAGGGAACTGCCGCTCCGGCGAATCGACGCCGGCCCACAGTAAAACCTGGCTTACGCCGGCTCCCTGACGGCTGCGGCGATCTTTAATGCGGCGTCAGCTAGATTCCGGGCGGCAATAATCGGCAGGCCCGATTTACGCAAGATATCCTTACCGAGCTGCACGTTGGTGCCTTCCAGCCGAACCACCAGCGGCACCGATAGAGAAACCTCACGCGCCGCCGCCACAACACCTTCCGCGATAATATCGCAGCGCATGATGCCGCCGAAGATATTGACCAGAATGCCTTTGACCTTGGGATCGGACAGGATGATCTTAAACGCGGCGGTAACGCGCTCTTTCGTTGCCCCACCGCCGACATCAAGGAAGTTCGCGGGTTCGACGCCGTAGAGCGCGATAATGTCCATGGTCGCCATGGCAAGCCCGGCGCCATTTACCATGCAGCCGATCGAACCCTCCAGCGGTACATAGTGCTGACCATGCTTTGCCGCCTCAATTTCCCTTGGGTCTTCCTCAGCTTCGTCGCGTAGCGCCTCCAACTCTGGATGGCGGTATAGCGCACTGTCATCAAGCGTGATTTTCGCATCCAACGCGACAAGCTCGCCGGACGTGGTGACAACCAACGGGTTAATTTCAACCACGGAGCAATCCAGGGCCATAAACGCCCTATAAGATCCGCACAGGAATTGTGTGAAAAGTTTCCGCTGCGCCGCATCCAGCCCAAGCCAAAAGCCCAGCTTGCGGGCATGGAACTCGGAAATTCCCGAGGCGGGATCGATTGTAACGCGCAAGATTTTTTCGGGCCGCCGCTCCGCGATGTCCTCGATCTCGGTCCCGCCCTCGGTCGAAGCGATGATCATGACTCGCGACGACACGCTATCAACTAGGAGCGAGAGATAAAGTTCGCGGGCTATATCGCACCCGGCTTCGACGTAAACCTGCCTGACAAGCTGGCCCGATGGTCCGGTCTGCTTTGTAACCAGCGTTTTGCCCAGCATTGCGTCAGCCGCGACGACAACATCACTCAGCGAATGTGCGAGCCGGACGCCGCCTTTGCCCTGCGGATCATTCTTGAAATGCCCGTTACCACGCCCGCCCGCATGTATTTGCGATTTCACGGCGTAAACAGGGCCAGAAAGGCGCTCCGCCAGAGCCCTGGCTTCTTCACTCGTCCGCGCCAGATATCCATCCAGCACGGACACACCATAGGACTTCAACAATGCCTTCGCCTGGTGCTCGTGAATGTTCATGACTTCACCAAAAGCTCCGGAATTGCTGCATATATTTGATGGCTAAGGCCAGAACGGCGGGCAAACCCGGCCCGCCGCCTTCAAAGCCCATGCCGGCTGTTTACTCCGCGGCCCTCAGCGGGACCGCCCCAAGCGCGCCAGAGGCGAACATGTTGACAATCGTTGCCTCATCAAACCCAAGTACATCCTTGAGGATTTCCTCGTTATGCTCGCCCAGCAGCGGAGAGCGCACGACCTCTGTCGGACTGTCGGAAAGTTTGATTGGGTTGCCCACGCTCAAGTATTGGCCGCGCCCCGGATGATCCACCTCGACGATGGTTCCGGTATCGCGCAGAGACTGATCTGCGGCGATTTCTTCCATCGACAAGATCGGCCCGCAGGGAATGTCGTATTTATTGAGGATCTCCATCGCCTCAATCTTGGTGTGCTGCATCGTCCATTCCTCGATGCCGGCGAAGATGTCCTTCAAATGCGGCAGACGCGCCTCTGGGGTCGCGTAGTTAGAATCGGTGATCCATTCTGGCTTCTCGATAACCTTGCAGATGGACTCCCACACCGGCGCCTGGGCCACAAAGTACAGATAGGCGTTGGGGTCCGTCTCCCAGCCCTTGCACTTCAAGATCCAGCCCGGCTGACCGCCGCCAGAGGCATTGCCAGCGCGCGGCACGGAGCTGCCGAATTCGCCATGCGGATATTGCGGATATTCCTTGAGCGGCCCGCGCGCGAGGCGCTGCTGATCACGCAGCTTCACGCGGCAGAGGTTCAGCACACCGTCCTGCATCGAGGCCCGCACCATCTGGCCCCGCCCGGTATGCGTGCGCTGGTACAAGGCCGTCACAATACCCAGGGCCAGATGCAGGCCGCTGCCGGAGTCACCGATCTGCGCGCCGGTCACCAGCGGCGGGCCGTCATCGAACCCCGTGGTGGACGCGGCACCGCCGGCGCATTGCGCGATGTTCTCATAAACCTTGCAGTCCTCATAAGGACCCGGCCCAAAGCCTTTGATCGAGGCAAGGATGATGCGCGGATTCAGTTCCTGGATGCGCTCCCATGTCAGACCCATACGGTCGAGAACGCCCGGTGCGAAATTTTCCACCATGACATCGCAAACGCGAACCAGGCCTTCAAGGATTTCCTTGCCTTGCTTGGTCTTGGTATCAAGCGTCAGCGACCGCTTGTTATGGTTCAGCATCGTGAAATAGAGGCTGTCCTCGCCCGGAATGTCGCGAAGCTGCGAGCGCGTGATATCGCCGACGCCGGGCCGTTCGATCTTGATTACATCGGCGCCGAACCATGCCAGCAATTGGGTACATGTCGGCCCGGACTGCACATGGGTAAAGTCGAGTACACGCACGCCGTGGAGAGCTTTTGTCACCTGTATTTCCTCCTAGATGTTGCTCGCGGGCAAAAACGAGCCATCAAATCATTATTACCAGAATTTAGTATGCCTCATGCCGTTCTGAACAAAGTCGCCGCCCCGGGGCGGAAGCGCCGACCAACGCGGCATCTTGAATATCGTCAAAACTCATCTCGATCTCGTTCTACGTGCATCTGTCTTGGTTTCAAACTGGTCCAGAAAGTCCCCGTATTTTTCGATATGGGCGGCTAGGCCCAGCGTATGGTCTCTAACGCGCTGGGCGGACAATTCAGGATCACGAGCTTCAAGGGCGGCAACAATGCCCAAATGCTCGGCCATGGAGTGTTCGGCCCTATCACCCCGACGCAGCGCCGCCAAACGGATGGCCCGCATATGGATGAAGAGATTTTCCGTTATCTCAACCATGAGGTTGCATTTGCTCATGGCTATGATGGCCCGATGAAACGCCATGTTGGATTGCGCATATTCATCGACATGCTGGACGGGACTTTTCTCGAACGATGCGATCTCACGCAATTTCGCGATCTCGTCATCAGACGCCTTCTCGCATGCAAGACGGGCAGCCATGCTCTCGATCGCCGACCAGATCGAGACCATCTCGATAAGCTCGCGTTTGTTTTTGCGGACAATAAAAATTCCGCCACGAGGGATCGACCTGAGAAAGCCCTCATGTTCAAGCAGACTAAGTGCCTCACGAATTGGCGTGCGGCTTACGCCGAGATCACGAGAGAGTTGCCTTTCGTCAAGCCGGATTTCTTCCTGCTGGCCGTAGATGTCCATATTGGTGATCGCTTGTTTGATCGCGTCACACGCAAGCTTGCGCAAACTGACATTCGCCTGCAGCGGTTTGATATCCAGAAGCTGGAAAGCCGAGGAATTATCCACTGAACTGCCCCTCACGTTGCACACGCACAGCCCATATACGGCAGCACCCCGAAACAACAGGGGTAGAAAGACTCAGCGATGCCCCAAGACCATCACACGCACCACAAAACAGGCTCGCAGGGAGGGGCGACATTTCAATTCGTCCCCGTTATCGGTTTAACAAAGTGCCGAACCTGCCGGTGGGTTACAAGACCGATCATGGCGTCTCGATCCATGACCAGCATATGCGACGCGGCCCGCCCTTCGATCATCTTCACGGCATCGGGAAGCATCTCGCCCTTGTCACAGACAACATAACGGTCACTGACGAAGCGGGAAATTCTCGCATCCAGAATTGACGGGCCACGGGCCGCCACAGCCGCCTTGGCATCTTCAAGCGCTAACAAGCCCAGAACAGCCTCACCCTCGGTGGCGCAATGGTCGGTCACGACGAGAGCCTCGACTTTTTCCTTTTCCATAAGCTTCATAGCCGCGCGCAAAGGCATTTCCATATTCATGCAGACACGGCGCACTGGAATCTGCGCCAGAATCGCCTCAATCTTCATGACACGCTCCCTTCGCAAACGAAACTAAACTTATTGGTATTTGGTGTATTGTATACCAAATGCGCAATCAACAAAATTTTGCAGAAAATTTAAAATTTTTGGTCTTTAGTATTCCGGTTCGACCCTCAAACCAACTCGAAAAGAAACAAAATTCCGTCTTTTCAATCATTTCCTGCATCTGGACATAAAATAAGGGCGCAGCCTGTAAAAGCCGCGCCCTGTTTCTGCTGTCACCCGGGCATCTTCATACCCGCAGCGACTGCTACTTAAAGTTCAAACCGGTTGGTGAGGGTACCGATCCCGTCGATGGTCACGTCCACGGTGCTAACCGGCCCCTTGATCGAGCCAACGCCGACAGAGGTGCCGCAGCAGATCAGGTCACCCGGCATCAGTGTCATGTCCCGGGAAAGCAAGGAAACCAGCTTCACAGGCGGGAACACCATGTCCGACAGGGGATAGTTCTGCCGTTCGGTTCCATCCAGCACCAGCTTAACGGACAGACCGCTGACATCCACACCGGTGGCGATCGAGGGGCCGAACGGGCAAAACCCGTCATAGCTCTTGGAGCGCGCCCATTGCGGGAAATTCGGGTCCTTGCGCAACACGTCCCCGCCGGTGACGTCGTTGACGATGGTATAGCCGAAAATCGCCGAAGCGGCTTCAGCCTCGTCCGCCATCGAGCAGCGCTTGCCGATTACGATGCCAAGCTCACCCTCATAGGCGATACGGCCTTCATAAGCGGGCGGGCGCTTGATCGTGGCACCCGGATCATTGACGGTTGTGTCAGCCTTCAGCAGCCAAAGCGGATCTTCCGGCAGGCTGACACCCAGCTTGGCGGCCAGCGCGTTGAAGTTGTTCCACAACGCGATGACCTTGCCCGGCTTGCAAGGCGAGCGCAGGGTGACAGCCGAGAACGGCAACACCGTGCCCGTGGCTCGCGGCTGGGCGAACATGTCACCCTCGTGAACCTGGATGGATTCGCCCTGCAACAGGCCGAACCCATCCTTGCCCTCATGGGTGAAACGCACCCAATGCTGGGAACCAGCCATCAATTCGCCTGCGACGGGCTGGAGATTTCATGGTTGGCAAGCTTCTCCAGCACGCGCACCATGCCGGAATGGTCCCAGGCCGAGCCGCCAGCGGCGGCGGCGGCATTGAACAGCTCCTGACAGGTGGCGGTGTTCGGCAGGCTGAGACCCAGCGAACGCGCTCCGGCCAGCGCCAGGTTAAGGTCCTTCTGATGCAAGGCGATGCGGAAACCGGGCTCGAAATTGCGCTTGACCATACGCTCGCCATGCACCTCAAGAATGCGCGAGTTCGCGAAGCCACCCATGAGGGCCTGACGCACCTTGGCGGGGTCAGCCCCGGCCTTGGACGCGAACAGCAGCGCCTCGCCCACGGCTTCGATGGTCAGAGCCACGATGATCTGGTTGGCAACCTTGGTGGTTTGACCGTCGCCATTGCCACCGACCAGCGTGATGTTCTTGCCCATGAGCTGGAAGATGGGGAGCACCTTGTTGAAGGCCGCTTCCGGGCCGCCGACCATGATGGTCAGGCTCGCGGCCTTGGCGCCCACATCACCGCCGGACACCGGGGCGTCCAGATAGTCGCAGCCAAGATCGTTGATCTTCTTCGCGAACGCCTTGGTTTCGATCGGCGAGATCGAGCTCATATCAACGACAATCTTGCCCGCGGTCAGCCCTTCGGCGATGCCGCCGGCCGAGAACAAGGCGTCTTCGACATTGGGGGTATCCGGCACCATCATGATAATGATGTCGGCATTCTTGGCGACTTCGGCAGCATTCTTGCCGACAATGGCGCCCTTCTCTACGAGTTCGGGCGAGACGCCGAACGGATCGAAGGCATAGAGTGTGTGGCCGCCAGCG
>JAGXAE010000107.1 GCA_018971725.1 Pseudomonadota bacterium | reverse complement strand
GCCGGCAGGGCCGCGCCGCGCGGCCATACCTTGCTGCTGCGTCCGCCATTATCCATCTCGACGGAACAAGCGGAGCAATTTCTCGAGGTTTTTGGCCGTGTTCTGGGCATGCTTGGCTGAACCGCGCGCATCGGAGCGCACTTATGCATGTGAACGCCTCGACATCTGGTTGTCACATCGCTACTTGGAGGCCCGGATGAGCAAGGCGAAATCAGCATGATCGACGACGACAAGCCCCATGAGGAATGCGGCGTTTTCGGTGCCTGGAATGTGGCCGACGCGGCGGCGATCACAGCGCTTGGCCTGCATGCGTTGCAGCATCGCGGCCAGGAGGCGACGGGCATCGTTACCCATGACGGTGTGCGCTTCCATTCGCACAAGGGCCTGGGGCTAGTGGGCGATAATTTTGGCGATGCCAAGGTTATGGCTGGGTTGGCGGGTGCCCGCGCCATTGGCCATAACCGCTATGCCACCACGGGCGATACAGTGCTGCGCAATGTGCAGCCGCTCTTCGCGGAATTCGAGTTTGGCGGTTTCGCGGTCGGCCATAACGGCAATCTCACCAACGCGCACACGTTGCGCCGGGCGCTGACGCGGCGCGGCTGCCTGTTCCAGTCCACCATGGATTCGGAGGTGTTTGTTCACCTCATCGCGATCTCGCTTTATTCCAACGTCGTCGATCGGCTGATCGACGCGATTAAGCAGGTGATCGGCGCCTATTCGCTGGTGGCGCTGACAAATGAGCAACTGATCGGCGTGCGCGACCCGCTTGGCGTGCGCCCGCTGGTGCTAGGCAAGTTAAGCGGGGCAGACGGCAAACCGGGCTGGGTTCTGGCCTCCGAGAGCTGCGGGCTGGATATCGTGGGCGCGGAATTCGTGCGCGATGTGGAGCCTGGCGAAATCGTGCTGATCGACGATAGCGGTGTGCAGAGCATCAAGCCCTTCGCGCCGCAGAAGCCGCGTTTCTGCGTGTTTGAATATATTTATTTCGCGCGGCCGGATTCCATCATGGAAGGGAATTCCGTTTACAGCGCGCGCAAGAAGATTGGCGCGCAACTGGCTCTGGAAGCGCCCGCCGAGGCGGATGTGGTGGTGCCGGTGCCTGACTCCGGTGTGCCCGCCGCCATGGGCTTCGCGGAAGCCTCGGGGATCAATTTCGAACTTGGCATTATTCGCAACCATTATGTGGGGCGCACCTTTATCGAGCCGACGGATCAGATTCGCCATCTCGGCGTGCGGCTCAAACATTCGGCAAACCGTGCCATGATTGAAGGCAAACGCGTCGTGCTGGTGGACGATTCCATCGTGCGTGGCACCACTAGTCAGAAGATCGTGGAAATGGTCCGCCAAGCCGGGGCGAAAGAGGTGCATATGCGCATCGCTGGCCCACCCACGACCCACTCATGCTTCTATGGCATCGACACGCCAGAGCGCGCCAAGCTATTGGCGGCGCGCAATTCTGTCGAGGAGATGGCGAAGCTCATCGGCGTGGATTCGCTGGCATTCATCTCCATTGACGGACTCTACAAAGCCTTGGGCAAGGAAGGGCGGAACGCTGACCAGCCGGCCTTCTGCGATGCCTGTTTCACCGGGGATTACCCTATCCAGCTGACAGACAATGCCGAGGCGCGGGCAAGCCGGCCAAGCCTTCTGGCGGAGTTGAGCTAGAAGCTTTGCGCGGCAAGCCGGCCGTGCACCGTAACGCTGGGCCAACGCATCTGCAAATTGCGATGCGCTATATAAATTAATTTAAAAATCAATATGTTAGCACGCGTAATGTGTCATTTAAGCCACATTGTTCCGCCAAAGCGCTCGCGCGCTTCGTTTGGTATGGCGTTCGCGATAAGTGGCATGTAGGTTGCAGAACGGTTACTGTTAATGGCGCTTGTTGCGGCAATTTATGGGTTCCCCGGCGCCATAGGACTAGGGTTTAGGCATCACGCGCGAAGAATGCGCATTGAGGAGGCATAATGATTAAGATGCGTCGGCAACTTCTGGGACTGGGCTTTGTGGCCGCGTCCTCTCTTCTGGCCCTGCATGCGGCGCATGCCATGAACGGCCCAACCGCGATCGAGATCGATGGCGGGCCGCTTGGCAGCCTTAGCCTCAGCGGCGGTGTTGACGGTTACGGCTACTATGTTAGCAATCTGCCGAACGGCACTCTGAACCATGGCGTGAACGTCGCGAACGCTCTGGTGGAGTTGCAGAAGACCTCCGGCGAATTGCAGTTCACCATTGAGGTTGGCTCCAACGGCGGCGCCATTGCGGTTGGCGCGTCCGGCCGCCCTGGCCAGACATCCATTAACAATTTCAGCACCGGCCCGCTCTATGCCGGTTATGTGACCATTGCGCCGAAGGATATGCCGTTTACCATCTCCGCTGGCCGCATGGCCTCGCTGGAAGGTTGGGAATCCGCTGTCGACTGGAACAACGAGTCGCAGCTCACCACTGATATCTGGTATGTCGAGAACAGCCAGAACGATGGCGTTGAGGGCAGCTACACCGCTGGTCCGGTCACCGCGACCGTACTGTTCGGCGATGGTTGGGACACGCATGTGTTCAACTTCCTGCAAGCTCTGGTCAGCTACACCATCGACGACAACAACAATGTGAACGTCTATTACGCTGGTAATCTGGGCCGTACCGGCCTGAGCGCTCGCACCTATGGCTGGGGCTCCGGCACCACCGTTGGCCAATATGGCCCCTACTTCATGAACTCCCAGATGATCGGCGGCTGGTACAGCTACACCATGGGCAACCTGAACGTGATTCCTGAAGTTCAGTATGTCTATGCCAAGACCGACCATCAGCTGGGCATCGACAAGCCCACCTCCAACCTGGGTGCGGCTGTGTTTGGCGACTACACCTTCGACAAGACGCCTTACTCGCTGGGCGGCTGGGTTGAGTTTGAGAAGTCCCAGGGCCCGGGCAGCTGGTTCGTTGGGCAAGGGTCCGAGGCGGTTGGCTTCGCTGTCTCCCCCACCTGGCAGTATAAGGATCTGTTCGCCCGCGTGAACGGTGGCGGTCTGTACCTGCTGAACAACAAGTATGACGGCGTTTCCTACGGCTACGGCAACAGCGGCACCGACAAGTTCCAGTTCATCGGCACGCTGGAAGCCGGCCTGCTGTTCTAATTCAGGCTTGTTTGCTTGAAACGAAAGGCCGGGGCATTGCTCCGGCCTTTTTGTTTGTCTGCTCCTGGCGCATCAGCCGCGCCGGCCGAACAGTTTTTCCAGATCCGCGCGGGTGAGTTTCAGGAAGGTTGGCCGCCCGTGGGAGCATGTGGCGGCGCGGGGCGTGGACTCCATTTCCCGCAACAGCGCGTTGATTTCCTCGCGTTGCAGACGCCGCCCGGCGCGGATGGAACGATGACAGGCGAGACGCGCCAGGGCGGCATCGAGCTTTGCCTCCAACGCCAGTGGCGCGCCGGATTCGGTGAATTCTTCCGCCAGATCGCGCAGCAGCCCCGCCGCGTCCGGCTCCTTCAAGGCGGCGGGCACGCCGCGCACGATGATGGCGCCAGGGCCAAAGGCTTCAATCTCCAGCCCCAGCCGCGCCAGGGTTGCAGTTTCTGCCAATAGCCGGGTGGCCTCCATGGGCGGAAAATCCACCACCACCGGCACCAGCAGGGGCTGGGTGGCAATGCGGCCCTCCGCGAATTGCGCTCGTAGCTTTTCCTCCGTCAGCCGCTCATGCGCGGCATGTTGGTCGACGATGACGAGCGAGCCATCAGGCGCCTGGGCCAGCACGTACGTGTCCAGAATCTGCGCCAACGGTGCGCCAAGCGGATGTTCTGCCTCCTCTGGCTCTGGGCTCGCAAACACAGGCCGCGCCAGCGGTGGGGCGGCCAGAGCAAGTTCCGCCTCGGCAAAGCCACGGGCGGCGCGGCTGGGGGAGGTTGGCGGGGCGTAGAGGGCAAGGCGCGGCAATAGCGCAACGGGTGCGGCGCCAAGGCTTACCGGCTGCGCCAAGGCACGGCCGATGGCACCGATAACCAGGCTGCGCACCCCGTTCTGGTCCGCAAAGCGCAGCTCGGATTTCGCGGGATGCACGTTTACGTCCAGCGCCTCGTCCGGCAGGTCCAGCCGAAGGGCCGCGACGGGAAAGCGTCCGGCGGGAATCACGTCCCGATAGGCCAGGCGCAGCGAGAGACGCAAAAGCGAATCCTGCACCGGGCGGCCATTCACCACGAAGCTTTGCAGTTGCGAGGTGGCGCGGTTCAGGCTTGCCGGGCCAATAAGGCCGCTCAGGCGTACATCGTCGCGTTGTGCGTCAAGCTTCAGCATGCTGTTCGCGGCTTCGCGCCCGAACAAGGCCGCGACCCGGGCGGTTTCATCCTGGGCGGGCAGGTCGAAGATCACCCGCTCGTCAGAGACCAGGCGGAAGGCGACATGCGGCGCGGACAAAGCGAGGCGCCACACCGTACGCTCGGCGGCCTCAGCCTCGGCGCGCGGGGAGCGGAGAAACTTGCGCCGCGCCGGGGTGGCATAGAACAGATCCTCGGCAATGGCGCGGGTGCCTTTGATGCCAGGCACCGGGCGCGCCGCCGTCACCACCCCGCCCGCCACGTCGATCCGCCAGGCGGAATCCTGGTCCGCCGGACGGCTGATAAGCGTGAGCCGGGCGGCTGCGCCGATGGAGGGCAAAGCCTCGCCCCGGAAGCCGAGTGTGGCGATGCGCACCAGCGCCTCATCCTGAAGTTTGGAGGTGGCGTGGCGTTCAATGGCGAGCGGCAGCTCATCTGCGGGGATGCCGCTGCCGTCGTCGATGATCTCTATCCGCTCGATCCCCCCACCCGCCAGGATCGCTTCGATGCGCTTGGCGCCGGCATCCAGTGCATTTTCCACCAGTTCCTTCACCGCAGCAGCCGGGCGCTCGATCACCTCGCCAGCGGCGATGCGGTTGATGGTGGGCTCAGACAGGCGGCGGATGGGCATAAGGGTTCAATAGCATGGCCGCCCGAGTCCTGCCGCATTGGGAGAAACTCCGGCAACAAGAGCGCTTCACGAAAGAAAGTTTCCCTGCAATAGTGGTTTTGTTCCTATGCGGAGAGTCCAAGTGAAATTTCTCGTCTTTCAGCATGTCGCCTCTGAACATCCTGGCAGTTTCCGTGACGTGATGAAGGCGCGCGGCTGCGTCATGCATGCCGTGGAGTTGGACGAGGGCGAGGCGATTCCGCCCATGGAGGGATTCGATGCGCTGCTGGTGATGGGCGGCCCCATGGATGTGTGGGAGACCGACAAACACCCCTGGCTGCTTGAGGAGATGGCGGTGATCCGCGACTGGGTGAAAGCCGGGCGGCCCTATCTTGGCATGTGCCTTGGCCACCAGTTGCTGGCAAAGGCGTTGGGCGGGGAAGTGGGGCTGATGCAAACGCCGGAAGTCGGCATGAGCAAGGTGGAAATCCAGCCGGACCCAATCTTCAAAAACCTGCCCGCGCTTTGGCCCTGTCTGCAATGGCATGGGGCAGAGGTGCAGCGCCTGCCGGAAGGGGCGGTGCGGCTCGCCACCTCGCCCGCCTGCGTTAACCAGGCCCAGCGCTGGGGCGATTGCGCCTATGGGCTGCAATTCCACATGGAACTTACCCCCACCACCACCGCCGAATGGGGCAGTTTGCCGGAATACAGAAAGGCGCTGGAGCGTGTGCGCGGCCCCGGCGCGTTGGAGGCACTGGCGGCGGAGGTGGATGCGGATTTCACCGGGCTCTACGATGCGGCACAGACCATATTCGGCAATTTTCTCGACATCGCCGCGCGGGCCTTGGCCCCGGCAGCCACTTAGGAGCCGGAATGTCCCTGTATTATTCTCACACAAAGAAAACCGCCGCCGCCTTGGCGGACAGCCTGCGCGAGACCGGTATCGAATATGTGCGGTTTGAGCTGCCGGACCTCGCCGGGCTTTCCCGTGGCAAAACCGTGCCCATCGAGCATGTGGAATCCTACACGCGCGACGGGTTGAATCTCTATGGCGGCACCGTCACGCTGGACAGTGCCTCCCATCCCATTCCCGGCACCGGCTATAACGAGGACGCGAATTTCGCCGATTGCCTGATGGTGCCGGACCCGGCGACGATAAGCCCGGTGCCGTGGATGGCCAACACCGCGCGGGTGATCTGCGATACCAAATGGTACGACGGCGCCCCGCAACATGCCGCCCCGCGCACCGTGCTGAAAACCCTGCTGGCGAAAGCGGCGGAGATGGGATTCGGCGTGAGGATGGGCCATGAATTCGAGTTTTATGTGGTCGATCTGGAAACAAAACAGCCGCTTTATTCCGGCGCACCGATTTTTGTGACCGCCATCACCCACCGCCACCCGGCCTTGGACAAATTGATGCGCGTGCTGGCGCAGAGCGGTGTGGATATGATCACCGCCAATGGCGAGTTCGGGCCCGGCCAATGGGAGCTGAATTTCGCGGCGCTGGACGGCATCGCGGCGGCGGACTGCGCCTTCGTGTTCAAGAACACGGTGAAGGAATATCTGCGCACGCAAGGGCTGCTGGCGACCTTCATGACCAAGCCTTACGCGCATCTCTCAGGCAGTTGCTCGCATTTCCATTTGTCTTTGTTCGATTTGAAAACAGGCAAGAATCTGTTTCTGGATGAGGCGGACCCGGACGGCATGAGCGCGCTGATGAAGAGCTTCACGCAAGGGATTCTGGACCATGCGCCCGCCGCGCAGGCCATCTGGAACCCCACGCCCAATTGCTACCGGCGCATCCGCCCCGGCACCTTCGCGCCATCCAACATCTCCTGGGGCGTGGAGGATCGTTCAGCCTCCGTGCGGATCAAGGCTTCAAAAGATCAAAGGCAGCATCTGGAGGTTCGCGTACCTTCGGCACTTTCCAACCCCTATCTCACGGCAGCGGCGACATTGGCTGCGGGGTTGTTGGGCGTGCAGAAAAACGCCGACCTGGCGCCGGAACGTAAAGGGTTGAAGGAGGCGGATAGCTCCTTCAAAAAACTACCAACCGAGATTCACGAATCCATGGCCGCTTTGCAGGCGGATTCAGAATTCACTGCCATGTTGGGTGAAGAATTCGTGAAGGTCTATACCATCGTGAAGCAGGCGGAAATCACCCGGTTGCGTGACGAAATTCCGGCGGCGGAAACGGCAGAGTATTTCGATCTTTACTGACCAAATCGCCAGATTTTAAGATGCGCCTTGCCGTGGCTGCGTTCCGCCAAGAGTTCGTGAGTTTCCAACGCCTCTCCCGGTCCCAGTTCGGCCACGATAACGGCGCCGGGCGCGATCCAGCCTTTTGCGGCCAACGCTTTTAAGGCAGGCGCCACCAGCGCCTGTCCGTAAGGCGGGTCCAGAAACACCAGATCATGCGGGGTTCCGCCTGGCGGGTTCAGCGCATCCGCCGCGACAATTTTGGCACCATCCGCCTTGCACGCGACGATGTTTGATTTCAAAGCATTAAGTGCAGGGCTCGCAACCTCGATAAAGCTGGCCGTCGCCGCCCCGCGCGAAAGCGCCTCCAGCCCATAGGCGCCGGTGCCGGCGAACACATCCAGCACCTTCGCCCCATCCAATTCACACCAGGGCGCATGGGCCAGAATGTCGAACACCGCCTGCCGGGCGCGGATATTGGTGGGGCGCGTGTCCCGCCCCTCGGGTGCGGCCAAAGCGCGCCCCTTCCACCGCCCGGCGATGATCTTCATTTCGCCAAACCCGGCACCTGTTCGCGCAGCACCTTGCCGTTTACTTCCTCCACCGCGCCGCGTGGCAGCGTGCCGAGCTGAAACGGCCCATAGGCCACGCGGATGAGGCGGGTGACCGGCAGTTCCAGCGCCTGCATCACCCGGCGGATTTCGCGGTTCTTGCCTTCGCGCAAGCTCATCGAAAGCCAGGTGTTGGAACGCTGCACGGAATCGATCGCAGCCTCGATCGGCCCGTATTTCACCCGGTCCACCACCATG
>JAGXAE010000106.1 GCA_018971725.1 Pseudomonadota bacterium | reverse complement strand
CCGACCCGTTATTCGTCGGCATGCTGGGCATGCACGGCACCTACGAGGCGAACCTCGCCATGCATGGCTGCGACGTGATGCTGAATATCGGCGCGCGGTTCGACGACCGCGTGACCGGACGGTTGAACGCGTTCTCACCCGGTTCCAAGAAAATCCACGCGGATATCGACCCTTCCAACATCAACAAGACCGTGACGGTGGATGTCGCCATTATCGGTGATGCCCTGGCCACGCTAAAGGCGCTGATCGCCGCGTGGAAAAAGGACACCACCGCGCCCAACCGCAACGCGCTGGCGCAATGGTGGGGGCAGATTGACGTGTGGCGGGCGAAAGACTCGCTGCGCTATGCCCAAAGCCGCGACAAGAGCAGCATCATCAAGCCGCAATACGCTGTCGAGCAACTCTACAAGGCGTCGCGCGGGCGCGATACCTACATCACCACGGAAGTTGGCCAGCACCAGATGTGGGCCGCGCAATACTTCAAGTTTGAAAAGCCGAACCGCTGGATGACCTCCGGCGGCCTTGGCACCATGGGCTATGGCCTGCCCGCCGCCATGGGCGTGCAGGTGGCGCACCCGGATGCGCTGGTTGTGGACATTGCAGGCGAGGCCAGCATCCTGATGAATATTCAGGAGATGGGTACACTGGCGCAATACCGCCTGCCGGTGAAGATCTTCATCCTCAACAACCAATATATGGGCATGGTGCGCCAATGGCAGGAATTGCTGCATGGCGGGCGCTATTCCAGCTCTTATTCTGAAGCCTTGCCGGATTTCGTGAAACTGGCGGAAAGCTTCCATGCCGTTGGCTTGCGGGCCGAGACGGTGGACGATCTAGACCGGGTGATCGCGGAGATGATCGCCGTGGACAAGCCGGTGATCGCTGATATCTGGGTGGATCAGAAGGAAAATGTGTTCCCGATGATCCCATCTGGTGCTCCGCATAACGAAATGCTGCTGGGGCCGGGCCGGCAGAACGGCTCCGGTCCGGCGGTGACCGATGAAGGGATGGCGCTGGTCTGATGTCTGATACCACTTTGCGTTCCGCCACCATTTCGGTGCTGGTGGAAAACGAGTCCGGCGTGCTGGCGCGCGTTATCGGGCTTTTCTCAGGCCGTGGCTATAACATTGACAACCTGACCGTGGCGCCGGTGGAGCGTGACGGCTCCAAGAGCCGTATCACGTTGGTCACGCGCGGCACGGCCATGGTGATCGAACAGATCAAGGCACAATTGGATCGGTTGATCCCGGTGTATAAGGTGCTGGATCTTTCCGAGGGCCCGCATCTGGCACGGGAACTGGCGTTGATAAAAGTGATCGGCACCGGCGAGAAGCGCGCCGAGGCGCTGCGCCTGGCGGATGCGTTCCGCGCACGGGTGATCGACGCGACGACGGAGAGCTTCACCTTCGAACTGACCGGCGCCACCGATAAGCTGGATGCGTTTCTGGAACTGATGCGCCCGCTCGGCCTGGCAGAGGTTTCGCGCACCGGGGTCGCCGCCATCGCGCGCGGCGTAAACACGATTTCCTGAAGCCCCCAGCTTCAGGAGTGCTTCATAAATCTCTCAGCTTTCAGGCGACTTTAGAACTTGATCGTCTGAAACTGGGTTGGCGCGAAGCACTTTCCGCCGGAACGCATCCAGATATCGCCGTGCGCGGCATAGAAATCTCTCAGTCCTGCACGTCCTCCGAGCCTGGCTTGCGGCCCTTAATGGAGCGGTTACGCGCCAGGACATGGATGCGTGGAATGTATCCTTCACGGCATTCAGCTTGTTTTCAACATCACCTCTTTCGCGGACAAGCTCCTCAATGATAACGAAAGCCGCACGCAGGGCCGCTTTATGCGTATCGATTGCATCGTCAGCAGATGCTGGATACTGGCTGAAATCTTCCAGAAAAAGACTGGAGCGGTCTGGAAACCATGCTTCCCGGACGCGTTCATTTGATGCCCGGAATATTTCGTAGAAATGCTGGGCTTCATCGCGCGCGGGCCGCATGGGGCGGCCCTGCAACCGCTCCTCCGCGATGAGCGCGCAGGCATCGCGCACTGGTTTCGCCCGATCGTGATTTGGGCTGTAACCTGACGCTGCGTGCCAGACATTCAGAGCCAACAGGAATGTCTGTCCGTCCGCCGGGATCGCACGGTTTACCATTGCTGCTTCTTCAGCAAGCCAAAAGGGCAATCCACAAATATTCAGAAAATCATGAACGGCATTACCCTGCAAAAGGGCGTTTGGTTCGTAGATGCGGGGTTTTACGAATGATTTTCCAAATACATGCGCGTAACGATCGAGCAGTTGCTCGTAATTGAAATAGCGCGCCCAGAAAAATTCGCTCTGGTCAAAGCTGGATAAAATATCGGCAACCGGCTCGCCGCCGCGCAACCGGGTTGAGTACAGGCTGGCCGCCATTTCATCCTGGCGGCGCAAATACACAATGACGGTGATCGTATCGAAATATGGCGAAAGCAGCGCATGAAGTTTTGCGACATGCTCAATTGTAATAAGCCGGCTTTGGCAATGTTCGCTTGAGAAAATGACCGTTCGCACATGGGACGGCAGTGCCGCGATCTCGTTGGCCAGAGAGTGGAAAAATTCCTGCTCGTTAAACGCGCCGCCAGGGAAGGCTTCTAGCAAATCATCAGCGTATTCCGGTGCGGCGTACATCGCCAGCGCCGAATGGGTATCCACGCCCGGCGAGGAAGCATACCAGTAACCAAGGCGGTCAAGGGCATCGCGCCTGCTGACCAGCATTGACTGGATGGCCGTGCTGCCGGTTTTCTCTGAACCAATGTGTAGAATTGCCGACCGAGAAAGACGCCCCACCAAATTGTTCCACCACCTTCATATGCAAATACGGCCATCACAAGACAGCACTATTCCCGAGACGTCAAATCCTTTTGATTAACACTGCACGGATTTCCTGGAGCGCTTTATGTCTGGGGCACGGAACCGCCGGACGGCGATGGCGGCGGGGTGAAAGGCCGCGGCGGTGCTGGGGGCCGGGGGGTTGCCGGTTGTTGTTGCGCCGTGCTCAGCGCCACCACCGTGCCCAGCGCCTCGGTCATCGTGGTGGGCACCAATATCGTAGCACCCCGGTCCTTGTTCATATCGTAGATCAGACCCATCTGCCGAATTTGCAGAGCCACGGGATTTTCCTGATAGATTTGCGCGGCGTCGACAATCTGCTGGGCGATGGCGATTTCCGCGCTCGCCAATGTCACCCGCGCCTGCTTCTCTTTTTCCGCCTGGGCGTTGCGGCTCATCGCGTCGTTCAGCTCCGGCGGAATCTTAACATCCCTGATTTCCACAGTGATGTCGCCAATGCCCCAGCCATCGGATTTGCGGCGGATCAGCGCCTGCAATTTCTCGTCCATCGTTTCGCGGTTGCCAAGAATATCCGTAAGGGTGGTGGCGGAAATCACCTCGCGCAAAGAAGTCTGCGCCACCTGCGCGATCATGTTCTGGTAGTCGGTCAATTCCGTCGCGGCGCGCTTCACGTCTGTTACCCGCCAGAACAGGATTGAATCCATGGTGACGGACACGGCATCGGCGGTCAACGTATCCTCGGCGGAGATGCGCGTGCTCTGCCGGCGCGTATCAATCACCGTATAAACAATTTCAAGCGCGGGGATGAGGAAATACAACCCCGGCCCGCGCACGCCCGCGAAACGCCCCAGCCGCAGCACCACAGCCCGTTCCCACTCCGCCGCCGTGCGCAACGTGAGCGCCAGAATGACCCCGGCCAGCGCCACCACGCCGCCGATAACCGGCGAGGTGAGAAGATAGCCAAGCGCGGCCCCGATAAGAATGACAATGACGGCGATGAGGGTAACGGCACTGTTCATGACGGTCTCCTTGATTTGTCCGGAACCATAACAGAATTCCGCGCTGCCCGCGACTCGGCCCCGGTGCTACCTTGCCCACCATGAATATATCCACGCCGCTTTCCGTCCTCGCCTGCCTGGCCGCCCTTGGCGCGCTGGCCTTTGCCTTGCTTTCCTGGCGCGCCGCGCGGGAAGCGCCGCAACGGCTGCGGCTGGAGCTGGACAAGTTGCTGGCCGGCAACCGGGCGGAGGCTGAATTCACCCGCAATGCGCTGGGCGCGATGGAGGGGCGGCTGACCAGTGCCATCCAGACCGGCACGACGGACGCGCTCTCCAAATCCTTCGAGCAGATTGCCGCCGCCACCCAGAACGTGGCCGCCACAGTGGATGGGCTGCGCCGCCAAGCGGGGGAGGATGCGCAGAAAACCCTTCTGCTGCTGGAAACGCGCCTTACCACCATCCAGACCAGCGTGAACGAGAAACTGCACGAGGCGGTAGAGCAGCAAATGAATGCCTCTTTCGCCCGGGTGCTGGAGCAATTCGCCCAGGTGCAGCAGGCGATGGGGGAGGTGCAGTCCGCCGCCAAGCAGGTGGGGGATTTGAAACGGCTATTCTCCAACGTGAAAACCCGTGGCGGCTGGGGCGAGGCGCAACTGGCCGCGACGCTGGAGCAGATTCTGCCGCCGGGGGCGTTTCAGGCGAATTTCGCGCTGAAGGACACCTCCCGCGAGCGGGTGGATTTCGCGCTGCGCATGCCCTCCCGCGAGCTGGTTTGGCTGCCGATCGACGCGAAATTCCCGACCGAGGATTACGACCGGCTGCTGCTGGCGGCCGATGCCGCCGATGCCGAGGCTGAGCGCGCGGCGCGGGACGGGCTGGCCGCCCGGGTGAGGGGCGAGGCGCGGAAGATCCGCGAGAAATATATCTGCCCGCCGGAAACGGTGGATTTCGCTGTGCTTTATCTGCCTTCGGACGGGTTGTTCGCTGAGGTGGCGCGCATACCGGGGTTGATCGACGATGTGCGGGCGAAGGAGCGGGTGATCGTTCTCGGCCCCTCGCTGCTGCCGGCAATGCTGCAAACCATTCATCTCGGCCATGTGACGCTGGATTTGGAAAAGCGCGCCGGGGAGATCGGCCAGATTCTCGGTGCCACCAAGACCGAGATGCTGAAGATGGACGATGCGCTGGCGAAGCTGGCACAGAATGCCAGCACGATGAGCAATAATATCGAGAAGGCCCGCACCCGCACCCGTGCAATGGGCCGGGTGCTGAAAACCGTGGAGATCGTGGAGGGCAGCGCCGCCCAGTCGTTGCTGGGGCTGGATGACGGCGCCACCGATTTGGACTGACGCGCCGGCGCGGGGGCGATTGCCTTCAGTCTTTGCCAAGGCCACACTCTACGCATGACTCTGAAATTCTCCGAGATTTCGGCTGAAAAGCCGACGCCTGACTCCCTGCGCGCCATTTATGCGGCGATCAACGCGAAGCTGGATGCGGGCGACCTGCCCGGCGCCGTGGCGGATTGGGAAACCGCCCGCCGCGATGCCCAGCAATATGCGGACCTCACCCATCTGCGCTTCTCCCAGAACACGCAGGACGAGGAGCGCAAGGCGGCGATGGATTATATGGATGAGTTGGCACCCACCATCACCAACCATGAAACCGCTTTCAAGCAGCGCCTGCTCGCCCACCCGGACCGCGCCGCCGTGCAGGCCGCCACCGGCGCCCACGCGCTGACGCTGTGGGAAACGGATGTCACCACCTTCAAGCCCGAGATCGAGCCGGATTTGCAGGAGGAGGCGAAGCTGCAATCGCGCTATACCGCGCTGCTCGCCTCCGCGAAGATCATCTTCGATGGCAAGGAAACCAATCTCGCGGGGCTGGGGCCTTATGCGCAGAGCCTGGACCGGGATACGCGTTACCGCGCGGCCAAGGCGCGGTGGGATTTCTTTTCAGAACATTCAGGCGAGTTCGATGAGATTTACGATTCTCTGGTGAAGGTTCGTACCCGCATCGCCTTGAAGCTCGGCTATAAGAATTTTACCGAACTCGGCTACCGCCGCATGCGCCGCACCGATTACAACGAAGCAGACGTGGCGGAATATCGCCGCCAGGTGAAGCAGCACGTTACGCCGCTGGTGGCGAAATTCTTCGAGCAGCGGCGGCGCGAAGAAGGCTGGGAGACCTTCCACGCTTGGGACACGGCGGTGGTGGACCCCAAAGGCAATGTGGAACCCGCCGGGGACGAAATTTTCCTGCGCGCCCGGGCGCAGGCGATGTTCGATTCAATGGATGCGCGGCTGGCGGATTTCTACCGGCTGATGAACGAGGACGGATTCATGGATCTGGATAACCGGCCGGCGAAAGCCCCGGGCGGGTTCTGCACCTCCTTCCCCACCGACGGCATGCCCTTCATCTTCGCCAATTTTAACGGCACGCATCACGATATCGACGTGTTCACCCATGAGATGGGCCACGCCTTCCAGAATTATGCCTCGCGCACCCAGCCGGGGTTCGATTATCTCTGGCCGACTTATGAATCCGCCGAGATTCATTCGATGAGCCTGGAGCATCTCGCCTATCCGCATATCGCGTTGATGGTGGGAGAGGATAAGGCGGAGCGCTACCGGCGCATGCATCTTATCCAGTCCATCGCGTTTTTGCCTTACGGCGTCTGCGTCGATCATTTCCAGCATGAGATCTACGCGCACCCCGACGCCACGCCGGCAGAGCGCCATGCGATGTGGAAGAAACTGGAAGCCGAATATACGCCCTGGGTGAATTGGGGCGATCTGGCCTTCGCCGCCAAGGGCGGGCGCTGGCAGGCGCAGGCGCATATTTATGGCTCGCCGTTTTATTATATCGACTACACGCTGGCGGAATGCTGCGCCTTGCAGTTCTGGGTTAAGTCCCGCGAGGATTACGCCAAGGCGCTGCGGGATTATGTGGATTTATGCGGGCTGGGCGGCTCGAAGCCGTTTTTGGGCCTCGTGCAATCGGCGGGGCTGACCTCGCCCTTCCAGCCCGGCGTGCTGGAAGGCGCGGTAAAGGCGGCGGAGACGGTGCTGGGGCTTTAAAGCCCCAAGCCACCAAAACTTGCCACCCGCCAAACTTGGCCGCAAAAAGGCGGTATGCTGCGCCGCCTTCTGCTCCTAAGCCCGCTGGCCCTGGCCGCCTGCCATCATCAGCTTTCGAAGCAGGATGTGAATATCCGCGGGCTGGTGCCGCCGCTCTCCTTCACCATGACGGATGTGCAGACCGGCAAGCAGGTGACGGCGGCGGATTTCCGGGGCGATGTGGTGCTGCTTTACTTCGGCTACACCAATTGCCCTGATGTGTGCCCCACCACGCTCTACAACATGCAGCGTGTGCAGAAGGCCATGGGCAAAGCGGCGGACAAGGTGAAGGTGCTGTTTGTGACCGTGGACCCGGACCGCGACACACCGGCCGTGCTGACGCAATACACCGCCTTGTTCGGCGGCAATGTCGTGGGGCTGCGCGGCACGCCGGATGAGCTTTACAGCCTGGCACGGCGCTACCGCGTGGTGTTCTCGGTGGTGAAAAAGCCGGTTTATACCGTCACACATTCGGCGGCGATTTATGTGTTCAACAGGAAGGGCCAGCCGGAATTCATCATCGCCGGGCTGAGCACGGTGAAGCCGGATATTGACGGCATCGCCAGCGATTTGCGCCGCGTCGCAAACGGGTGAGTGCAAGGCGTGTCTCCGGGTCAACCGCCCGGCGCGACTTTTTTGTTAAACGCCCCGCATGACACAAAATGACAAAACGCGGCAGTGGCGCGGCGCCAGCCTGTGGATGGAAGGGATCGAAGACGGGTTGATTCCCCGCCCGATCCTGCAAGGCGAAATCATCGCGGATATCGCCATCATCGGGGCGGGTTATACCGGACTGTGGACGGCCTATTACCTGAAAACCCGCGCGCCGGCGCTGAACATCGCGGTGGTGGAGGCCGAGACGGCCGGGTTCGGCGCTTCCGGCCGCAATGGCGGCTGGGTGATGGGGGCGATTCTGGGCGAGGACCGGATTGTGGGCCATCTGCCCGAACCGCGCCGGCGGGAAAGCTGGGACCTGCTGCAAGCCAT
>JAGXAE010000105.1 GCA_018971725.1 Pseudomonadota bacterium | reverse complement strand
ATGGCGCTGGGCTGGAAAGTGTTTCTGCCCATCTCTCTCGTCTATCTCGTCGCGGTCGCGGGCGTGGTGGAATATTTCGGCTGGCTGCCCCATGCGTAAGGGAACAGTAAAATGAACAGAGTTCTCCGTTGGACGTGGAGCCTCGTGCTGTGGGAAATCCTTTGCGGCCTTGGCATCACCTTGCGCTATTTCTTCCGGCCCAAGGCGACCATCAATTATCCGTTTGAGAAAAACCCCACGAGCGCGCGCTTCAGGGGCGAGCACGCGCTGCGCCGTTATCCCAATGGCGAGGAACGCTGCATTGCCTGCAAGCTGTGCGAGGCGGTTTGCCCGGCGCAGGCCATCACCATCGAGGCCGAGCCGCGCGAGGACGGGTCCCGCCGCACCACACGCTACGATATCGATATGGTAAAATGTATCTATTGCGGGTTGTGCGAGGAAGCCTGCCCGGTGGATGCCATCGTCGAAGGACCGAATTTCGAGTACGCGACCGAGACCCGCGAGGAGCTTCTCTATGACAAGCAGAAGCTGCTGGATAACGGCGACCGCTGGGAGCCGGAGCTTGCGCGCCGGCTCGAGCTGGACGCGCCGTACCGGTAAGGACAGCCAAACATGATCCAAAATCTCGCTTTCTATCTCTTTTCCTTCATCCTGCTGGCATCGGCGGTGATGGTGGTAACCAACCGCAACCCGGTGCATGCGGTGCTGTTCCTCATCCTTGGCTTTGTGAACGCGGCGGTGCTGTTCCTGCTGGCCGGGGCCGAGTTCCTGGCCTTCATTCTCGCCATCGTTTATGTTGGCGCCGTCGCGGTGCTGTTCCTGTTCGTGGTGATGATGCTGGACGTGGACTTCGCCTCTCTGCATGAAGGCTTCCAGCGTTATGCGCCGGTGGGCGCGCTGGTGGCGCTTATCATGTTCGCGGAGCTCGCCTTCATCGCCGGCACCTGGGCCATAGCGCCTGCGGGCAGCGCGGACAGGCTGTTCCCCACGCCCGCCGATGTTTCCAACACCGTGGCTCTCGGCCAGCTTATCTACACCGCATATCTGCCGCTCTTTCAGCTTTCCGGCGTGATTCTGCTGGTGGCGATGATCGGCGCGATCGTGCTGACGCACCGGGATCGCAAGCGCTCGCTGCACCAGAATATTTCCGCGCAGCACGCCCGTACGCCGGAGCAGACGCTGGTGATGATCCGTTCGCCGTTGGGCGAAGGCGTTGCCTTGCCGCAAACGCAGAAGGAGGAGGAGACCCTCTGATGCTCATTCCACTTTCCCATTATCTGGTCGTGTCGGCCCTGCTGCTGGTGATCGGCATTTTCGGCATCTTCATGAACCGGAAGAACGTCATTATCATCATGATGTCGATCGAGCTGATCCTGCTCGCCGCCAATCTCAATTTCGTCGCCTTCTCCGGCGCCCTGCATGACATGGTCGGCCAGGTTTTCACCATGTTCGTGCTGACGGTCGCCGCGGCTGAATCGGCGATCGGCCTTGCCATACTGGTCATCTATTTCCGTAATCGCGGCTCGATCGAGGTCGAGGACGTGACGCTGATGAAGGGCTGAGCATGTTCACCTTGATTGCCGTTTTCGCGCCGCTCATTGGCTCTGTTCTCTGTGGTGTCGCCCGCCCGGTTTTGGGCAGGCAGCTCGCCATCGCGTCCAGCATTCTGTTCATGTTCATCTCCGCCGGTGCGGCCATCACCGCTTACCGCGCCGGAGTGCAGCCGCCGTTCGCCGTCGCGCATTGGATTCAGGTTGGCGCCTTCACCCCGAACTGGACACTTCGGCAGGACCAACTTAGCCTCGTGATGTTGGTGATGGTCAGCGTGGTGTCCATGCTCATCCACGTCTATTCCGTGGGCTATATGGCGCATGATGAAACGCCGCAGCGTTTCATGTCCTATATCTCGCTGTTCACCTTCGCGATGTTGATGCTGGTGACGGCGAACAATCTCGTCCAGCTTTTTTTCGGCTGGGAGGGGGTTGGCCTCGTTTCCTACCTGCTGATCAATTACTGGTATGACCGCAAGGCCGCCAACGATGCCGCCATCAAGGCCTTCATCGTTAACCGCGTGGGCGATCTGGCTTTTGCCGTCGGCATCGCGCTGGCTTATTTCACCTTCGGCAGCGTGAATTTCGACGTGATCTTCGCGGGCGTCACTGCCCATGTGGGGCAGAGCTATGCGCTGTTCGGCACACATTTTCCGGTGCTGGAAGTTATCTCTTTCCTTCTGTTCATCGGCGCCATGGGTAAATCAGCGCAGATCGTGCTGCACACCTGGCTGGCGGACGCGATGGAAGGCCCAACGCCCATTTCCGCGCTCATCCATGCGGCCACCATGGTGGCCGCGGGCGTGTTCATGATTGTTCGCATGTCGCCGCTCATCAACGCCGCGCCTGAGGCGATGGGCTTTATCACCGTCATTGGCGGCAGCACCGCGTTCTTCGCCGCCACCATCGGTTGCGTGCAGAACGACATCAAACGTGTCATCGCCTATTCCACCTGCTCGCAGCTTGGTTACATGTTCCTGGCCGCTGGTGTGGGTGCCTATCCAGTGGCGATGTTCCACCTCATCAACCACGCGATGTTCAAAGCGCTGCTGTTCCTTTCAGCCGGTTCGGTTATTCATGCCATGTCCGACGAGCAGGATATCCGCCTCATGGGTGGGCTGGGGCTCAAGCTGCCCTTCACCTGCGCGATGATGCTCATCGGCTCGCTGGCGCTCATCGCGATCCCGCCCTTCTCCGGCTATTACTCGAAGGACGCGGTGCTGGAATCCGCCCTCGCCGCGCACACCGCCGCCGGCACTTACGGCTGGGTCTGCGGCACGGCGGCGGCAGGCCTCACGGCCTTTTACACCTCGCGCCTGTTCTTCCTGGTGTTCACCGGCAAGTCCCGCGCGCCGAAACACGTGCAGGACCATGTGCATGAAAGCCCGCTGGTGATGCTGGTGCCGTTGCTGGTACTGGCGGTGGGCTCTTTCAGCAGCGGCTTTGTGCTGAAGCCTTATTTCATCGGCGCGCAGTTTCAGAATTTCTGGGGCAACTCCATCGCCGTGGCCGCCAATTCCGGCATGCTGAGCATGGAGAGCATCACCGGCCTGGCCAAGATGGCCCCGCTGCTGCTTGGCATCTTCGGCATCTTGGTGGCGGTTCTGTTTTACCTGCTGGTGCCGTCCATTCCCGGACGGCTCGCCCAGGGTATGGCGCCAGTCTATCGTTTTCTGCTGAACAAATGGTATTTCGACGAGATATATGATGCGCTGCTGGTGCGGCCGTCATTACGCCTCGCGAAATTCGCCTGGCGTAATGACGATCAGGTGATCGACGGCGTGCCGAACGGCTTGGCCGCGCTCACCTCAGACGCCTCGACCCAAGCCGTGAAGCTGCAAACCGGCTCCATCGCGCTCTACGCCTTCATCATGCTGATCGGCCTGCTGGTCTTTGTCAGCCTCTTCATCTGGGTGAAGTGACCATGAACCAGCTCGGTTTCCCCATTCTTTCGCTCATCACCTACCTGCCTCTGGTTGGCGCGTTTCTGGTCGCCACGCTGGGCGGCGACGGCGAGAAATCCGCCTGCATGGCGCGCCGCATCGCGCTTGTGTTCTCTCTGATCGTGCTGGCGCTGGGCGTTTTTCTCTGGACGCAATTCAACCCCGGCATCGCCGGCTACCAGTTTGTAGAGGTGATGCCCTGGCTTTCAGGGATCAGCGTTGAATACCGCATGGGCGTGGATGGCATCAGCCTTTTCCTCATCCTGCTCACTTTGGCGCTTACCCCCATCGCCATCCTCGCCAGCCACGGCATCAAAACCCGCGCGCGTTCTTTCTTCGCGGCCATGCTGCTGCTGGAGACGATGACGGTGGGCATGTTCGCCGCCACGGATTTCGTGCTGTTCTATGTTTTCTTTGAGGCCGTGCTGCTGCCGATGTATCTCATCATCGGTGTTTGGGGCGGGGAAAAGCGGGTTTACGCCGCGGTGAAGTTCTTCTTGTTCACTCTTGCCGGCTCGCTGTTCATGTTGCTGGCGGTGGTGTGGGTTTGGCGGAATCTCGGCACCACGAACATGGCGGTGATTGCCCATGCCAATATTCCGCCCAGCGCGCAAACCTGGCTGTTCCTGGCCTTCCTGGCGGCCTTCGGCGTGAAGGCGGCGGTTTGGCCGCTTCACACATGGCTGCCGGATGCCTATGGCGAGGCGCCGGTGCCCGGCACCATCATGCTGGCCGCGGTGCTCTCCAAAATGGGCGCTTACGGCTTCCTGCGCTTCGCCATCCCCATGCTGCCCAATGCCTCGGCCATGTTTGAGCCGCTGATGTTCGTGCTCGGCGTGGTGGCGGTCATCTACATCTCCTATGTCGCCCTGGCGCAGACGGACATGAAACGCATGATCGCCTATTCCTCTGTCGCGCATATGGGCGTCATCATCATCGGGCTGTTCACCTTCACGGTGGAAGGCATCGAGGGCGCGTTGTTCCAGATGCTTTCTCACGGCATTGTCATCGCGGGCCTGTTCATTTGCGGCGGCGTTCTTACAGCGCGCGGGCAGAGCCTGACGCTGAGGAATCTCGGCGGCCTTGCGCGCAACATGCCGGTCTTCGCGGCGGCACTCATGCTGTTCACCTTGGCCAATATGGGCCTGCCCGGCACCTCCGGTTTCATCGGGGAGATTTTGGTCATTGTCGGTGCGTTGAAGGTGAATTTCTGGGTCTCTCTGCTGGGCGGTGCCGGCATGGTACTGGGTGTCACTTATTCGCTGGTGCTGGTGCGTGCCGTGCTGTTCGAGAAATACGCCCGGCCCGATCTCACTGGGCTGAAGGATCTCACCGGCCGTGAATATGCCATGCTGCTGCCGCTGGCGGTGCTGGTGATGTGGCTTGGCGTTTATCCCTCCAGTTTCACCCATGCTTTCGATGCCCCCATTGCCGCCTTGGTGCAGGCGCATACGGCCGCTCTCAATCCGCACACCGCAATCGCCATGGTGACCGCGCAATGACCGATTTTTATCCCCTCCTCCCGGCGCTTTTCCTTGGCATTGGCGGCATGGGTTTGTTGCTGGCCGGCCTGGCCAAGGCAAATGCCACCCAGCCGGTCACGCTCAGCGCGATCACGCTGCTCATCGCCGCCGCTTTTCTCACGGTTACCGCGCCAGACGCGGTGCTATTCGGCGGATTGCTGAAAACCAGCCTGTTTACCCGCTATGCCGATACGCTGATCTATCTCGGTGCCATCGCGGCCCTCATTCTCTCGCTGGATTATAACAAGCGCGAGGGGATCGCCCGGTTTGAATACCCGATCCTGGTGCTCTTCGCGGTGCTGGGGATGATCGTGATGATCTCCGCCGCCGATATGATGTCGCTCTATATCGGGTTCGAACTGCAATCCCTGGCGCTTTACATCTGCGCGGCCCTGGCGCGGGATTCAGTGCGCTCCACTGAGGCGGGTTTGAAATATTTTGTCCTCGGCGCGCTGGCCTCCGGTCTGCTGCTATACGGCATCTCGCTGGTTTATGGCTTTGCCGGCACCACCAATTTCGCGGCCCTCGGCGGGGTGTTCCGGCAGGGTGCCGGGCTTGGCACCGTCGTCGGCGTGGTGTTCGTGCTGATCGGTCTGGCGTTCAAAATCTCCGCCGCGCCGTTCCACATGTGGGCGCCTGATGTTTACGAGGGCGCGCCAAGCTCCGTTACCGCCTTGTTCGCCACCGCCCCAAAAACCGCCGCGCTGGCGTTGTTTCTCTCGGTCATGGCGGGTCCGTTCGCGCATCTCACCGGCCAGTGGGAAATGCTGATCCAGATCCTCGCCGTGCTGTCCATGATCATCGGCGCGCTGGCCGCCATTGGCCAGTCCAACATCAAGCGCCTGCTGGCCTATTCCTCGGTTGGGCATATGGGCTACGCGCTCATGGGCTTGGTCACGGGTACAGTGGCCGGCATCCAGGCAAGCCTGATCTATATCGCGATCTATGTCGTGATGTCCGCCGGCGCCTTCGCCTGCGTCATCGCCATGCGCCGTAACGGCCAGGCGGTGGAGCGGATCAGCGATCTCGCCGGGCTTGCCGGTGAGCATCCCGGCTTTGCCTTCGCCTTTGCGGTGTTCATGTGGTCAATGGCGGGTATTCCGCCGCTTGGCGGGTTTTTCGCCAAGCTCGTCGTGTTCTACACCGCCTTCAACGCCGGGTATGACGCGCTGACCATCATCGGTATCATCACCAGCGTCATCGGCGCCTTCTACTATCTGCGCGTGATCAAGGTGATGTATTTCGACAAGGGCCGCCCACAATTCGACAAGACCTCCGCTGGTGCGGGTTTTGTGATGGCCGTGGGCGCCTTCGCCGTTATCGTGTTTGTTGCCGTTCCTGGCCCGCTTATGGCGGTCGCCGGCGCTGCCGCGAAGGCCTTGATGGGTTGAACCCCTGGCGGCTGGAACAGCACGCCGAGCTGGCTTCCACCTCCGATGAAGCTGTGCGGCGGGCCAAGGCTGGCGAGCCTGCCGGGCTCGCTGTTCTGGCTTTAAGGCAGACAGCCGGGCGCGGCTCGCGTGGTCGGGCCTGGACCGCGCCTGAAGGCAATCTCAACCTCTCCGTATTGCTTCGCCCGGCGCGCCCCGCCGCCGAGGCCGGGTTGTTTTCCCTCATTTCGGGTCTGGCCGTGGTGGAGGCGCTGGAAGGACTAGGTGCCAGCTCACTTTCCTTGAAGTGGCCGAACGACATTTTATGCGCCGGCGCCAAGCTGGCGGGTATTCTCATCGACGCTTCCCCGAATGGCGCGGGGCTGGACTGGCTGGTGCTCGGCATTGGCATCAATCTCAAATCCTCTCCCGAGATTCCTGGCCGACGCACCACCGCCCTTGCCACCCAGGGGCTAGACATATCCGCGCAGGCCGCCACCTGGGCTGTTCTCGCGGGGCTGGAACGCTGGGTCGGCGCCACGGGCGCGGCAATCCGCGCCGCTTGGCTGGCCAAGGCCCACCCCCTCGGTACGAAGCTGGAGATCACCTATGGCGGCCAACGCCGCTCCGGCTCTTTCGCCGGGCTCTCCACCTATGGCGAATTGCTGTTGCAGTGCGAAGATCGTATCGAGACGATCAATACCGGCGAAGTTCTACTGGCGGATCGTTAATTCTTGGAGGGCGCATGATTCTGGTCATCGACGCGGGCAACACCAATATCGTGTTCGCGGTGCATGACGGCGCGGAATGGCGCGGCAATTGGCGCCTGGCTACCTCCGCCCTGCGCACGTCGGACGAATACGGCGTATGGCTGGAGATTTTACTGCACCGCGCAGGCATCTCCGCCAAGGATATCACCGGCACCGTGATTGGCACTGTGGTGCCTGCGGCACTTTACCATCTGCGCCGCCTTTGCCGCGAATGGTTCCTTACCGAGCCGCTGGTTGCCCGTGCCTCGCTGGATTGGGGGTTCGAGATCAAGACCGACAGTCCGGACGGCGTGGGTGCCGACCGTCTGTTGAACGCGCTGGCGGCCCATGCGCATTACCAGGGGCCGCTGGTGGTGGTGGATTTCGGCACCGCCACCACTTTCGACGTGGTGGACGAAACCGGCGCCTATATTGGCGGCGCGATTTCGCCCGGTATCAATTTGTCTATCGAAGCGCTGCACCAAGCCGCCGCCCGGCTGCCGCGCATCGGTATCGGCCGGCCGCATATGGTCATCGGGCGCGATACCGTGCCCGCCATGCAGTCGGGCGTATATTGGGGCTATATCGGCCTCATCGAGGGGCTGCTGGCGCGTATCGAGGGCGAGTTCGGCGCCCCGCTGAAGGCCATCGCCACCGGCGGGCTGGCCCCGCTTTTCGCGGAGGGGACGAGCAAATTCACCGCCATCGCCCCAGACCTGACTTTGGAAGGGTTGCGCCTGCTCTCCTTGCGCAATAAGCCACCAGCCTTGCCGCGCGACCGGGCGCGGTTCGTGGAAACAGACT
>JAGXAE010000266.1 GCA_018971725.1 Pseudomonadota bacterium | reverse complement strand
CGCCGGTGCCCACCCGGGTGAATTGCAGCAACGCCGCATTGCCGCCGATCACCGCGCGGTCACCGATCTCGACATGCCCGCCGAGGGCGACATTATTGGAGATGATGACGCCATCGCCCAGCACGCAATCATGCGCGACATGGACAGTGGCCATCAGCAGGCAGTCGGCGCCGATGCGGGTGATGCCGGAGCCGGTGAGGGTGCCGCGATGGATGGAGGCGTGCTCGCGGATCTGGGTGCGCGGGCCGATCACCGTCTCGGTCTCCTCGCCCTTATATTTCAGATCCTGCGGCTCCAGCCCGATGGTGCAGAAGGGGAAGATCTTCGCCCCTGCCCCCACCCTGGTGCGCCCGGAAATGGCGACGTGGCTGACCAGCTCCACCCCCGCGTCCAGCACCACATCCCGGCCGACCGTGCAGAACGGGCCGATTTTCGCATCCGGCGCGATGGTCGCGCCGGCTTCGATGAGGGCGGTGGGGTGAATCATGGGTGTTACCGTATCCAGCATGTCTTGTCCGCTTCAAGCTGCCCGGGCTGTAGCGGGGCGAAGCGTCCGAGGCCAATCAATTTCAATTACCGCTTATGTCTCGGCGCCGGCATTATGCCGGCGTCTCATTCTCCATGATCATCGCGGTGATCGCCGCTTCCGCCACCACAGCTCCATCCACCCTGGCTGTGCAAACAAACCTCCAGATCTGGCCGCGCCGCTTTTCCTTGGTCACGTTAATGCGCAGCTGGTCGCCCGGCGTCACCGGCTTGCGGAATTTCGCGCCGTCGATGGACATGAAATACACGATGGGAATGCCCGCCTCCGGCCCCAGTGTGGCAATCACCAACCCGGCGGCGGTCTGCGCCATGCTCTCCACAATCAGTACCCCCGGCATCACCGGATGCCCGGGGAAATGCCCCTGAAAGAACGGCTCATTCACCGACACGTTCTTGATACCCACAGCCGAATGATCCTTACGGACATCCACCAGCCGGTCGACTAGGAGAAACGGGTAGCGATGCGGGATCATCGCCAAAATCTGCTTGATGTCGATCATCGCCACATCCACAGGCGGGAGGGTCTGAGCCGTCTCGTCAGTCATTCTTTTTCTGGTCCCTGGTTCGGTTTTTTGCGCCCAGGCTGGGCGAGTTTGCGCAAGGTAATCACCTCGCGGAAAAAGCTCTTGGCGTTCTGCGCCGGTGCGCCCAGCACCTCCTCGCCCGCGGGCACATCCTGCATCACGCCAGATTGCGCGCCGATCCGCGCCTTGTCGCCAATTTTAAGATGCCCGGTCAGCCCCGCCTGCGCGGCGATCATCACACCCTGGCCGAGCTGCGTTGAACCGGAAATGCCCGCCTGCGCCACCACCACGGAATATGCGCCGATATTCACGTTATGGCCGATCTGCACCAGGTTATCGATGTGCACGCCCGGGCCGATCACCGTATCCTGGGCGGAGCCACGGTCGATGGTGGTGTTGGCGCCAATTTCCGCCCCATCGCCGATCAGCACGCGGCCGAGCTGCGGCACAGGCGTAAAGCCGGCCTTGGAAATGGCAAAACCGAACCCATCCTGG
>JAGXAE010000104.1 GCA_018971725.1 Pseudomonadota bacterium | reverse complement strand
GTCTCGAACAGCGCCTCGGTCTTGCCTTTCTGTTTCAGCCGCTCGGCAATGCGTTCGGCTTCACGGAAGGGCCAGCTCAGCTGGGAGGTATTGGTGTTTTCGCTCATGGTGAGCCTGCTCTAGAGCCGGAAATTTGCTCCTGCAACTGCCGAGGCTGGTTTTTGGCCTCACGGATTGTCTATGACATGGGGCATCCCAGGCTGCCACGCCGCGCTTTGCGACTCATTAATGGCGTAAACATGCACTTTCCGCGCCTCGGGGGATTGCAGCACCACAACCGGGTCCGGCGCCGCGAAGGCCGCGCTGTTGATGTCAGCTCCGAGATCCGGCGGCAGATTGCCAAGACGCCTCCATGCCGCAAGTACCTGGCGCTGGTATGGCAGGCCGAGATCGGGCAGCGCCGAATGATAATCGGCGATGGCGCTGTTCCAGGAACCCGTCTGCGCCTTCAACTGGGTTAAGTACTGGGCGGCATAGGCGGCGTTGCTGGCCGGGTTGAAGGCATCGTCCAGCGAGGCGAAGGCATTTGGATGATATTCCAGACTCACCTGGAAACAGCCCACATCTATATCCCGCGCGCCCGAGGCTTCCGCGAGCCGGACAAAAGCCTCGGCATCCTGTTCGCTGTTAAAATACTGGCCGTTGCCGTCAACATTCACCGTCCAGGGCCAGGGTGCGAAGCGCCCGGTCAACACATCATCCCGGCCGCTTTCCACCATGCCGATGGAAAGCAGCAGATTGGTTGGCAGCGCATCGGCAAGCTCAGCCGCGTGGCCCGCCGCCGCGCAGGCGGCGCCGTCCGGCATATCAGCCATGGCCGGCGTGGCGCCCAAAACCAGCGCGCCAAGAGCGATGCGGAATTTCATGCCTATCCCAGTGAAGCCCGTGCCTTTTGTAATCGAATCCGCCGGTTGTGACGAGGCTTTAATACCGCCTTTCGTCCACGAACCCCATGCTGGACACAAATCCGCGGTAATTCCGGTCAATCCCGGAATAGGGTTTTGCAATCCACAATACCGGGATTTGCGCTTTTACCGGCGCAATGCGCCATGTCCGGCGCCCATGTCTGGCACCCATGTCCGGCAAATGGTGTTTTTCCCCTCGCTTTCGCGGCGCAATATCGCTATGCGGGGGCACAAATCAGCAACGAGCATCCCGGCCAGACCGAGGCGACCCCAAGCGCCCCGGCCCGGCTGGTTTGCTCATTTCGATAGGTAGTGTTCAGATGTCCGCGCCGAAAATCCGCAATATCGCCATCATCGCCCATGTTGACCATGGCAAAACCACCCTCACCGACCAACTGCTGAAGCAATCCGGTGCTTTCGCCGCTCACCAGGCGGTGGCCGAGCGCGCGCTGGACCGTAACGACCTGGAAAAAGAGCGCGGCATCACGATTCTGGCGAAGGTTGCCTCCGTGGTGTGGAACGATGTGCGCATCAACATCGTCGACACCCCCGGCCACGCCGATTTCGGCGGCGAGGTGGAGCGTATCCTGAGCATGGTGGATGGCGCCGTGATCCTGGTGGATGCCGCCGAGGGCGTGCTGCCGCAGACCAAATTCGTGCTCGGCAAGGCGCTGGCCCGTGGCCTGAAGCCGATCGTGGTCGTCAATAAGATCGACCGTGGCGACGCCCGCCCGGACGATGTGCATAACGAGATGTTCGACCTGTTCGCCTCGCTGGATGCCAATGAGGAGCAGCTGGACTTCCCGATGCTGTTCGCCTCCGGCCGTCAGGGCTGGGCCGTGGCCGATCTGAACGACCCGCGCGAAAGCCTGACCCCGCTGTTCGAGCTGATCCTGAAGCATGTGCCTGCCCCGGCGCTGGATGTGGACGCGCCCTTCGCCATGGTCGCCACGATTCTCGAATCCGACACCTTCTTGGGCCGCGTACTCACCGGGCGCGTGGAGCAGGGCAAGGCCACCGTGAACATGCCGGTGAAGGTGCTGGACCTGGATGGCAAGGTGGTGGAAACCGGCCGCCTGACCAAGCTGCTCTCCTTCCGTGGGCTGGAGCGCGTGCCGGTGGACGAGGTGAGCGCCGGCGACATCGTCGCGGTGGCGGGCCTCTCCGACACAACCATTCCCTACACGATCTGCGCGCCCGAGGTTGCCACCCCGCTGCCCGCCACCCCGATCGACCCGCCGACCCTCTCCATGACCTTCCGCATCAATGACGGCCCGCTGGGCGGCCGCGAGGGCAAGAAGGTCACCTCCCGCCAGATCCGCGACCGCCTGTTCCAGGAAACGGAGGGCAATGTCGCCATTCAGGTGGCTGTCGCCCCGGAAACCGACGCGTTCGAGGTATCCGGCCGTGGCGAACTCCAGCTTGGCGTGCTTATCGAGACCATGCGCCGCGAAGGCTTTGAGCTGACCATCGGCCGCCCCCGCGTGCTGACCCGCACCAACGAGGAAACCGGCGAGCGCGAGGAGCCCTATGAAGAAGTGCTGATCGACGTCGACGAGCCTTATGCCGGTGCGGTGGTGGACAAGATGTCCCGCCGCAAGGGCGAACTCTCAGACATCCGCCCCTCCGGCGGCGACAAGCAGCGCCTCACCTTCCGCATCCCCTCGCGCGGCCTCATCGGCTATCACGGCGAATTCCTGACCGACACGCGCGGCACCGGCGTGATGAACCGCCTGTTCGCGGGCTATGGCCCCTGGAAGGGCAAGATCGAAGGCCGCCGCAACGGCGCGCTCATCTCCTCCGAAGATGGCGAGGCCGTGCAGTATTCCCTGTTCTCCTTGCAGGATCGCGGCGTGCTGTTCGTGAACCCGGGCGAAAAGGTTTATGTCGGCATGATCCTCGGCGAGCATAGCCGTGAGAACGATCTGGATGTGAACCCGGTGCGCGAGAAGAAGCTCACCAATATCCGCGCCGCCGGCAAGGATGAGGCGCTTCTGCTCACCCCGCCGCGCCGCATGAGCCTGGAACAGGCCATCGCGTATATTGAGGATGACGAGCTGGTGGAGGTTACCCCCTCCGCCGTGCGCATCCGCAAGCGTTACCTTAACCCGCATGACCGCAAGAAGGCCGAACGCCGCGCCGACGACGCGGCTTAAATCTGAATCGCCCTCTAAATAATTGAGGAGAGGCAGATTCACGGTTTAGGTTGGTCGTGGGAATGACCAAACCTGAACCGATCCGGCTCTATAACCCGGCCATTTAAGGTTGACACGAAAATCCCCCATCTGCCCGCTTAACGGGCGAAAAAAGGCGCTTCGGCGCCTTTTTTTATGTTCCCCGGGAATACATCTTTGCTATTACATGAGATAAAATTAATGATTGACACATATAATACTTTCAACGCTAGTGGGCGCGGTTCATAAAAGCCCTTGAATTAAAAGGTTTCTTTCCATCATGTCCATGGACCCCGTAGGCGAGGAGGCTGAGACGACCACGCTGAGCCTCCTCATCCGCGCGGACCAGCTTGATGCCCTGTGCCGGAATATTTTAGTCGCCATTCCCGTCAATCTCGCCATCGCCGCCATTGCGCTCATCGTATCGTTCCATTCCCAGCGCAATCTTGAAGGCGCTGCCTGGTTCACCGCCGTCTGCCTCGCCAACGCCGTCCGCATCGCCCAGGCTTGGCGGCCCAGGGCCCGGCGATCGAAAGGGCTCGCTCTCAGCCCGGCGGAGGTTGACCGTTCACTGAACCAGCTGTGCCTCACCGCGTTGCTTTCCGGCCTGGTTTGGGCGCTGGTGCCGGTATTGTGCGACGGTTACACTTCGCCGCAAACGCTGTTCTTCCTCACCGCCGTCTGCGGCATCACGGCGGGCGCCATCACGCATGGCACGCCCTTCGCGCGGATGCCGGCCTGCTTCATTCTGCCGCCACTTCTTTCCGTGTTCGGCTGCCTTCTCTATGTCGGAGGGTTCGATCGGGATTGCTTGGCGCTGACAACGCTGATCTACGCCGCTGCGCTGGTCCGCTTCGCCTGGGAGAGCGAGGCAGCCTTCTGCGAAACGAGCCGCTTGAAAAACGAGGCCATCACCCTCGCCGACTCACTGGAGGAAGCTCATTCCCAGGCGGTTCTGGTTGCCCAGCAGATGAGCTATCGCGCCACGCATGACGACCTGACCGGCCTGCTCAACCGCGCCGGCTTCATCCGTGAGATCACCAGCCGGATCGGCCGCGGCGTATCGTCTTTCTGCCTTATGCTGCTCGACCTTGATGGGTTCAGGTCCGTCAACGACACATTCGGCCATCATTCCGGAGACCGGGTGCTGATCGAAATCGCAAGACGGCTCTCGGAGACGCTGCGCGGCGCCTTCACCACCGCCCGGCTGGGCTCCGACGAATTCGCGATTTTTTATGACGCGACGAGCACGGATGAGGCCCCCGCCGAGCTTGCCACGCGGCTTATCACCGCTATCGCCATGCCGCTGGCCTCTTTCGACGCAGGCCGCTTGAGCGCCTGCATCGGCCTTTACACCGGAGCCGCATGCAATGTGACGGAACTTTTAACCCGCGCCGACGAGGCGCTGCTGGCCGCCAAAAGCACCGGGCGCAGCCAATTCCATATCTTCGACGAGCGGCTGCGCGCCAAGCTGGAAATACACCGCGACATCGAGCGCAACCTGCCGCGGGCGCTAGCGGACGGCACGCCGGAAATCTGGTACCAGCCGGTGCTGGGCCATGACGGCCAGAACCTTGTGAGCCTTGAGGCACTGTTGCGGTGGGACCACCCCGAACACGGCCCGATACCGCCACAGGAGATCATCTCAACCGCCGCCCTCGCCGGGTTCGCGGAACCGCTGCTGCGCTATATTCTCTCGAATGTCTGCCTGATGATTCTGGAATTGCGCGCGCATGGGCAAACCCGCACGCGGGTGGCGCTCAACATTTCCCCGCGCGAAATCTCACGCCTCGCCATTGACAAAATCGTGTTTTCGGAACTGGCGCAACACGGCTGTCCCAACTCGATGCTCGAAATCGAGATCACTGAGGAAACGGCGCTGGATATCCGCTCGGTGCAGGACAAGCTGCTGCGGCTTGCGCGCGGCGGCGTACACATCGCCATCGACGATTTCGGCGTCGGCTATTCCACCCTGGCCACGCTGCGCCAGAGCTACGTGAACAAGATCAAGATTGATCGCAGTTTCGTGAAGAATATCGCAAAATCCAACGGTAATCAGATTCTGGTTCAGTCCATTCTGAATCTCGGGCAATCGCTCGGGCTGCAAGTTGTGGCGGAAGGCGTGGAAACCAAGGACGACGCGGCCTGCCTGCGGCGGCTTGGCTGCGGCCTTATGCAGGGTCATTATTTCCTGCCGCCGGTACGGTTTGAGGAGATACTAGGCCAGCTTGCGCCGCGCCGCGAAACCAAGGCCTGAAGGGCATCGACACTCCCCCCCGCAGCGGGCATGATACGTCCCAGATAGGGTGAAACGCGTGGACGAGCAGAGTCAGGCTGAAATTGACATTATCCGGCACAGCGGCCTGTTCCTGGCAGACTGGTATCTTCACCAGCATCCGCAAGCGGCGGCCGATGGCGCGGACGGCATCGCCCATTTCTGCCGCGTCGGCTGGCACGAAGGCGCACGCCCCAATCCTTATTTTCATCCGCAATGGTATTTGAACCGCTACCCTGATGTGGCGGCGAACGGCGGCAACGCCCTGCTGCATTTCATCACCGCCGGAGAGGCGGAAGGGCGGGATCCCTGCCCTTATTTCTTCACCGCCTGGTACCGCGAAACCTATAATCTGCCAGAAGGCACATCCTGCCTCGCGCATTACCTGCGGCGTTACCACACCGGCCAGGTAAATCCCGTGCCGGTGTTCGACGCGGCCTGGTATCTGGACCAGCACCGCGACGTTGCGGAAAGCGGCGCCGACCCGTTCGAACATTTCCTGGCCTTCGGCGTGGTAGAAGAGCGCGACCCATCGCCGGAATTCGATATCAAATTCTATCTTGGCCGCTACAAGAAATATCTGAACGGGCAAAATCCGCTGCTGCATTACCTCGCCAACATGGAAGGCGGGGTGTTCCTGCCCAAGCGGCCGGAACAGGAGGGGCTGATCTCCGCCGCCATCCGCCGCTCCACCCGCCCGGCGCCGTTCTTCGAGGCATTCAGCCCCGCCCCGCCCCACGCCACCCGCAAGGCAATGCTGCTGGCCTATTACCTGCCGCAATTCCACAGGGTTGCGGAAAACGATTCCTGGTGGGGCAAAGGCTTCACGGATTGGACAAACCTTGCCCGCGCCATGCCACGCTTTGTTGGCCATGTGCAGCCGCGTGTGCCACGCGACCTCGGCCATTATTCGCTGGACGATCCTTCAACGCTGAAGCGCCAGGTGGAAATGGCGAAAGCCGCCGGACTTTCGGGCTTCGTTTTCTATACCTACTGGTTCAACCGCCACCGGCTGCTGGAAAAGCCGCTGGAGCAGTTCCTGGCGGATAAGAGTCTCGATTTCTCTTTCTGCGCCATGTGGGCCAATGAGAACTGGACCCGCCGCTGGGACGGCCTGGAACGCGAGGTGCTCATCGCCCAGGAATATCTGACGGAAGACGACGAGGCGTTGGTCGCGAACTTCACCCGGCTGTTCGCGGATGCGCGCTATATCCGCGTGGAAGGCCGCCCGCTGCTAATGATCTACCGCGCCGGACTGATCCCGGATGCGGTGGCGCGGGTGAAGCGCTGGCGCAAACTGTTCGAGCAAAACCACAATGAACGCCCACTGCTGATCACGGCGCAGAGCATGGGCGATGATTACGACCCCACGCCCTATGAGCTGGATGGCGCGGTGGAGTTTCCGCCGCATAAGCTCAGCCAGGCGACCCCTAGGATTAACGATACGCTGGACCTCTTGGACCCGGATTTCGCCGCCACGGTGCATGATTACGGGGCGCTGGCCGAAACATCCCTGAAGCTGCCGGCGCCAGATTACCCGCTGATCAAAACCATCCTGCCGGGCTGGGACAACGACCCCCGCCGCGAGGGCAAGGGGCTTGCCCTGCACAACGTAACGCCAGCAAAATATCAAGACTGGCTGGAAAAACTCATACGCTACGCCGCTGACCATCCGTTCTACGGCCAGAAGATCATCTGCGTGAACGCCTGGAACGAATGGGCAGAGGGCGCGTTTCTGGAGCCGGACATTCATGCGGGCGCGGCCTTCCTCAACGCCACCGCCCGCGCCATTTGCGAGCATGACGCGGCGGATCTTGCCGCCGGCATTCTGCTGGTGGGGCACGATGCCCACACCCATGGCGCGCAAATTCTGCTGCTGAACATCGCCAAACAGCTCAAGCACCAATGGGGGCTGAAGGTGCATTTGCTGCTGCTCGGCGTCGGACCGCTGCTGGCGCAGTATTACGAAGTAGCTGATGTCACCATCGCTTACGACAAAACCATCATCGGCAACCATCTCGACCAATACCGGCGCATGGGTCTGCGCCATGCCATCGTCAACTCCGCCGCATCCGCGCGCGTGGTGCCATGGGCAGAGTTGCGCAACATCGAATCTGTGCTGCTGATCCATGAGTTGCCGCAACTGCTGAAGGAATACAATTTCGAAATCCAGGCGCGGCTTGGGGGTGCTGCGGCGCGCAAGCTGATCTTTTCTTCCGCTTACGCGGCAGAAAAATTCCGCACCGCCGTGGGGTTGGATGGCAGCAACGAGGTGATCCTGCCCCAGGGCAATTACCAGCGTATGAACTTCAACCCGCTGGCCCGTGCGCGCATCCGCGCCGAATTGGGCGCAAGCGAAACGGATTTCGTCATTCTTAGCGCCGGGTTCGCGGACATCCGCAAGGGATTTGATCTGTTCCTGCAACTGGCCAGGCGCATTCGCGCCAAACGCCAAGACGTGCAATTTCTTTGGGTCGGCAACACGGATCCAAAATTGAAAACATATCTCGAACCTGAAATGGCATCGCTGCACGAGCAAGGTGCCTTCACGCATATTCCGTTCACCGACAAAGTCGCCGATTATTTCTCGGCCTCCGACATACTTGCCTTAACATCCCGCGAAGACCCGCTGCCGACTGTGGCGATCGAGGCATTTGCCTGCGGCATGCCCTGCGTGGCGTTT
>JAGXAE010000103.1 GCA_018971725.1 Pseudomonadota bacterium | reverse complement strand
CATAAACGGTTGATCTGCGGCACCTCCGCCATAAGTGTGTTCTGCTCACCGAACCCGGCAGGAGATGACGATGGCGGAAGCTAAACCAGACAATCAACCCAACACCGGCTCACCGCAGCCGCAATATTTGCAGGCGCTCACCGGTCAACCGGCTCTCGTCACTGGCGCAAGTTCTGGTATCGGAAAGGCAACGGCTCTTGGTCTCGCTAAGGCCGGCGCCGATGTGGTGGTAAATTACATCGGCAACCCCGCACCGGCGGAGGATATCGCCCATGCGATCGAGGCGCTTGGCCGCCGTGCTTTGGCGATCGAGGCAGATGTCTCAAAGGAAGACGATGTGGAGCGTATGTTTGCCCAAGCCATCCAGCATTTCGGCACACTGCACATCGCGGTCAGCAATGCCGGACTGCAAGCTGATGCACCGTTTGATGAAATGACTTTGGAGCAATGGAACAAGGTCATCGGCGTCAATCTTACGGGGCAGTTTCTCACCGCGCGCGCCGCCGTGCGGGAATTCAAACGCCGCGGCCCCAAACCCGATATTTCCGTTGCGACCGGAAAACTTCTCTGCACAAGTTCGGTACATCAGGAAATTCCCTGGGCCGGCCACGTGAATTACGCAACCTCGAAAGGCGGTATCAACATGATGATGCGCAGTATCGCGCAGGAGGTCGCGCCCCTGCGCATCCGCGCGAACGCCATCGCCCCCGGCGCCATACGTACGCCGATCAACCGCGCAGCCTGGGATACACCGGAAGCCTATAACAAGCTGATGGAGCTGGTGCCGTATTTGCGCATCGGAGAACCGGACGACATTGCCCGCGCCGCCGCCTGGCTGGTGTCCGATGCGGCCGACTATATAACCGGCGCCACGCTCTATATCGATGGCGGCATGACGCTGTATCCCGGCTTCGCGACGGGAGGTTAAGACATTGGCAAAAATTGAGGATTACGCCCTTATCGGCAATCGCGAGACAGCGGCTCTGGTTTGCAGAAACGGCTCCGTAGACTGGCTTTGCATGCCCCGTTTCGACAGCCAGGCATTTTTTTCCGCGCTGCTTGGCGATGAAACGCATGGCCATTGGCGCATTTCGCCGGATGAAGATGCGGTCACCACGCGTTGCTATGTCGAGGGCACGTTGGTGTTGGAAACCAGCCATAAAACCGCGCATGGCACAGTCACCGTTACCGATTTCATGACGCGCGAGGAAGATCGCAGCTATCTCATGCGCCGTGTCACCGGTGTCAAAGGCATGATGAAAATGCTCATGTCGCTCGTTGTCCGCCCGGATTACGGCAGCACGCTTCCCTGGGCCAGCCGGCTTGAAGACGGACGCATGCAGTACATTTCTGGCCCAGAACGTCTTGTGCTGCAAACACCTGTCCATCTCAAAAACGAAGATATGGAGAGCGTCGCGCATTTCGAAATAAATGCCGGCGAAACCTACGACTTCGTTCTCGGCTGGTCGCGCTCTTACCAGGCCTTGCCGCCACCCGTCATGCTCGGCAATGCCCTGCGCCAAACGCGCGAGCAATGGCAGCTTTGGGCCGAGCGCTTCACCGGTGCGGGAAAATACAGCGACGCGGTGGAACGCTCCCTGCTTACCTTACGCGCGCTGGGGCATTTCGAAACCGGCGGCATCGTCGCGGCACCTACCACTTCGCTACCGGAATCCTTAAGCGGCGCGCGGAACTGGGATTACCGTTTCTGCTGGTTGCGGGACGCATCCCTCACGCTATTTGCCCTGCTGCAATCCAACTATCAGGAGGAAGCAGAACTTTGGCGCCATTGGCTGGTGCGGGCAATCGCCGGCAGCCCCGCGCAATTGCAAATCATGTATGGCGTGGCAGGCGAGAAATGGTTGGACGAGCGGGAACTGCCATGGCTGCCGGGTTATGAAAACTCGCGCCCGGTGCGCATCGGCAATGCCGCCTCGGGGCAAATTCAACTCGATATCTACGGCGAGGTCATGGAAGCCCTCTATATCGCGCGCAAGACGGGCCTACCGCAAGATACCGAGGTTTGGGCCATTCAGTTGGAAATGCTGAAACATCTAGCGGAAATTTGGGACCAGCCGGATGACGGTATCTGGGAAGTGCGCGGCGGCAGGCAGCATTTCGTACATTCAAAGATCATGGCTTGGCTCGCCTTCGATAGCGCAATCCGCTCCGCGCAGGAATTTGCCCTCGAAGGCCCGATAGAGCGCTGGAAAAATCTGCGCGCCCGCATCCACGCCGAAGTATGCCTGAAAGGCTTCGACAAAAAACGCAATAGTTTCGTGCAATATTACGGCGCGAAAGGCGTTGATGCCGCACTCCTGCTGATCCCGATGGTCGGGTTTCTTCCAGCCAGCGATCCTCGCGTTGCCGGCACGGTGAAGGCGATCGAGGAAGAACTTCTACAAGACGGGCTGGTGCTGCGCTACCGCACGGAGAACGGCGTGGATGGGCTGGCACGCGGAGAAGGCGCATTCCTGGCATGCAGCTTCTGGCTCGCGACCAATTACGTGCTTCTGAACAGAATGGAGGAAGCGCACAAATTGTTCGAATATCTGCTATCGCTTCGTAACGACCTCGGCCTGCTGGCGGAGGAGTACGACCCGCGCGCCAAGCGTCAGGTTGGCAACTTCCCACAAGCCTTCTCGCATATCGCGCTCATCAACACCGCGTACAGCCTGGCGCGGGTAAATCAGCCGGCAACCGAACGCGCCTCGGCGGAGGCCGCAAATGGCTGAACATTGGGATGTCACCAGCAGCTGGCTCTGATGCTCGAACGCGGCGATTATCTGCCCCGCACCAGAAAGAACTGGTCGCCCAAGTCCGTGTTCATGGACAATGACTGCCGCGTTGATGAGGACGCCAAATAACGATATCTTCTAAAAAGCTCTTGCCCTCTCAGATTTTTGCTTCGATCCCAAAACGGCACCGGCCAATTCGCGCCACCTGAAAATTCAACCTAACCCACGCTAAATGGAGACGGGTTTGTCAGCACGCGTATCCGGGGTCATGAACAAATCGTTTCAACCATCCGCCTATACCTGGCTAAAATAAAAAGCGCGGCAATCCGCAGGAGGGGGCAGCATGCTGGCCGAGGTCATTCTGGTGCTGCATGTGCTGGTTATATTGTTCAACGTCGCAGGGCTCGCTGTGATTCCGCTGGGTGCCTGGCGCGGCTGGCGCTTTGTACGCATTGCTTGGTTGCGCCTGCTGCATCTGGCGCTGCTTGGGCTAGTGGCCGCCCAGGCATTGGCGGGCCGCGCCTGCATCCTCACAATCTGGCAACAGAGCCTCACGGGAAACCACGCATCGCCGCAACCGCTCATCATGCATTGGGTGGATCATTTAATTTACTGGAACCTGCCCATGGCGTTCTTCCAGCTATTATACAGCGCGGTGTTTCTCTACGTTGTGGCGTTAACCGTGCTTGTGCCCTTCTGGGGCGCACCAGCGGCGCGCAATTGAAGTTTTATGTGGTGGTGAAAGCCGCAATGCCCGCGCCCACCGCCACGGCCAGTATCAACACGCTGTTCGGCGGCCAGAAATCGTTATGTCTGCGGCGCCTGCGTGGCGCTGGTGCGGGGTTCGCCTTGCCTTTCGGCACGGGCACAATATGCCTGATATAATCGCTCATAATATTCCTCATGCTTTCAAGGCCCAGCCAACTCAAACCCACGATTTGGTTAAACCCGAATTGCCGGTTCATGAGGAATACATGGCCCATCCCTGACCGCCGCGTTAGATAGCTGGCCAGGATATGCTTTATTCCAAGCTGGAATAGGAAGGCGCCGGATCTCGCGCTAATCGGCCAAGCTTAGGGCCAGCTTTGTCAAAACACCCTCCGGGCGGCACAGCTCCTGCAGCACGGTGAAGTGGTCCGCGCCGCAAACGGGCACCAGCGGCCCCGGCGCATGGTTTTCCGCGCGCAGCGCGTGCAAGGCCCTGCTATCGGCCACCAGCCGGGGCAATTCCCGCGTGCCATAGGCAATGGTCAGCGTCTTGTTCACCGGCAGCAGCCGCAGCGGCGAAAGCGCCGCGATCTCGTCCTCGGTCAGTTGCAATGCCGCGTTCAGGTAGGTGTCGCGAATCAGCCCCAGTTCAAACACGCCTGAAATCGCCAACCCGGCTGAAACGGCGGAATGCCCCAAAGCCAGCACCGCCAGATGCCCCCCGGCGGACCAGCCAGAGAGGATGATCTTACCGCCAATACCGTGGGCGGCGCCGTGTTCGGCCAACCAGTCCAAAGCCGCATTTATCTCCGCCACAATCCCGGCGAGCCCCACTTCCGGCGCCAGCGTATAGCCCGGAATGGCGCAGGCCCAGCCATGGGCGCGAACCCCCGCCGCCACGCAGGCGAAATCCTCGCGCCGGTTGCGCTGCCAATAGCCGCCATGAATGAAAACCAGGCACGGCGCATCCGGTGCCGGCGCTGGATACAAATCCCACGCGTTCCGCTCGCGCGGCCCATAAGCCACATCCAGCGTATCGGGGTAGGCGGCGCGATATGCCAAAGAGGCGCTGTTGCGCAGCCCGATCAGCTCCTGATCATTCGCCACCGCTGCGTTGTTGTTGTAGGCCAGATCACGCTCGGCCTGGCTGAGCGTACCCCAAATGCCCGCCGGATCGCCGGTCATGCGGCGGCCAGCACGGGGGGAATCAGCGGGCTGTTGCTGTCAAACCGAACACCAGCCTTCAACGCCATCACCGGATGAATCAACTGCGAAGCCACCACCCGCACGCCGCTATTATCTGAAAGTTCAAAGCTGCCATCAAGTAAGTCAAGAACCGATATATCCGCTTCCATGCCCGGCCTCAACGCACCGATCTCATTTTCCATGCCCAGCATCTTCGCCGGATTGCCGGTAACGGTGGCTACAACATCCGGCAGCTTCATGCCCAGTGTCAGCAGTTTCGTCATGGCGTTCGTCAAGTTGAAGGGCGCGACGCCAAAGAACGGATTCGCCTGCTTCACCGCATCGCCGCCCTCCTCCGGTATTTTCACATTATAGCCATGCATGTCCGCACCCAACGTGTAGGGCAGAATCCCCGCCCCCATCACCTTGCGCGCCATCTCGAACGAAAAATGCGAGCCATGGCCTACATCAACCGTCACGCCACGCGCCAACGCCTCCCACACCACAGGGTGCACCTCGCCCGTCTCGACGGACAAAAACCCACCCGGATGGCGCGTGAAGGGATGCGCCAAAATATCGCCCGGCTCCATAATCGGAATCAGCGCGCGCACCACCTCGTCCGGATCGATGCTCACGCCATCTTTCTCCGGCCATAGCTGGCCAAGATGGATATAAAGCGGCAACCCGGCCTCGCGTGCGATCTGCTTGCCGATCTTGATCACTTCAAGCCCCCAGCGCGAAGCGCCACCAATCTCGGCATGCGCCTTGATGCCGCGCACGATGTCACGGTTTTCCCGCGCCACACGCACGGTGTGCCCAACATTCAACTGTCCGGGGCCATAAAGTTCAGAATAGAAATGCCCTTCCAGGCCACCAACGAGATAAGCGGAGATGAAACACAGCACTCTTGTGTAAGACGGGTTGGCAACGTAATGCCGGAACCCGCCAATAGTCATGCAGCTTGGGCCGCCCTGGTCAATAACGGTCGTCACGCCGGAACGAATCCCCACCATATCGGCATTCAGCCCAAACTTGCCGGTGACATGCTGATAAATATGACCATGCGTGTCGATCATCCCGGCAATTACCAACTTGCCTGCGGCGTCTATCACCTCACGCGCGGCCGCTTCGGGAATCCCCGTTTCCACGGCAGCGATCTTGCTATTCGTAACCGCGACATCGGCGACGCCGTCACGCCCGGTTGCGGGATCGATCACCCTGCCATTTTTCAGAACAAGATCGAACATCTGCCTACACCCCTCGTGCAATAACGCGCGGCTTACAGCGCGCCATGAATGCCATATGTCACGCCTTGCGCCTTCAGCCAGTTGCGATATTTCTGGCCAATGAGGTCGCTGCGGTGATGCAGCTCATAACGCAAATCCACTGGAATTTTCTCGGGCCGTTGCGTATCCACAATGCCGCTATCCTGCGCGTAAACGATATCCTGCCGTCTGCGCACATCCTCATCGCTCGGCTGTGTCTCGAAATTCGTGCCGCAACAAATCCGTACGATGCTGGTCACGGGGTCCACCTGTTGCGCGGTGAAATAGGTGCAGAACCTGTCAGCCGGGTTGCCAAGATGCTGCTGCGCCGGGTCCATAATCTCCAGGCGCTTTTGCAGATAGGAAACCAGTGGCCGCATGATCTTGTAGGAGTAGAACGCGATCACCGGAATATTCCGTGGGTCGCCGTAAGGCTGCGTTACCCGCACCTCGCTGGAGCGCAAACCGTTCTCATCCTCATGAACCTCATATGGCGGAATCTCATCCGGTTCCTCACCAACGCCGTTCACACCCGGATGCACAAAGGAGAAATGTGTGGGATCAACAAAATTATCCAGTGCCCGGTAGCCGGATCGAAACTTATACGGCCCGCAATGGGTCAGCTTATAGGCTGGGTCGTCCCATTCCGCGAATACAGGAATCCCTTGCGCCGGCGTTCCTATGCAGACCCAGATGAACCCATATTTATCCTGCGCATGATGCACGATGGCATGGGCCTTCTTCATCGGCTTTTCAGATGGCGCTGCGGGCATCAACACGCAACTGCCTGTGCCGTCGTAACGCCAGCCATGATACGGACAAACCACTTTGTTGTTCTGAACCCAACCCCTGGAGAGTCGCGCCCCCCGGTGCACGCAGAGATCTTCCCAAACATGCACCTCGCCTGCCTCGTCGCGCCAAGCGATCAAATCGCGCTCCAGCAAGGTAATAGGCATCATCTTGCCATTTTCAAGCTCACTGGAATAACCCACCACATGCCAGTCGTTCAAAAGCACCTGATCCTGGCAGCCTTCCGCGCCACTCAAACCAGCTGCTTGTGTTGCGTAGCTCATTTAAAATCCTTCTCTCAGAATCACGCGCCGGGCCTTTAAAACGGGAATTGCCTCTGGCCCATCTGGATGGTTATCCATTTAAGTTCCGTCATTTCCTCCATTGAATAGCGTCCGCCTTCGCGTCCAAACCCGCTATTCTTCACCCCGCCAAACGGCACATGCGGCTCGTCGGAAATCGTGCAGTCATTCACGTGGATCATGCCGGATTCAAGTCGTAACGAGAGATCCACGGCCTTTTGCAAATCATTGGTAATCAGCGCGGCGGAAAGCCCATAGCTCGTATCATTGGCGATATGCAGCGCCTCCTCCGAATCCTCCGCGCGCAAAACGGAAACTACCGGGCCGAATGTCTCCTCATGATAAATCTTCATCTCAGGGGTCACCCCACGCAGCACGGTCGGCTTGTAATATTGCCCCTCGGCGCGTCCGCCGGTCAGCATCGTGGCACCCTTCTCCCGCGCATCCTGAATATGCGCATCCACAAAATCCATCTGCCGGGCGCGGATCAACGGGCCAATCACTGTCTCCGGGTCCTTCGGGTCGCCCATTTTTATCATCTTCGCCTTGGCGGTAAAGCGTTCGCAAAATTCCTCGAATACCGGCGCTTCCACGATAATCTTCGAATTGGCCATGCACACCTGGCCCTGATGCAGAAAAATTCCAAACGCGGCGGCATCAACCGCATAATCCAAATCGGCATCCTTCAGCACAATCAGCGGGCTCTTGCCGCCCATCTCCAGCGTGAACCGCTTCAAATGCCGCGCCGCCTCAACCGCCAGATGCCGCCCCGTCCTGGTCGAGCCGGTAAAGCTGATCGCCCGCACACGCGGGTCCGCCAGCAGCGCATCGCCAATCTCTTTCGCGGGGCCAGGAATCACATTCAGCACGCCAGGCGGCAGGCCAGCCTCCTGGAACAAATCCGCGATGATCGCGCCGGAAACCGGCGTTTCCTCAGAACCTGAACGAAAAAGATAGTTGAGCGATTTCAGTTGGTTGTGATTCTGTTGGTTTGCAACAACTGACGGAATCACGATGACTTGGACTGAAACCGCCCGTGCGCGATATTGCCGGGATGACTTGCGCTATGCAAGCAACCT
>JAGXAE010000102.1 GCA_018971725.1 Pseudomonadota bacterium | reverse complement strand
CCGGGCGGAAAACCCGCGCCGGGCAAACGGGGATTTTCCCGCCTTTGCCGCATGGTTTCGGCTTTTTGCGCATCCCGCGCCCAGAGCGTGACATCGCGCCCCGCTTTGGCGAGCAATATGGCCAGCGCGGTGCCCCAGGCCCCGGCGCCGATAACGGCGATGGATTGGTCAAGGGGAGATTTATTCATTGATGATCCGCTCCACACCGGCATTGGCCCCGGCTTCGCCAAACGTTTCCAGGCAGGCGGCGAGGATGGGCGCTGCCTCGTCCTCAAACCCATAAGGCGGATTTATGATTCCAAGCCCCGCGCCGTTAAGTTTGGTGGGGTCCGTGTCTGGCCGGCGCAGCAGCTCGGCGGCGATGACATCCTTGATGCCCGCCAGTTTCAGCGCCTCGAAAAAACCCCGCACCGGGGCGCGGTGCTTAATGGGGTACCAGATGACGTACACGCCGGAGGGAAATTTTTTCCAGGTAGTTGCAAGCTTTTTGGCAAGGGCGGAAAATTCGTCCGTGCGCTCGAAAGGCGGATCAATGAGCACCAAAGCGCGTTTTTCCGGCGGCGGCAGAAACGCGCCCAGGGCCTCGTAGCCATCGCGCTCATGCACCGCGGCGCTTTCGTAAGCACGCATGGTCCGGCGCAGCGTGGCGGCGTCCTCCGGGTGGAGTTCACAGGCCACCAGACGGTCTTCAGGCCGCAGCGCCTCGGCGGTGAAAACCGGGGAGCCTGGATAGAGGCCGAGGCGCTTCACTGTTGCCACATACTCGGCAAGGGCTGGGGGTGGGGTTTCGAGAATTTTGCCGACCCCCTCACGCCATTCGCCGGTTTTCTCGGCCTGCTCGCTGGTCACGTCGTACCGGCCGATGCCGGCGTGGGTGTCCAGCACCAGAAAGGGCTTGGGCTTGCGCTGCATGGCGGCCAGCAGGCGCAGCAGCAAAGCGTGTTTCATCACGTCGGCAAAATTCCCGGCGTGGTAGATGTGGCGGTAATTCATCGCGGCCCGATCCCGGCGGTTTGGAACGAAGCGCCGGGTGAATCGGCACGCCCAGCAAGGCTATCCAGCGGCCAGCGGGGCTTGCAGGGGGCGTTCAGCGCCGATGTTTCGCCCTGGCGCAAGCGCTCGATGGCGGCCCAGGCGACCATCACGGCGTTATCGGTGCAAAGACGCGAAGGCGGGGCGATGAGCGGTTTTCCCGCCTGCCCCGCGACCTCCGACAACCGCGCGCGGATGGCCTGGTTGGCCGCCACCCCGCCCGCGACAATCACCGCGTTGGCGGCGGGCAGCATGGCAAGCGCGTGAGAAAGCCTGTCGCCCAGAATATCCGTAACGGAAGCCTGGAAGCTGGCGGCGATGTCCGCCGCGCGCTGGCGGGGCAGCGCCCCCGGCGGCTCGGCGGCGAGTAACTGGGCGATGGCGGTTTTGAGGCCGGAGAAGGAAAAATCGCACCCTTCCCGCCCCAGCAGCGGGCGGGGCAGTGGAACGGCCTTGGCGTTGCCCTCGCGGGCCAGGGCCTCCAGCGCCGGGCCGCCGGGGTAAGGCAGGCCGAGCAGCTTGGCGGTTTTGTCGAAAGCCTCGCCCACCGCATCGTCCAGCGTGGTGCCGAGCAAGCGGTATTTTCCCACCCCCTCCACCGCCACGCATTGACTGTGCCCGCCGGAAAGCAGCAGCAGCAGATACGGGAATTCGGCCGGCCCGGCGCCAAGGCTGGGCAGGCGCGCGGTGAGGGCGTGGGCTTCCAGATGGTTGATGGCGAGGTAAGGCACGCCAGCCGCCAGGGCCGCGCCCTTGGCATAGCCGGTGCCGACCAGCAACCCGCCGATGAGCCCCGGCCCCGCCGTGGCGGCGATGGCGGCAAGGTCCGCGAATCCCACTCCCGCTTGGCGCAGGGCTTGGCGCACCATCGCGTCCAGCGCCGCGAGATGGGCCCGCGCCGCGATTTCCGGCACCACGCCGCCAAAAGCCCGATGATCCTCGATCTGGCTCAGCACGAGATCCGCGAGAATGCTCCCGTCCGGCGCCAGCACGGCGGCGGCGGTTTCGTCGCAGGAGCTCTCAATGCCGAGAATTGGCTTATCTTCCCTGTCCATGATTCATGGCTCTAGCGTGCGATCGGCGGGAAATGAACCTGCTATGGGATATTTCCTGCCGTGAATTGCCCGCTTAGCAAATCTAGAGCCGGATTTGTTCAATCTTCCTGGAGATTGAACAAAGCTGAATCCGGCTCTAGACCACGCGCGTGAAAACCGAAACGCCCCACGCCCCCTCGGTGAAGCCGCATAAGCGCAATCTGCCCCTGCGGGTGGGCACGCGCGGCTCGCCGCTCGCCCGTCAGCAAACGGAAACCTTCCTGCATATCCTCACCACATTCTGCCCGGTGCTGAAGGGCATGCAGGTGTTCGAGGAGCATGTCATCGTTACCACCGGCGATGCGGTGCAGAACAAGGCGCTGGCGGAGATTGGCGGCAAGGGGCTGTTCGCGAAGGAGATTCACGAGCAGCTTCTGGCCGGGACCATCGATTTCGCGGTGCATAGCCTGAAGGATCTGGAGACCGTGCTGCCGGACGGCATCGCGCTGGCCTGCACGCTGAAGCGCGAGGATGCGCGGGACGCGCTGATTTTGCCCGAAGGCGCGGAGGTGGACCCAGGCGACCCGTTCGGCACGCTGAAACAGGGGGCGTTGGTGGGCTCGGCCAGCGTGCGGCGCCAGGCACAGATGAAATACGCCCGACCGGACCTGAACTTCACACTGCTGCGCGGCAATGTCGGCACGCGGCTAGGCAAGGTGGGCGCGAATGGGCTGGACGCGACGCTGCTGGCCTATGCCGGGCTGAAGCGCCTTGGCCTCGCGGAGCGGGCGAGCGTGCTGCTGAGCCCCGAGCAGATGGTGCCATCGGCCTGCCAGGGCATTGTGGGCATTACCGTGCGCGCCAGGGATAGTGAGCTGCTTTCCCTGCTCTCGGCCATCGAGGACCCGGAAGCCAAGGCGGTTTCCACCGCCGAGCGGGCGCTGCTGGGCGCGCTTGACGGCTCTTGCCGCACGCCGATTGGCGGTTATGCGCGGATAATGGAAGATGGCGACCTGCACCTGACCGGGCTGGTGGCGCGGGCGGATGGGTCTTTCCTGCTGAAGCGCAGCCTGACCGGCGCGGTGGCGGATGCCGAACTGCTGGGGCGGGAGCTTGGCGCCTCGCTGAAGGTGGACAGCCCCGAGGATATTTTCGCGCCGTGAGGCTGCTGGTCACCCGGCCTGAGCCCGGGGCCAGCGCCACGGCCGAGCGGCTGGCGGCCATGGGGCATGAGCCGGTGGTTCTGCCCTGCCTTTCCATCATCCCCCTGCCCGCGAAGCTGCCGCAGCACCCCGCGGCACTTGTCGTCACCAGCGCGCAGGCCATACCGGCCCTGCCCACCGCTCTGCATGGCGTGAAGGTGTTTTGCGTGGGCGACGCCACGGCGGCGAAGTTGCGGGTGGCGGGCTTCACCTGCGTGGAAAGCGCGGCGGGCGATGCCGAGGCGCTTGCCCGGCTGATCATCGCGCGGCGGGTTGCGGGGCCGCATGTGCTGGCCGTGGGTGAGCGGCACGGCCAAAAGCTGGCGGCGGATTTGCGCGCGGCGGGGCTGAGCGTGCTGCGGCGGCGGGTTTACAAAGTGGCGAAGTTGCAGGCGATGCCGCCGGAGCTCCGCGCCGGGCTGGCGGCCGGGGAGTTTGACGGCGCGCTGTTCTATTCCGCCGAAACCGCCCGCGCCTTCACGGCGCTGCAACCGCCCGGCACCGCGGCAATGCAGGCCTACGCGCTGAGCCAAAACGTCGCCAAGGGGTTGCAGGACTTGCCCTGGGCGGCCATTCATGTGGCAATAGCACCGACGGAGGCGGATTTAATGGCGATGCTGGCATGAGCGGAACGGGCGACAACCACCAGGACGCGGAAAAGACGCCGCAGGCCGTGCAGGACCCGGCGCCCATCGCTTTGCCCACGCCCGAGCCTAAGCCCGCGAAGCCTGAGCCACCGCCATTGCCGGAACCACGGGCCGAAAAACCCCGCCGCGCCACCTGGCCGATCTGGTTCGGGCTTGGCTTTCTAATCCTCGCCGGCGGCGAGGCGTATCTGTTCGTGCAGCAGCGGGCGCATGAGGCGGACAAGACCGAACTCGCCGTGCTGCAAACCCAGGTGGCGGACATGCGTGCTGCCGCGTCGCAAACCGCGCCGGTGGCCAGCCTGATAACCGCCCAGGCGGATGCCACGCAGAAGCTGGCCATGCTGGCGGCGCAGGTGAACGCCATGCAGGGGCAAGTGGCCTCCGACCATGGTGAGCTGGCGGCGATGCAGGCCAGCACGCAGGATATCGGCAAGCTGACCGCGCGCATGGCGCGGCTGAACGCGGTGGCGGCGGCGAGCATGGCGCTGGCGGCGGGCGAGCCCTTGGGCGTGGTGCCAAATGCGCCGCCCGCCTTGGCCGTGTTTGCCGACACAGCGCCCGCAACCATGGCGCAATTGCGCGAGAGCTTTCCGGCGGCGGCGCGTAATGCCGAAGCGGCGAGCCTTGCCAATGGCGGCCATGCCGGGCTTTGGGCGAATGTGAAGCTGCGGCTGGAAGGGTTGATCACCATTTCCAATGGCGAGCATGTGATCTTTGGCCCGCCCGCCGCGGCCGCGCTGAACCGGATGCGCGCGGCGCTGGCCAATGATGATCTGGCGGCGGCGGTGGCGGCGGCGGACACGCTGAGCCCGCCCGCCCAGGCGGCAATGGCGAGCTGGCTGACCCCGGCGCGGCAATTGCTGGCGGCGCGGCAGGCTTTGGCGGGCCTAGCCCGGCAGGGACAGTAAGCGCATGTGGAGGGCGCTGAAATTCTGCGTTATCGCCGCGATTATTCTGGCGCTGGCCTGGTGGATGGCGGCGCTGCCCGGCGATGTGACGGCGGATGCCGGAACATACCGAATCACCACCTCCGCCCCGGTGGCGCTGCTACTGATTCTCGTGGTGGTGGCGGTGCTGCTGATGCTGTTGCGCGTGTTGGGCGGGCTGCGCCGAGCGCCGGGACGGTTTTCCGACTGGCGCGGCGGGCGGCGGGCCCAGGCGGGCGAACTTGCCTTGCAGCGCGGGGTGGTGGCCGTGGCGGCGGGGGATGCCGCCGGCGCGCGCTCGGCCGCCGGAAAGGCGCGCACATTGCTGGGCGATACCGCCTTCACGCAATGGTTGAGCGCCGAGGCCGCCCAGCTTGCGGGCGAGGGCGAACAGGCGCGCCAGGCCTTTGAGCGCCTGACCCACAGCAAGGAGATGAAATTCCTGGGCCATCAGGGCCTGTTGCGGCAAAGCCTGCGGGCCGGGCAGGATGAGGAAGCCGCACGGCAAGCGGAAGCCGCCGAGGCCGCCTACCCTGGCAGCGCGTGGACGCGTGGCCAACGCCTCGCCCTGGCCGTGCGGGAGCGGAACTACACCGCCGCCCTGCGTCTGACGCAAATGCCCAAGGAACGCGCCGCTTTGGCGGTGGCGGCGGCCGAAAATGCCGAAACCCCGAAACTGGCGCTGGATTTCGCCAAGCAGGCGGTGAAGGCGGACCCCACCTGCCCCATGGCGATTGCGGCCATGGCCAAAGCCCTGCGTAGCGTGGGCAAGGAACGCGCGGCCCGCAATGCTTTGCTGGCGGGCTGGAAGCGCGCACCCCACCCGTTGCTGGCGGCGGCATGGCCAGCGCCGGACGCGACGCCATTGGAACGCGCCCAGGCCGCCGCATTGCTGGCGAAGGAGAACCCCGGCCATGTGGAGTCCGAGCTTTTGCTGGGTGAGACGGCGCTGGCGGCACAATTAACCGGCGAGGCGAGACGCCATGCCGAAGCGGCACTGAAGGCCGGCAACAGCGATGGCCGGGCCGAGGCGATTCTGGCGCGGCTGGATGGCCGGGCCGTCCCAGCCATCACCCCCGCCTGGCGCTGCTCATCCTGCCAGACGCAGCAGGAGCATTGGAGTTGCACCTGCCCGGCCTGCGGAAAGCTCGGCACAATGGCCGCGAATGTTCCCGGCAAAGCCTTAATGACCACACAGGGGTAAGGCATGGAGATTAAACACGCTGGCTCGCAGCCATCAACCAAGGGGCCGGATGATTATTTCACCGGCATTGTGCGGATAGACCCGCTGAATAGCCCGCCGGAACCCGCGCGCGTGGCCATGGCGCTGGTGACCTTTGAGCCCGGCGCGCGCACCGCCTGGCACACGCATCCCCTGGGGCAGACGCTGATCGTGACCGCCGGATGCGGCTGGGTGCAACGCGAGGGCGGCAAGGTTGAGACGATACGGCCCGGAGACGTGGTGTGGTTCGCGCCGGGGGAGAAACACTGGCACGGCGCCACCGCCAGCACGGCGATGAGCCATATCGCGGTGCAGGAGAAGCAGGATGGCTCACCCGTGACCTGGCTGGAACAGGTGAGCGACGCGGAGTACGCGCGCGGTTCCACATAAGATTTTAGAGGGCGATTCAGACTTCAATTCCGTTTGTAGCCAAAAGAAATTAAAGTCATCGCGCTCTAGAAGGCTGAAAGCCCGGTCTGCGCACGGCCGAGGATGAGCGCATGAATGTCGTGTGCGCCCTCATAGGTGTTCACGGATTCCAGATTCACCATGTGACGGATGACGTGATATTCGTCCGCGATGCCGTTGCCGCCCAGCATGTCCCGCGCTTGGCGGGCAATATCCAGCGACTTGCCGCAATTGTTGCGCTTCAGCAGTGAGATCATTTCGGGTGAGGCTTCGCCCGCATCCATCAGCCGGCCAAGGGTGAGCGCACTATGCAGGCCAAGAGTGATCTCGGTTTGCATGTCCACCAGCTTCTTCTGGATAAGCTGTGTGGCGGCCAGGGGTTTTCCGAACATCTTGCGGCCGAGCGTATAGTCTCGTGCCGTGTGCCAGCAGAATTCAGCGGCGCCCAGCGCCCCCCAGGCGATGCCGTAGCGGGCGTTGTTGAGGCAGGAGAACGGGCCGCGCAGGCCTTTCACATCCAGTATCGCGTCCTCGGGCACGAACACCTCATCCATCATGATCATGCCAGTGATGGAGGCACGGAGCGAGACCTTGCCCTCGATCTTCGGCGTGGCGAGGCCCTTGGCCCCGCGCTCGATGAGAAAGCCACGAATATCGCCCGCCTCGTCCTTCGCCCAGACCAGGCAGAGATCCGCGATGGGGGAATTGCTGATCCAGGTTTTGGAACCGGAGATGAGGTAACCGCCATCAACCTTCTTGGCGTTGGTGCGCATGCCGGCGGGGTCGGACCCGGCATCGGGTTCGGTGAGGCCAAAGCAGCCCACCCATTCGCCGGTGCGGAGTTTCGGCAGATATTTGTCCTTCTGCGCGGCGGAGCCGAAAGCGGAGATCGGGTACATCACCAGCGAGGATTGCACCGAATAGGCGGAACGGTAGCCGCTATCCACACGCTCGATCTCGCGGGCGATGAGGCCATAGGCGACATAGGAGACATCCGCGCAGTCATGGGTGGAGAGTGTGGCGCCGAGCAGGCCGAGTTCACCCAGCTCGTTCATGATCTCACGGTCGAACCGCTCCTCCCGGAAGGCCATCAGCACGCGCGGTTGCAACTGCTCCTGTGCGTAGGCATGGGCCATGTCGCGGATGGCGCGCTCCTCCTCGGTAAGGGCCGCCTCCAGCCGCAGCGGATCGGCCCAGTCGAAGGATGACATCTTGCCCTTGGCCATGGTTTCTCTCCGTGTGTTATTGGCTTCATCCTGGCGCGGGGCGCGGCAAAAGGCTAGAGAGCCGCCATGCGCGACATTTACGACGCGGTGGTGATTGGCGCGGGTGCCGCCGGGCTGTTTTGCGCAGGCAGTCTGGCGCAAGCGGGAATGCGCGTGGCGGTGCTGGAGCATGGCCCCGAGCCGGGCCGGAAGATTCTGATTTCCGGTGGCGGGCGCTGCAACTTCACGAATCTTGAGGTGAGTGACAAGAACTTCCTCTCCACCAATCCGCATTTCTGCAAATCCGCCTTGGCAGGGTTTACACCGCATGATTTTCTGGCGCTGGTGGAGGGTGCCGGGATCGCCTGGCATGAGAAAACCCTGGGGCAGCTATTCTGCGATGGCTCGGCCCG
>JAGXAE010000101.1 GCA_018971725.1 Pseudomonadota bacterium | reverse complement strand
GCGGTGTCGACAAAGAATTTCATGATGGCTTTCCGGTGAACAGAGTCTCTGGTTAAGAGCATACAGCATGGAGCAACCTCAACGGACAACCCGCATCAGCGTCTTGCTCCCGTATAAATTCGGCATGGTTTTTACCTATGAGGCAGGGGCCGCGTTGCCGCCGGGCACGCTGGTGCGCGTGCCGCTGGGGCGGCGTGCGGTGGCGGGGGTGGTGTGGGATGATCCGCCCGACCCGGATGTGAAAACCCGGCCGGTGACGGAGGTGCTGGATTTTCCAGCGATGCCGGAGACTCTACGAAAATTTATCGACTGGGTGGCGGGCTACACCCTGGCGGCGAGAGGCGATGTGCTGGCTTTGAGCCTGAAGGAGAAGCTGCTGGCGCCGCCGCCCAAGCGGGCCAGGACATATGCGTTCGGTGGAGCCGATCCGGCCCGGCCCGGCCCGGCGCTTTCGGTGATGCAAGAAGAAGCCGCCGCGAAATTGCGCGCGGATATGCGGGCGGGGGATTTTTCGGTCACGCTGCTGGATGGCGTGACCGGCTCCGGCAAGACCGAAGTGTATCTGGAGGCTGTCGCCGAGGCGCTGCGTTGCCAAAAACAGGTGCTGGTGCTGCTGCCGGAAATCGCGCTCTCGGTGCAAATGCTTTCGCGGTTTCAGGCGCGGTTCGGGGTGCGGCCGGCCGTGTGGCATTCCGAGCTCACCCCGGCGCGGCGGCGCGAGACCTATCGCGCCGTGGCGGAAGGGCGCGCGGATGTGGTGGTGGGGGCGCGCTCGGCGCTGTTTCTGCCCTTCGCCGCACTCGGCCTCATCGTTGTGGATGAGGAGCACGAAACCTCCTTCAAACAGGAGGATGGGGTGATTTACAATGCGCGGGACATGGCGGTGGTGCGCGCCAAGCTTTGCGCGGCCCCGGTGTTGCTGGTGAGCGCCACACCCAGCCTGGAAACCGCCGAGAACGCCGCCCAGGGGCGGTACAAAAAGCTCGATTTGCCCGCCCGGCATGGTGGTGCCACTCTGCCGAGGGTTGAGGCGCTGGACCTGCGCGAAGCGCCGCCGGAGCGGGGCAAATTCCTCTCGCCGTTGTTGCTGGCCGCGATGCGCGAGACGCTGGCGCGGGGCGAGCAGGCGATGTTGTTCCTGAACCGCCGGGGTTACGCGCCGCTTACCCTCTGTCGCACATGCGGGCACCGGCTTTCCTGCCCTAATTGCTCGGCCTGGCTGGTGGAGCATAAATCCTCGCCGCGGCTTTCCTGCCACCATTGCGGCTATACGATGCAGCGGCCGCTGCATTGCCCCTCCTGCGAGGCGGAAGGCAGTTTCGTGCCCATCGGCCCCGGGGTGGAGCGCATTGCCGAGGAGGTGGCGGAAGAATTTTCCGGCATTGAGGCGCTGGTGATGGCGTCGGATGTTATTTCCGGCCCGGCCCAGGCGGAAGAGGCGGCTCGACGCATCGCGGAGCGGGAGGTGGGAATCATCATTGGCACCCAAATGGTGGCCAAGGGCTGGCATTTTCCGCATCTCACGCTGGTGGGGGTGGTGGATGCGGATTTGGGCCTGGCGGGCGGCGATTTGCGGGCAAGCGAGCACACGGTGCAGATGCTGCACCAAGTGGCGGGGCGCGCCGGGCGAGCCGAGGCGCCGGGGCGGGTGCTGCTGCAAAGCTACGATCCATCGCATCCGGTGATCCAGGCGCTGCTCTCGGGCGATTTGCCGGCGTTTCTTGAGCAGGAGGCCGCCTTGCGCCGCCCCGGCCATTGGCCGCCTTTCGGGCGGCTGGCGGCGTTGATCGTGAGTGCTGAGGATGAACGGCTGGCCGACCGGATTGCCCGTGAACTGGCCCGTACGGCGCCGCGCGAGCCGGGGGTGGAGGTTTTGGGGCCGGCGCCCGCGCCAATTGCCCTGCTGCGCGGCCGCCATCGCCGCCGGCTGTTGCTGAAAACACAACGTGAGATTGCGGTGCAGCCCTTGCTGCGGGACTGGCTTGGCCGCGTACCCATTCCACGCAATGTGAAGCTGGATGTGGACGTGGACCCGGTTTCCTTCATGTAAATTAATGAATCATCTGCCCTCCTGGGTTTGAAAAGCCAGGATGAGCGGCTAATTTCCGGGGCTCCCAAATGATCAACACGGAGCCCTCCTCATGATCGATCACGCGCGGATTTTAGCCATCTGGGTGTATCGCGTTGTCCCTGATTGGCTGACCGCCGCTGTGATGCTGGCGGCGGCGGCGGTGGTGGCGGCCTCGCTTTGCCGCTGGGTGGTGCGGCTGCTTTCGCGGTTTGCCGTGCGTTACGGCGAGGTGGGCGGGCTGCTGGTGGCCCGTTGCAAGGGCCCCACCTGCGCCATTCTGGTGCTGTCGGCCATGGGCGCTGTTCTGCCGGCCGCGCCATTCTCCGGCAGGGTTTCGTACATTCTCGGCCATCTGCTGGCCGCCGCCGTGGTGGTTGTGATCGGCTGGACAGTGATGAACACGCTGGACTTGTTCGCGGACCTCTACGTGTCGCGCATCAAATACGAGGTCGACAGCAACAACCTCCTGGCCCGCAAGCACCTCACTCAAGTCGGCATTCTGCGCACCGCGATACGCACGTTGCTGGTTTTGCTGACCATAGGGCTGGCGCTGATGACGAGCAGCGCAGTGCGGCAATATGGCGTCAGCCTGTTCGCTTCAGCGGGCGCGGCGGGGCTGGTGGTGGGGCTGGCGGCCCGGCCGCTGCTCAGCAATTTGCTCGCGGGGATTCAAATTGGTCTGACGCAGCCGATCCGCGTGGAGGACTCGGTGGTGGTGCAGGGGGAATGGGGGTGGATCGAGCGGATCGGCGCGACCTATGTGGTGATCCGCATTTGGGATTTGCGCCGCCTGATCGTGCCGCTTTCCTACTTCATCGAGCAGCCATTTCAGAACTGGACACATTCCTCCGCCGACCTGATGGGAACGGTGATGCTGTATGTGGATTACAGCGTGCCGGTGGCGAAAGTGCGCGAGAAATTGCACGAGGTGGTGAAGGACAACCCGAAATGGGACGGCAAGGTGGCCGGGGTGCAGATGACCGACCTGCCAAACACCACGGTGGAGTTGCGGCTGCTGGTGAGCGCACGCAATGCCGGGGTGTTGTGGGATCTGCGCTGCGATGTGCGCGAGGCGATGGTGACCTGGCTGGTTGAAAAATACCCGGATTCACTGCCTCGCCGGCGGATGGAAGTTGGCGGCATGCCCGAGCGCATGAGCCCCGCCCGGGTATTCGCCGATGAGTCTGAGGAAGCTCTGTCCGCCGGGCCGGTCAGGCTTTAAAAGCTAAGGGTTAGTCGTTCACCGGATAGGCGCGCATGAGCCGCTTCTGGTTCTGCCAGAGCGCCAGAAGCTTCAGCGGACCGATGGGCTTGAGGCCGGTTTCACGCATTGCCGCGCCGATGCGGAAGGATTCGCCATAATGATGGAACTGGGCGGCATAAGCGTTGCGAAGTGTCATTTCCGGGTCCCAGATATGGGTGGCCTCGGAGCCGGAGCCGTTGAATTCGATGATCTTGAAGCCCTGGCCCTCGCGCAGGGCCTCCAGCGATTCGTAGCGCAGGTCGATCCGGGAGAAATACACGCCCGGCATGTCCTGCATGATCTCGTCGATCCGCGCGGCGAGCGCGGGGGTGACGATTGAGAGACCATCCTTGAAGGTGGAGCCGCGGCAATGATTGCCGACGAAAACCAGAGCCGCCTGTTCGTTGGGGGCGGGCACGCGGGCTGCCTTGGCACCCAGCTTGGGCAGCAGCAAATGGGAAATAGCGTTCAGCCGGTCATCGGCGGCGATCAGCTCTTTCACGCTGCGCCGGCCGTCGCCAACCACGATAGGCGGGTATTTCAGTGTGACGGAAGTGATGCGGCCGGTGCGCTCGCCCGGGTGGCGGATATAAAATATGCCGGCCTCGCCCTCATAGGAAACCAGGGTTTGCAGTTGCAATGCCGTGGCGCGGGGAAAGGCGGAGAGGTAGGCGTTAAGCTGGTCTTCGTCACGGATGACGCGCACGCCAACGCCGTTGCAGCTTATGTCCGGCTTCGCCACCACGGGAAAAGCAAGCCCCGCCTGTTCCATTGCCGCCAGGGCCCGGCGCAGATCGTTCGCCTGGGTGTGGCCAGAGACCGTCAGCCCCACATAATCGGCAACCCAAGGGCGCGCGGCGGGGCCGGCGAGGCCAAGAATCTCGTTTTTAGACTCGCCGCAAATCCCGCCGGCATTGATTCGCGGGTTGGCGAGAGAAGGCAGGGTAATGCTGCGATAGCGGAGCGATTGCAGCACCCAGAAAGCGACGACAGGCGCGTAGAACAGCCAATCCGGCCAGAATTCGAAGAAGGAGACCGGGCGCTTCGGCCTGGACCGCGTGAGCTTGCCGATGCTTGCGGCCAGCGATGCAGAACTCATTCCGGATTCCTTTGATTGTAGAGTTTTGTGGCTAGCCGCCCCACGAATATGATGACAAGCAGGAAAACGGCAAGCCCCGCCCAGCGCCAGACCCCCAGGTAATGCGCCATGAGCAGGCCGAGGCGCAAACTGATGAAGAAGAGACCGGTTGTCCAGATAAGGGTGGCGATGACCGCCGCCAGCGCGAATTGCAGGATCGACGCGTGCAGAAACCCTAGTGTGGTGTAGGTTGGCAGGCGCAGCCCGGGCACGAAGCGGCTTACCAGCACCAGCGGGATGACCTTGCCCTTGACCCATTCCTGGCCGATGTGGCGGCGTTTTTGCGGCACCATCCGCTGCGCCCAGCGATGCGTGGCCGATAGCCGGCCGAGGCCGTAAAGGCCGAGATCGCCCAGCACGATACCGGTGTAAAGCGAGCACAGGGCGAGCGGCAAAGATAGAGCCCCGGAGGCCACCTGCATGGCGGCAAGCAGGGTCGCGGCATCCTCCAGAATGAAGGTGCCGGAAATGATCGTCGCCGCCTGGAGAGACTGTATCCCTGCGGCGGCGGCCAGAATCGTGCTTAGGCCAGGAATCAACATGCCGGCGCCCCCTTAGCCTCGATCTTGCCCGAGGCCAACCATCTGGGGCTAATGGCTGCTGGTCAGGTCTGGTCCTGGCCTATGAGCATGGCCAGATTGTCAGACCCTTGCGACTGCACATCGCATTGGCGGCCATGCGCGTTTACCGCGTGGCAGGTATCGTGTGCGCCCATGTAGGAAAGCCCGGTCAGCTGGGCAAGCCAAAGATGCTTGCCGTTGCGTTCCACATGCTCGATCTGCGCAATGCCGCGCCCCCGCAGCCGGCGCGCCTTCAAGGCCGCTATACGGGCATCCGTTTTGTAATAGTAAAGGCCAAGCTGGGCGACCCAATGTTTGGCGGCATCCGGGGTTTGGGGGCGGGAGTCAGGCAACTGCGTGGCAGGTGTGGGGGTGCGGCTCGCCACGGTTTCCGCGGGCGGCTTCACGAGGACATGCGGCGCGGTCCGGTTGGTGGCGGTGGCGACCATTTCGCGGGTCATGGGCACATGGCCACCGAAGCCGCCATCCAGCATCGCGGTCATTTGCGTATAAGCAGTGCCCCAGCTGGGCTCGTGCAGCACAACGCCGATGAGCTGCCTGCCGCCGCGGTCGGCGGAGGTGACGAGATTATGCCGCGCCAGATCGGTATAGCCGGTCTTCATGCCGGTGGCGCCGGCATAGGTCTTGAGCATCTCGTTATTGGAATAAACTTGGTGGCCGCGGAAATCGAAGGAGGTGACTTCAAAGAATGTCTGGAATTGCGGGTAGGTCCGCACCAAGTCACGAGCAAGCAGGGCGAGATCGCGCGCGGTTGTAACCTGGTTGGGGTTGGGCAGGCCCGAGGGGTTGGCGAACTCAGTCTGCGCCATGCCGAGCGCGTGGGCGCGCAGCGTCATCATCTGGGCGCAGCGCACTTCAGACCCGCCGCCAAGATACTCCCCCAGCGCCGTGGCGGCGTCGTTGGCGGACATTGTGGTCATCGCCAGGATGGCGCTGCGCACTGAAATTGTGCTGCCTGGGCGCAAGCCGAGCTTCACGGGCTCAACATCCGCGGCATGTTCGGAAACCGGAATACGCGTATCGAGTGTCATCCGGCCATCGGCAAGTGCCTGGAACGCGAGATCCAGCGTCATCAGCTTGGTGAGCGAGGCAGGATAGCGCGGGGTGTCGGCGTCGTGCGCGGAGATTACCTGGCCGGAACTTACATCAATGATGATGGAGCTGATGCCGGGGGAGGTGGGGCCAAAGCCGGACGAAGTGTCTGGAATGCTTTGATAATGCCGGACACGCGCGATGCGGTGTGCAGCATAAATGTGGTGAACGACGTGATGCTTCTCATGCGCGGATGCCGGGCTGGCAATGGCCATGCCGGCCAGACATAAGCCTGCAATTGCCCAGCCGGCCAAGTTCCGCTTGCTCCGCATCCGCATTCTTCGCCACCCCACATAACGATTCACAGAGATTGTAAACACCGTCGCCGCGTTCTGTCCAGCTATTAACATCGATCTTATCGTTAAAAGAACAAAAAATTGAAAGGGTTACCCAGTGAGATTTGTGTGATTGCCGGGTTGACGAGGGGGATTTGGCGGTCCGGGTCCGGTTGAAGGCTGAAATTTTCGCAATCGTCTCTTGTGCGATGCACAAAATTCCTTGACGGCGCGTTGCCCACTTAGCTATAAGGTTTTTGCTGCACTGCGGTATGCGCCGTAATGCTCGCCGGTTGGGGCTATGCAGCGATGATTCATCATAGTGGGAGCAAAACTTAGATGAGCGCGACGAAAGCCAAGACCGCGATTGCCGCCGAGACCGCTGCCGCCACCATGGAAAGCGCGGCGGACGTTTCGGTGAAATCGTTCGAAAAATCCCTCTCCGTTCTTCGCGAGGGGATTGAGAAAGCCACCAAGGGGTTTGAGGCATCTCAAGCCAAATTGAAGGAAGGCGTTGAAAAAGCCATGAAAACCTCTGAGGACATGCTGACCTTCAGCCAGGGCAATCTGGAAGCCTTCATGAAGGCTTCACAGATTTACGCCGCTGGTTTCCAGGACATCTCGAAGCATGTCGCGGCGTCTTCCAAGGCGTCGATCGAGGATACGGTGGCGTTCAGCAAGTCCCTCATGGGTGTGAAATCCATCAAGGAAGCGGTGGACCTGCAAGCCGGCTTCGCCCGGACCAGCCTCGAAAAGGCCGTTGCTGAGAGCAACAAGCTCACCGATGTCTCGGTGAAGCTCGCTGAAAAGACGATGGCGCCGCTAGCCGCCCGCGTCACGCTGGCCGTCGAGGCCTTCGGCAAAGCCTGATCGAACGCTTTTCCCGCGTTTTGGGCGTGGGAATGACTTTGTGAAAGCCGGCCTCCATTGGGGCCGGCTTTTTGCGTTGGGGCGGGCGGGATGAAAGCCACTGTTCATGAACACATGTTTTTATGCACCTGTTTTTATATACTGGGGCAAAATCGCTCTTTCATAGCCGGGCTTGCTTTCGATATGGTTTGCTACAAGGTGAAGGCGAATAACGGCGGCCTTTTGAGGGTGTCTGCCGCGAGGGAGGAGATGGCCGCGGTGGCTGCTGAAGGTGTTGGATATGAGTGAGAACGATAGACGCAAAGGATCAGGGGGGCCGAGCGCAGGCGTGGTGGTGAAACCGCGCCCGAAAACGCGCAAGCCCACGATGTACAAGGTCCTGATGCTGAATGACGACTACACGCCGATGGAGTTTGTGGTGCATGTGCTGGAGCGGTTTTTCCAGAAGAACCGCGACCAGGCGACGCAGATCATGCTGCACGTGCACCGCCGCGGCGTGGGCGTGTGTGGGGTTTATACCTATGAAGTGGCTGAGACCAAAGTGACACAGGTGATGGACCTGGCGAGGCAAAACCAGCATCCCCTGCAATGCACGATTGAGAAAGAATGAGACTTTATTTTACTTATTCATCCCCATCTATCAGTGTACCCTCCGGTGCCGCTACGATGGGCTGGATGATGAAAATGCCGCGCGGACAGGCAAAGTTGTTGTCCGGGTTTAAGAGCGCCGGGTCTCGGCGTGAAGGAACGGTTTAAATCCATGCTGTCTCGCAACCTAGAACAGACTCTCCACCGGGCCCTGTCCTTGGCCGCTGAACGGAAACACGAATACGCGACGCTGGAGCAT
>JAGXAE010000100.1 GCA_018971725.1 Pseudomonadota bacterium | reverse complement strand
CCTGCAATCGCTGGCGGGCGCCCTCAACGTGCCGATCACCACCTTCTTCTCCACCTTCGAGGAGAAGCGCGATTGTTCCTTCGTGAAATCGGGCACTGGCGTGGTTATCGAGCGCCGCGGCACTAAGGCCGGGCATCAATATTCTCTGCTTGGCCATGCTCTGGGCGGCAATGTGGTGGTGGAACCCTATCTCATCACGCTCAGCAAGGATGCGGTTGCCTACCCAGCTTTTCAGCATGAAGGCACGGAATTCATCTACATGCTCACCGGCGAGGTTCTCTACCGCCATGGCGACCAATCTTACCATCTTGCGCCCGGGGATGCGCTGCTGTTCGATTCCGCCGCCCCGCACGGCCCGGAGAAACTGCTGGTCAAGCCGATGACCTATCTTTCCATCATTACCTACGCCCGCGAGCCAAGCTGAATTCATGGCTGTTTTGTTTGAGCGTCTGCGCGATGGCGCGGGCACGGCGTGGCATGAATATGTGCGCCATCCGTTTGTCGAGGCGGTGGCGGATGGTACGCTGAGCCGCCCCGCCTTCCGGAACTTTCTTGTCCAGGACTATCTCTTTCTTATCCAGTATGCCCGCGCCTACGCGCTGCTCGCCTATAAGCTGGAGGAGTTGCCGGATATTCAGGCGGCGCTGGAAACCGCGAAGGCGCTGATCGAGACCGAGATGCCCCTGCATGTGGCCTATTGCGCCGGCTGGGGCATCTCCGAGCCCGAGATGCGCGCGGCACCGCCATCGCTCGAAATGGTTGCCTATACGCGTTACGTGATTGAGGTCGGCTTCACCGGCGATGCGCTGGATCTGTTGGCGGCCCTGGCGCCCTGCATCGCGGGCTATGCCGAAATCGGCGCCTGGGCGGCGGCGAAAGCGGGCCCGGCCAATCCATACAAAGACTGGATCGATACGTATACCGGCGAGGAGTACCTCAAATCGGTCGGCGCTTCATTGGCGATGATCGACCGGGTCGGCGCGGTTTGCGGCGCCGAGGCGAGATGGCCACGGCTACAGGCCATCTTCACCCAGGCGACAAAACTGGAAGCCGCGTTCTGGAACACCGGCTGGGAGCTGCAAGCCTAGCCCGCACCGATCGCCACGCCGGTTGCGAACACCAGCGCGCCGCCTAGCGCCACTTGCAGCGTGGCGCGGATGGGCGATGCGTCCATATATTTCCAACGCACCCAGGAAATCACCGCCAATTCGATAATCACCACGATGATCGCGACAACCAGCGCGATATGCAGGTTGGGGATTAGGAAGGGCAGGGTATGCCCCAGCCCGCCAAGCGCCGTCATCACGCCGGTGACGGCGCCACGCACATAGGGCGTACCCCGGCCGGTGAGTGAGCCGTCGTCAGAGAGCGCCTCCGCAAAGCCCATGGAGATGCCCGCACCCACCGCCGCAGCGGCACCCACGATGAAGGCGGAGAAAGTGTTGTGCGTCGAGAAGGCGGCGGCGAAGATCGGCGCCAGGGTTGAAACGGAGCCGTCCATCAGCCCGGCCAGCCCGGGCTGCACATATTGCAGCATGAATTGCCGTTTGGCGTGCTGGTCTTCCTGCGAGCGTACATCCGTTGGCAGGTTCTGCTCGGACAGCACATCCGCCCGATGCTCATGCGCGGCCTCGGCTTCGGCCAGGTCGCCCAGCAGCTTGCGGATGGAAACATCGCTGGTCCGCTCCGCGGCGTTGCGGTAGAAGCGCTGGGTTTCCTGCTCCATGCTTTCCGCCAGCTTGCGCACATCGTCGATGTTTGGCTTCGGGAATTGCCAGACGGAGGGGCGGTTGATGAAGCCGCGCACATCCTGCCGGCGGATAAGCGGAATATGCTCCCCGAATTTTTCCCGGTAGAGTTCCAGCAATTCGCGCCGGTGCTCGTTTTCCTCCGCCGCCATTTCTGAGAAAACCTTGGCCGTCCCTGGGTAGTCGTCACGCAGGCGTTCGGCGATGTCGAGATAAATGCGGCCGTCTTCTTCCTCATTGCCGATGGCAAGAGCCAGGATCTCACGCTCTGAGAGCTGGGAAAAATCGCGCATGCGGATACTCCGGTTTGGGCCGTTCATCTGGCGCGTGGCGCGCCTCGCGTCAAGGATTATAAGGGATTGAGAATGAATGGCTATTGCACCGGCCGCGGCGGGGTGGCTTTCCCGCAGCGCGTTGCCGCACCTGGCAAAGCCTGTAGTATGGCTGGGGAAACAACGGGATAGAACGGCTTGGCGATGAAAGATGGTCTCTGCCCTTGCGGCAGCTTGTTGCGGGCGGCGCGGTGCTGCGACGCGGATCAGGGGCAATGGCCAAGCCAGGAGGCCGCCGCCCTGCTGGACGACAAGGCCGCCGAGGCGACGAAGCTTTTCAACGAAAAGAAGCATGGCGAGGCCGAGGCGCTGGCATTGACGATCCTGGACGCGGTGCCGAACCAGCGCGCCGCTCTGAGGGTGCTGTTTGAAATCCGCAATGCCCAGAAGCGCATCAAGGCAGCAGATGCACTTGGCGCCCGGCTGGCCGGGTTGCCGGGTATTGCGGCGTTGCGTGCGCTGGCGAATGGGCAATTCGCGCAATATCTCGTGGCGCAGGGGCGCCATACGGAAGCTCTGCCCTTTGCCGCGGCGGCGGTGAAGGCGGCGCCCAGGACGGCGCAGGGGCATCATGTTCTGGGCGTGGTGTTTACCGAGACCGGCGCGGTGCTGGCGGGAGAGCGGCACTACCGGCAGGCGCTGGCCCTGCTGCGGCGCGAGGATGGCATGGTGCTTGGCAATCTCGCCTGGAACCTGAAGCTGCAAGGCCGGCTCTCCGAGGCCGAGGCGCTTTACGCACGCGCATTGGCGCTGCGGCCGGACAATACGCGCGGTACTGGCGGGTTGGCGCAGGTGCTTTTCATCAAAGGCGAGCGCGGCCGTGCGGACGAGCTGTTGGATGAGGCCATGGCCCGCTGGCCGCAGGACCGCATGCTGCGGCTGTTGAAGGTGATGGCGGATCTTGCCTGCCAGCGCCCACGGGAGGCGCTTGAACGGCTTGGCCCACCGGAAGCCCAGATGCCGCCGGAATTGCTGGCGCGGGGCCGGGCCTTCATGCAGCTTGGCCAGATGCAGGAGGCGATTAGCGCCATCGCCACCGCGCGCACAATTCAGCGCGAGCGCACCGGCCACACTTACCAGCCGGAGGCGCTGCTCGTCCAATCGGAACGGGACAAGGCGTATTTCACCGGCGATCGTCTGCGTCCCTTGCCGCGCGCGGCGGCGGGCGGATTCACGCCGGTTTTTCTGCTCGGTTTCCCCCGTGCGGGCAGCAGCCTGCTGGAGCAATTGCTGGCGCAGATACCCGGGTTTGTCCCCGGCGACGAAGCAGCACCCGTGGCGGCAGTGGCAAAAGCGGCGCCCGGGCTGCTGGGTGGCGATTATCCTGAGTGTCTGGACGAGATGCTAGTGGGTGAGGCGGCGCATGCGCCGGACCGGCTGCGGGAGATGTATGAGGCGCCGCGCCGCGCCGCGGGGTTGGCGCGGCCGGAGGTGCGGTTCATCATCGACCGTGCGGCCTCCAATATCTGGCATCTCGGGCTCATCAAGCTGCTATATCCGGAGGCGCCGGTCATTCACGTCCTGCGGCATCCTTACGACCTCGTGCTCTCCAACATCGCGCAGGATCGTAAGCTGGAGGGTAACGCGCAGGCGGGTCTGCCTGGGTTGGCACGGTATTTCGCGTTGCAGGCCGAGATGATCCGGCATTACCGCGGGCAGCTGGCCCTGCGCTATCTGCCGGTGCGTTATGAGGATCTGGTGGCGGACCCGGAGGCGGTGGTACGGCGGGTACTGGCGTTTATCGGTGTGGAAGCGACCCTGCCCCTGGATTTTGCGGCCAATGCCGCACCGGTGGCCGAGCCTTTGCCCGCGCATTTCGCCGGGCGGGAGGCGGTGCATGGCCGCGCTGCCTTGCGGTTCAAGGCCTATCAGGCGGCATTGCCCAATCTGTTCGGAGAGGTGGCGCCCATTCTTGCCCCTTGGGTGAGTGAACTTGGCTATGAGGAGCAGGGCGCATGAGCGGGAGCGCGCAGCAACAGGGCAAGGTGGTGATGCCGCTGGCCGAGGCGCTGGAAAAGCTCGCTAAGCTTGAGCAGGCGAACAAGCTGGAGGAGGCGGATGACCTGGCCACGCGGATGCTGGCGGCGATGCCGGAGCATCCGCATATTCTGCAACTGGCGGGCATCGTCTCCTACCGTAACGGGAGGGTGGCTGAGGCGATCGAGCGGATGGAAAAATCCGAGGCGCTATCGCCGACAGCCGCGCTGTATCCACGCAATATCTGTGAGGTGTATCGCGGTGCCGGTCGGCTGGATGACGCGTTGCGCGCTGGGCAACGGGCAACGCAGCTGGCGCCGGCGGATGCGCGCGCGCATTTCAATCTCGCGCTGATCCATTATGAGCGGCTGGAGCTGGACGACGCCGTGCGCGTGGCCGACCAAGCGATCGCGCTCGACCCCGATTTCGCCGAGGCGCATTTCGAGAAAGCCGAGGCCCTGCTGTTGTCGGGAAGGCTGCGGGAAGGCTGGGAAAGCTATGAATGGCGCTTCAAGCTGAAACAGGCTGAAGGCATGCTGCCCAAAACTGAAAAGCCGCAATGGGACGGGCAGGCGATGGAGTCCGGCAAGCTGCTGATCATTGGCGATCAAGGGTTTGGCGACTGCATCCAGTTCGCGCGGTTTATTCCCTGGGCGGCATCGATGGCGCCGCAGCCGGTTGTTGCCTGCTCGGGAGAACTGCTGCCTTTGCTCAGCCAGATCCCTGGTATCGGCAAGATTGTCACGCGTTGGGACGATGCAGCAGGGTATGAGGCGTATATCCCGCTCTCCGGCCTGCCGCGCCTGGCGGGCGCGACGACTGAAAACATTCCTTCCTCTGGTTATCTTTCGCCAAAGCCGGAACTGGTGGCGCAGTGGGGCGAAAAGCTGGAACGTCTGGCGCCCAGGGGCAAAAAGCGCGTCGCGCTGGTTTGGGCCGGGCGGCCGACCCATAAGAATGACAAGAAGCGCAGCCTGAAGCTTTCGCAATTCGCGCCGCTTTTCGCGCGGGACGATGTGGTGGTGCTCACCGTGCAAAAGGGGGATCAGATCGCCCAGGCGGGCGGCTATTACGGCCATGCGCCGCTGGTGAATCTCGGGCCGGAAATCGAGGATTTTCTCGACACGATGGCAATTCTGAAACATGTGGACCGGCTGGTGACAATCGACACATCTGTCGCGCATGTGGCGGGGGCGAGCAATGTGCCCACTTCTATCGTGCTGCCTTATGCGCCCGACTGGCGCTGGCTGCTGAACCGGGAGGATACGCCATGGTATCCGTCCCTGCGGCTGTATCGCCAGAGCACGCCATATCGCTGGGATGATGTGATTCAGCGCGCGGCGGCGGATTTATAGGCTGCGTCTGGCACTGTAAGTAGATTTCCCGTTTTGCGTTCTTGTTGTGATTACTTCTTGCCCGCTCTGTCGGAGAGGATCGTCACGAGCAGCAGCGTAAGGAGAATCAAAACCCAATCCGTGGCATGCTGGGACAATGGAACCATGTGCCAGATGGTCGGCGGGGAGGATGTGGTGCACGCGGCGGCTTCGACCTGCGATGTAATGGTTGTGCAAACCGGGGCGGTCATGCTGGCTCTCCTGGTGGCGCCTTATCTATCCTTTAGCTCAAATTCCTGGCGAGGACTGGCTTATTCTCGCCCGCAATCTTCTGAAGATTTCCGACGCCGGAGGCTATGAACGCCACCGTCCCGGGAGAAACGGCCCGGAACAGAAGGATCATGGCCCCGGGCGCAATTTGCACGCAGCCGGGTGCGGCTGGTTTGCTGAACCCCCAGGTTGGCGGTGCCGTGGATATATATATGGCGGTGAAGCGTATCCACATCCCCGCCTTCGTTTCAGCCGGGTTCCAGCCCTTCCAGTGTTAGAATGCGGGTAATGATTTCGGCGTTGGCCGCCGCGAGCAAGCCGGATGAAGGCGAATTAACCGCTTCTGCGCGGCAAAAGCCAGTTCGCGCCCGCGCCCAGCGCCATCAACCCGGATGTCGCCAGAAACACCGCCGGCATGCCGATATGCCCGCCGACAAACCCGCCGCCCAGCGGCCCCAGAACCTGCCCGGCATATTGCGATGAAATGGAATAACCGAGTGTTCCCGCAAGCACCTCCTGCGGAACACTGTGGCGGATGACGGCGGCGATGCACGGAATAAGGCCGCCCAGCGCCAGGCCCATGAGAAAGCGCAGCAAGATAAGCTGCCAGCCGGAGGTGACGAATGCCTGCGGGATAAGCAGCAAGGCGGCGGCGCCAAGGCAGGTTGCTATAACCGGACGGTAGCCGATACGGTCCGCCAGATGCCCGAGCCGGCTTGACGACAACGTCGCGCCGAGGGCGGAAGCGGCCATCACCAGCCCCGCCACGAAGATGACATGCGCCGGCGGCACAAGCTGCGCGACATAAACGGTAATGATCGGTTCAATCGACATATTGGCGAGCATCAGCAGAAAACCCGTCGCCAGCATCAAGGCAACAGACCCTTTCTCGGGGATGCGCACCCAATTCCCGCCGGCTTTCTCGCGGCGGGCGGGTGCTGGCCGCCGTTCCTCGCGGATCAGGAAAGCAGTGGCCAGAAAGGTAAGAAAGATCACGCCGCCCGCGAGCAGGAAGGTGGCGCGGATGCCGATGAGTGGCGGCAGGGTTCCGCCGATCAGCGGGCCGGCCAGATTCCCGGCCATGTTACCTGTGGCGACGACGCCCAGTGCCCAGCCGGATTGCGCCTTGGGTGTTTGTGCCGCGATCAGTGCCATGCAGCCGGAGGCATAGCCGCCCAGCAATCCCGCCAGCAGCCGCAGTGCCACGAGTTCCTCGACATTATGCGCCATGCCGATGAGCGACATGGCGATGGCCATGCCGAGGCTCGCCCGAATGAGCATCAGCTTGCGGCCGAAGCGGTCGGCCAGCCAACCCCAGAGCGGTGCGGTCAGCCCCGCGGTGAGAAAGGTCGCGCCATACGCCGCGCCAGACCATTCGGCGATGGCGGCGTGGTTTGAAACGCCAAGTTCCCGCACATAAACAGGCAGAAAGGGCAATAGCAGCGTCATCGCCACAATGGTCGTGAAGCTTCCCAGCGTGCATACCACGAGGTTGCGGTTCCACCCCTCCGTGCCGCTCGTGGTGCCAGGACCGTAGGCTGGCATTTAATCCGCGCCGATAATTTTGAAGCCGTGGGCGCGAAACCGCTCGCGGTCGTCTTGCAGCGCGGCCAGCAGGCGGTCGCGCGTCTCGGTGATATGCGCTGCAATGGCAGCTTCCGCCGCTGCAGCATCCCGTTTGCGGATGAGGGTTAGGATTTCATGATGCTCATTCCATGCCCGTTCCCGTGAAGCTTCGTCGGAAACCTCCAGCCACCGCACCCTGTGCAGCCGGACCATCGCTTCGGCAAGGGCCTTGGTAATCAGCGCGTTTCCAGAAAGCTTGGCGATCGCGATATGGAATTCTGTGCCGAGACGGTGCCATTCTTCGCGCGGCGCGTTGGGGCGGCAAGCCTCAAGCATATTCGCGATGGCGTTCAGATCCGCTTCCACCCGGCGCGTGCAAGCCAGGCGTACAGCGGTTGTTTCAAGCGGCAGACGGAATTCCGCGATGGCTATGATCTCGCTCAAATCCAGCGGCGCGACCACCCAATTCCGGCCTTGGCGATGCACAAGCCCTTCGCCTTCAAGGCGCAGCAGCGCGGCGCGCACAGGCGTGCGTGACATGGCGAACCGGGTTTCCAACCCCCGCTCTGTCAGCTTTTCACCGGGGGCAAGGCTAAGAGACAGGATCTCCTCCCGGAGCCGGTCAAAAATCTGGATCATTTGCGACATCGTGATGGCTTCCGGCTACACGGGAGTTTGGTATCCCAATTTGGTATCCCAATCAAGCGCAGTGCCGGAGCCGTTACCTGTCCGCATGGTTATCGAGCCGTTTGTTGTGCGGCGGATATTTTCTGGGCTGGGCTTTTTTCAGACTGGGAATGCCGACTGCGCAACCGGCCCGGAGGATCTTGCTGGCCATCACGTTGCAAGCTGAACCGGTTTGCGCGTCAAAGTGTATGGAAAACATAGTGGTGGAAGGGGTTGGATTCGAACCAACGTAGGCGCACGCCAACGGATTTACAGTCCGTCCCCTTTAGCCACTCGGGCACCCTTCCACGTGGGGCGCGTCATGCAACGGGAGGAGGCTGGTTGTCAACGCAAGGGGCGGGAGAT
>JAGXAE010000099.1 GCA_018971725.1 Pseudomonadota bacterium | reverse complement strand
CGAAGGACACGGTTTCCACGCGCTCCATCCGCTCGGTCAGCACGGTGAGGCCGGAGGGCAGTGTGGTGATGGATACCTGTTCAGGCATTCTGGTTCCTGTTCGCAAAATTCCGCACCAAGGTCTCAATCGCGGTCAGATCGGCCGGGGCGCGGGTGAAAATCTCTTTCCTGTCATATAGGTCGGAAAGATGCGGCGGTAGAGGCGGGCGGCTGCCCACCGCTTTTTCGATGGCATCCGGGAACTTGGCCGGGTGCGCGGTGGCGGCCGCAATCACCGGCAGGCCCACCGGCGCGCAATCCCGCCCGGCGGCAAGGCCGATCACACTATGCGGGTCCGCCAGATACTGGCTTTCCGTGTAAGACCGCCGGATTTCCTTCAGCGTCGCCTCGTCATCCAGCCGGTAGCCCTGGAATTGCTGGCGGATGGCCCGCCAGACCTTGGCCTCCACCGCCATTTTCCCGGAGGTGCGGAAATCCGCCATGGTCTTGGCCGTGAGCGCCGCGTCACGCCCCAGGAACTCGAACAACAACCGCTCGAAATTGGAGCTGACGCCGATATCCATGGAGGGCGAGAGGCTCGGCTCCACGGTTTTCACGCTCATGTCATTGGCGTCGAGGAAGCGGGTGAGAATGTCGTTGCGATTGGAGGCGACGATGAATTTGGCAATCGGCAGACCCATCTGCTTTGCCGCCCAGGCGGCCAGGATATTGCCAAAATTGCCAGTGGGGACAGCTACCGCCACCTCACGCTCCGGCGCGCCCAGATTGAGGGCGGCATAGACGTAATAAGGTATCTGCGCGGCAATGCGGGCGAAATTGATGGAATTCACCGCCGAGAGGTTCATCTCAGCCCGGAAGGGCTCATCCGCGAACATCGCCTTCACCAGATCCTGGCAATCGTCGAAATTGCCCGCAACCGCGATGTTCAGCACGTTATCAGCCTTCACCGTCGTCATCTGACGGCGCTGCACCTCGGAGGTCTTGCCCTCGGGGTGCAGAATGGTGATGTCGATATTCTTGCGGTTGGCCACGGCCTCGATCGCCGCCGAGCCGGTATCGCCGGAGGTGGCGCCGACGATCCGCACCTTCTCGCCGCGTAGGCTAAGCACATGCTCGAACAGATGGCCAACCAGCTGCAGCGCCATATCCTTAAACGCCAATGTGGGCCCGTGGAACAGTTCCAGCGCGTAGAGGTTGGTATCCACCTGCACCAGCGGCACGATCGCCTTATGGGCAAAACCCGCATAGGCTTGGCGGCACATCGCCAGCAGCTCGGCTTCGGTGATGCTGCCCGCCGTAAATGGCGCGATAATTTTCGCCGCCAGCTCAGGGTATGGCAGCCCGCGCAGGGCCCTCAGCTCGGCGGCGGAAAAACGCGGCCAAGTGGCAGGCATGTAAAGCCCGCCATCGCTGGCCAAGCCAGCCAGCAGCACCCCGGCGAAATCCATCTCCGGGGCCTGCCCCCGCGTCGAAACATAGCGCATCGAAAATCCCTTATTCCGGCCCCGCCTATACTATCTGCACAAGGCCGGCAGCAATGCGTCCAGCCGCTTGATTCCTTGCGCGGTGGCGGCCAGGCGCTCGCCGGAGAGGGTGAGATACCCTTCCTCGATGCATTCCTGCAGAACATCCGGCTCCAGCGCATCCATAAGGGCCATGCCGGTGCGGGCGGCGAAACGGGGGGCGGAAATGCCTTCTTGCAGCCGCAACCCCATGATCAGCGCCTCCCGGGCGCGATCCAGGAGAGGCACTTCATCCTCTAGAGTTGTGCCATGGCCATGCGCGGCAATCCGCTCCATCCAGGCTTCCGGGGCGCGGTGACGGGTGGTGGCGAGCAGCTTGCCGCCCAGGGAAAGCCGCCCATGCGCGCCGGGGCCAATACCCGCATAATCGCCGTAGCGCCAATAAGTGAGGTTATGCCGGCTCTCCCCGCCCGGCTTGGCGTAGTTGGAAACCTCATAGCGCTGCAGCCCGTAACGCCCCGCTTCCTCGGCGGTAATGTCGTACAGCGCCTCGGCCTCATCCTCATCCGGCAGCACGAATTCACCCCGCGCATGCAGGGTGGCGAATTTCGTCCCGTCCTCGATGGTCAGCTGGTAGAGTGAGAGATGGTCCGCCGCGAGATCCAGCGCCCGGCGCAGCTCCTCCCGCCAGGCGGCCTGGGTTTGACCCGGCAAAGCATAAATTAAATCGAACGAAATGCGCTGAAAAATAGACGTGCCTAATTTAATGGCGGCAATGGCCTGCTCCGCGCTGTGCTGGCGACCAAGAAACCGCAAGGCCTCGGGGTCAAAACTCTGCACCCCGATGGAGACGCGGTTCACCCCCGCCGCGCGGTAGGCGGAAAATTTTTCCGCCTCGATGCTGGTGGGATTGGCTTCGAGCGTGATCTCGGCCTCCGGCGCTAAGTGGAACAGCCGTCCGGATTCCGCGATTAGTTCCGCGACACTCTCCGGGTCCATCAGGCTGGGCGTGCCGCCGCCGAAGAAGATGGAGCTCACGCGCCGTTCCCCCAGCCTTGCGGCCTCGAAGGCCAGCTCCGTTTTCAGCGCCGCCAGCATCTGCGCCTGCGGCAAACGCTCGCGCACATGGGAGTTGAAGTCGCAATACGGGCATTTGGCCAGGCAGAAAGGCCAGTGAAAATAAAGCGCCAGTGAATCCATGCGCCCCGGCATAAACCCATGGGCCGTGCGGTGCGAGTCCGGCCCGATTAATTATCAAGTATCAAAGCTGACTCCGCTCAGCTTGCTATAGAAGCGACCATCAAAAATAGGGAAGCAGAGTATGATTCAAGATTGGGCTCAACTGATTGCCAACATGAATATCGGGGTGAAAAATCTTCGCCAGGGCGCGCCGGAGGCGATGAAGGGCTTTTCCGCCCTGGCGCAAGGGGCGCATGCCGGCACGGCGCTGGACCATAAAACCAAGGAGCTGATCGCGCTGGCCATCAGCGTGGCGACGCGCTGCCAGCCTTGCATCGCTTATCACGCCGAGGGCGCCGCCAAACAGGGCGCCAGCCGCGAGGAAGTGCTGGAGACGATGGGCATGGCGATTTACATGAGCGCCGGACCAGCGGTGATGTATGCCGCGCAGGCATTGGAAGCCTTCGACCAATTGCAGCCTACGCCTGCAAAATAGCACATTAGAGGCGCGTTGGCGGTGGTTGGCAAAGCCCCACCGCCCGCTTATCCCGAAGGCATGGAAGCCATCCGTGTTGAGAGCCTCGTCAAGCGTTACAAGGAAACGCTGGCGGTGGATCATCTTTCCTTCACACTGGAACACGGAAAGATTCTGGGGCTGCTGGGCGGCAATGGCGCGGGCAAGACCACCACCATCTCCATGCTGCTGGGGCTGCTGGTGCCCACTTCCGGGCGCATCACCGTGCTGGGGCACGACATGGCGAAACACCGCTTCGCCGCTTTGGCCCGGATGAATTTTTCCTCACCTTATATCTCCCTGCCGGCCCGGCTCTCGGTGCGGGAGAACCTGGAAGTGTATGGGCATCTTTATAACGTGCCGGGCCTGAAAATGCGGATTAACGCCCTGGCGGAGCGGTTCCGGCTGACAACGCTGCTGGACCGTTTGGCGGGCGAGCTTTCAGCCGGGCAGAAAACCCGCGTGGCTTTGGCGAAATCCTTTCTCAACCAGCCCGAGATATTGCTGCTGGATGAGCCGACCGCCAGCCTGGACCCCGATATGGGCGATTATGTGCGCACAGCCCTTGAGGATTACCGGGCGGAAACTGGCGCCTCCATATTACTCGCCTCGCACAACATGGCCGAGGTGGAGCGGCTTTGCGACCAGGTGCTGATGATGAAGCAGGGCCGTGTGGCGGACCGAGGCACGCCAGCGGAGCTGGTCGCCCGCTATGGGCGGGAGGATATGGAGGAAGTGTTTCTCCACATCGCCCGCAGCGAGGCGCTATGAACGGCGCGGCGCGGCGCATCTGGGGCCTGGTGTACCGGCATGTGTGCATGTACCGGCGCTCCTGGCCGCGCTTGGCGGAAATCGCCTATTGGCCGACGCTGGAACTGCTGATCTGGGGTTTCACCGCGAATTTCTTCAGCCGGGATTTGCATGGCAACTCGCCCATTCTGGCCGGGACGGCGCTCATCGCCGGGGTGTTGCTGTGGGAAATTGTGTTGCGCGCGCAAATCGGCGTGACGCTGAGTTTCATGGAGGAAATCTGGTCGCGCAATCTTGGCCATCTCTTCGTCAGCCCGCTGCGCCCGGCGGAAATGGTGCTGGGCCTGCTGGCCGTATCCGTGATTCGAACATGTATTGGCCTGCTTCCAGCCACAATCATCGCCTTCCTGCTTTACCACTATGATTTGTTCGCGCCCGGCCCTGTGATGGTGCTGTTTTTTCTCAACCTGCTCGTGATGGGCTGGTGGGTGGCGCTGGGCATCGTCTCGCTCTTGTTCCGCTATGGCGCCGGGGCCGAGGCGCTGGCTTGGACCATCGCCTTTGGCATCACCCCCGTGGCCTGCGTGTTCTACCCGCTAGCCTCCCTGCCGGACTGGCTGCAACCCGTGGCGCAGGCTTTGCCCGCCGCGCATATTTTCGAGGGGCTGCGCGCCTTGCTGCTGCGCGGCCAAACGGATTGGAGCCAGCTGGCCACCGCCGCCTGGCTGAATGCCGCCTGGATGCTGGCGGGCATCGCCGTGTTCGGGATGGAATTCCGGCGTGCGCGAATCCGCGGCGCGCTGATATCAATTGGAGAATGAGCATGCACCATTTCTGGCTCATCCGCCACGCACTGGTTCACCGAGATAGCTTGGCTTTTTTATACGGCACCAATGATGTGCCGGTGTGCACCGAGACGATGCGGGCACAATGCGATGCCTACGCCACCCTGGCCGCCCGGCTGCCCCGCCCGGCGCGGGTGGTTTGCACGCCGCTCAGCCGCACCCAGCTTACCGCCGATGCGCTGGTGCGCGGCGGCTACCCCGCGCATGAACGCGTCATCGACCCCGCCTTCATCGAACAGGATTTCGGGGAATGGCAGGGTGTGCCAATCTCCCAGTTCGAGAATCGCGGCCAGGAGGAGCGGCATCCGTTCTGGCCGATCCACGCCGCGGAAACCCCGCCCGGCGGCGAAAGTTTTTCTCATCTTATCAACCGTGTGGGCGCTGGGCTGGCGGCCTTGCGGGACACCGCCACGGGCAACCACACCATCATCGTGAGCCATGGCGGGGCCATCCGCGCCGCCTGTGCCTATGCGATGGAGCTGACCCCCCACCAGGCGCTATGCCTGCAGATCGACAACATCTCCCTCACCCGGCTTTCCTGGACGGCCCAAGGCTGGAGGTTGTTGTCGGTTAATGAACATGCGTCCATCCCGCCTTGCCAGAGCGCTTGCGCCGCCCCACCTGCTGCACCAAGACAGCAAGAAAAGACCCCAAACGAAGGAGTTCTCTCATGAAGCGCCTCCTGCTCGCGACCGCGCTTTCAGCGGCATTCGCAGCCCCCGCCTTGGCGGATACCCCCCAACATCTGATCGACAGCTCCACTTTGGCGCTGGAGGACATGATGAGCGGCGCGCAAGGCAACCAGGCACAGGCTTATCTGCGCAGGGCCCAAGCGGTGGTGATCTGCCCCAACGTGTTCCGCGCCGGGTTCATTTTCGGCGGCGAGGGCGGCGGCTGCGTGATGAGCGCCCGCACATCTGATGGCGGCTGGTCCAACCCCGCCATCTACTCGATGGGCTCGGGCAGTATCGGCCTGCAGGCCGGTGTGCAAACCGCCGAAGTAATGATGATCGTCATGACCAATGGCGGGTTGAACGCGCTGTTGAATTCGCAATTCAAGCTCGGCGCCGATGCCGGGATTACTTTCGCCACGCTGGGCGCAGGCGTTAGCGGGGGCATGTCCACCGCGGTTGACGCCGATATCATCGGCTTCTCCAAGGCCCAGGGATTGTATGGCGGCGTCTCGCTCTCCGGCTCCGTGTTTTCCAACAATGCCGGGGCGGAGCAGCAATATTACGGCCAGCAATTGGATGCCCGGCAGATTGTGGTGGATGGCCAGGGCAACAACCCCGGCGCCAACCCGCTGCGCCAGACGCTGGCCCGCTATGGCGCCGCCGATACCACCGCCGCGCCGCCGCAATACCAGCCGCCGCAGCAGCAATACCCGCAGCAGCCCTATCAGGCGCCGCAAAACTCTTTCCAGGCACAGCCCTTGCCGCAACCGGGGCAGCAGTAAGCCTCTTAAACCCGCCTTCACCGAAAGGCGGGTTTTTTATTTCAATACGTTACGACTGAGCGGATGCTCTCGCCCCGCCGCATCAGCTCGAAGCCCTCATTGATCTGCTCGAAGGGCAGCACATGGGTGATGAGGCTGTCGATATCGATCTTGCCCTCCATGTACCAATCCACGATCTTCGGCACATCGGTACGCCCGCGCGCACCTCCGAAGGCCGTGCCCTTCCACGTCCGGCCGGTGACAAGCTGGAACGGGCGGGTGGAAATTTCCTGCCCCGCGCCCGCCACGCCGATGATGATGGAGGTGCCCCAGCCGCGATGGCAGCATTCCAGCGCCTGGCGCATGACATTCACATTGCCGATGCACTCGAAGGAATAATCCGCCCCGCCATCGGTGAGGTTGACGAGATAGGGCACCAGATCCTCACCGATCTCGGACGGATTGACGAAATGCGTCATCCCGAATTTTTCCGCCATTTCCTTGCGGCCATTATTCAGGTCCACGCCGACGATCTTGTCAGCCCCGGCGATGCGCGCGCCTTGAATGACGTTAAGGCCAATGCCGCCCAGGCCGAACACCACGACATTATCGCCCGGCCGCACCTTGGCCGTGTTGAACACGGCACCTATGCCGGTGGTGACGCCGCAGCCGATATAGCAAATTTTCTCGAACGGCGCGTCCTCCCGCACCTTGGCCAGCGCGATTTCGGGCAGCACGGTGAAATTCGCGAAGGTGGAGCAGCCCATATAATGCATCACCGGCGCGCCGTCGCAGGAGAAGCGCGAGGTGCCGTCCGGCATCACGCCCTTGCCTTGCGTCGTGCGGATAGCGGTGCAGAGATTGCTCTTTTGCGAGAGGCAGGTTTTGCACTGGCGGCATTCCGGCGTGTAGAGCGGAATCACGTGGTCGCCTTTTTTCAAAGACGTGACGCCGGGGCCGACATCCACCACCACGCCCGCACCCTCATGCCCCAGAATGGCGGGGAAAATGCCTTCCGGGTCCGCGCCGGAGAGGGTGTATTCATCGGTATGGCAGATACCGGTGGCTTTTACCTCCACCAGCACCTCGCCGAATTTCGGCCCCGCGATGTCCACGGTTTCCAAAGACAAAACCTTGCCCGGGGCCCGGGCGACGGCGGCGCGTGTCTTCATGCTTCCACTCCCTTGAACGAAGATGCCGGATAACCCTGCGCGAAAAGCAGGGCGGTGAGGTCCGTATGCACCACCTTATTCACAACTTCCGCCGCGACAATGGGCTTTGCATGATAGGCGACGCCAAGCCCGGCGGCGCGCAGCATCGGCAGGTCGTTGGCGCCGTCGCCCACGCTTAAAGTGGCGGTGAGTTTCACGCCGCGGGCGGCGGCAAGTTCCTCTAGCGCCGCCAGCTTGGCGGTTTTGTCCAGGATCGGCTCGCCCACCTCACCGGTCAGCGCCGCACCGTCATCCAGCAACGTATTAGCGCGATGGACGGCAAAGCCAAGCTCCTGCGCCACGCGGGCGGTGAAGAAGGTGAAGCCGCCGGAAACCAGCGCGGCGGTGGCGCCAAACGCATTCATGGTGGCCACCAGAGTGCGGGCGCCCGGGCAGTATTTGATCTCTTTCCAAGTCTCCTCCAGCGCGGCCACCTTCAGGCCCTTCAACAGCCCCACACGCTCGCGGAGGGCCTCTTGGAAATCCAGCTCGCCATTCATCGTACGGGCAGTGATGGCGGCGATTTTATCCTTGAGGCCCGCGAAGGCGGCCAACTCGTCCAACGTTTCGGCGGTGACGATCGTGCTGTCCATATCCGCCACCAGCACGGCCTTGCGGCGGCCACGCGGGCGGGTGAGGAAAATATCCACCGCCTTATGGGACATCACCGCCGCCAGGGCCGAACGGTCCGGCGCGGCGGGGGATTGGAATTCTGCCGCCCTGCCCGCTTCCAGCCAGACGAGGTTACGGCCCTGGGCATAGGCCATGGCGCGGGCAACATCCGGCACAGTGAGGGGGCCGGCCTCGCTGCTGGCCACGAGGGTGACGATGTGGGAACTAGGCGCTGTCATGGGCGCGACCGATAAGACAGAGATGGAATTTGGGCAA
>JAGXAE010000265.1 GCA_018971725.1 Pseudomonadota bacterium | reverse complement strand
CGAGAATGCTGGTGAAGACGGCGCGGTGATCGCCGGCAAGGTGCTGGAAAACAGCGAATACACCTTTGGCTTCGACGCGCAGAGCGGCGAATACAAGAACATGGTTGCCGCCGGCATCATCGACCCGACCAAGGTTGTGCGCACCGCCTTGCAGGACGCCGCTTCCGTGGCTTCGCTCATCATCACTACCGAGGCTGGTGTGACCGAGCGCCCCGAGAAGAAGGCCCCGATGGGTGCGCCTGACATGGGCGGCATGGGTGGCATGGGCGGCATGGATTTCTAATCCAGCCTTCCAGGTTGAAACAGGAAACCCCGGCAGCAATGCCGGGGTTTTTTGTTGGCATTGAATTTATGCCCGTGCTTCTCTAAGCCAGCTTCCATTTAACCGCGTTGAAAGCACCCCGCCGCTTGGAAAAACCCGCATTGAATGAGCGCCTGGACACGCTAGGTGCGGGCTTGCGCTTTGCCGGCAAGGCGATTTTCACGCGCTACACGCCGCTGCTGGCGCAGATGGTGGTCACGCGCCGCTGCAACCTCGCCTGCGGCTATTGCAATGAATATGACGATTTTTCTGCACCCGTCCCGCTGCAAACGCTGCTGGCCCAGGTGGACCATCTGGCAAAGCTGGGCTGCGCCTCGCTCACTGTTACCGGCGGGGAGACGCTGCTGCACCCCGATTTGGACAAGGTGATTAAACACGCCCGCGACAAGGGCATGATCGTGACCATGATTACCAACGGGTTCAAGCTCTCCAAAAGCTGGATCGAGCGGCTGAACGCGGCCAAGCTCCAGGGCATGCAGATCAGCATCGACAACCTGGTGGCCGACGATATTTCGATGAAAAGCCTGTCCTCCGTGGAAGGCCGGTTAAAGCTGTTGCAGGACCATGCGAAGTTCAACGTGAACGTGAACTCCGTGCTGGGGGTAACAGGCGAACGCACAGGCGATGTCATCACCATAGCCGAGACAGCGGCGAAGTACGGATTCCAGCACTCAGTGGGTGTGCTGCACGACCATTCCGGCGCGCTGAAGGCGCTGAGCGATGCGCAGATGGCGGCTTATAAAAAGGTGACAGAGATTTCGCCCTCGCTGGTGCATACACTGAACTACAAGCTGTTCCAGCGGAACCTGATGCAGGGCAAGCCGAATGACTGGAAATGCCGGGCCGGGGCGCGCTACCTCTACATCACCGAGGACGGCAAGGTGCATTATTGCTCGCAGCAGCGCGGCTACCCGGCGATTCCGCTGCTGGACTACGGGCTGGACGATATTAAGCGCGAATACCATACCAAGAAGGATTGCGCCCCCACCTGCACGCTGAGCTGCGTGCACCAGATGAGCCTGTTCGACGGCTATCGCGGCAAGCAGCGCGGCACGGCCCCTGCCTCGGCCGCCGCCTGACGCCGCATTGCCCCGGGCGGGTTGGCCCAGGCAAAGCGTGTCATTTCAGAACCCGCCCTCCAGCGCGAAATCCGTTACCGGCTTGCGGCTGCTCGGCGCCTCTTTTGCCTGCAGGGCTTCGGGCAGCAGGGTTTTTGGCCCTTGCCGGCCAATCACCACACCGCATTCCACACGGTAGCCAGCAGGCACTTTCAGCTCGGTATAAATACGGTCGTATTCAATACCGGCC
>JAGXAE010000264.1 GCA_018971725.1 Pseudomonadota bacterium | reverse complement strand
GTTGATCCGCACGGAGGGCCATTCCCGGATGCCGGTTTACCGCGAGCATCTGGATGATGTGGCCGGCATGGTGCACATTAAAGACGTGTTCGGCTTCACCGGCGTGCCATCCGAATTTTCAATCGACAAGATTCTGCGCAAGCCTCTGCTGGTGGCGCCGCAGATCGCGGTGCTGGACCTGCTGTTGCAGATGCGCCAGATGCACACACATCTGGCCCTGGTGGTGGATGAATATGGCGGCATAGACGGGCTGGTGACCATCGAGGATCTGGTGGAAACCATCGTCGGCGATATTTCAGACGAGCATGACGAGATCGAAGGCCCGATGCTGACCGAGCGGGCGGATGGCTCCTACGACATCAATGCCCGCCTGCCGATTGAGGCGTTCGAGGAGAAGCTCGGCCCGGTGCTCTCGGAGGATGAACGCGAAGCGGACATCGAAACCGTCGGTGGCCTTGTGTTCAATCTGGCGGAGCGGGTGCCCACGCGCGGCGAGATCATCAGCCATCCGGCGGGAGTTGAATTCATGGTACTGGACGCGGATGCACGGCGTATCCGCAAACTCCGCGCCCGCCGCGTGAGACCTGACGACGCACCGCCCGAGGATACCTGAGGCAACGCGGCCCGGTTGTGGTAGCATCCCAACGCCGCGCCAAGCCGAACCAATTAAGGTGAACCACCATGCCTAGCCAAACCGCGGAAACATTCCGCCATAGCCACGTGTTCCTTTCCGCTGACCATGCGCGCAGCGAGCGCCGTACCTGGTGGGTGATCTGGATTTGCGCGGCGATGATGCTGGCCGAAATTCTAGGCGGATGGCTGTTCGGCTCGCTGGCGCTGATCGCGGATGGGTTGCATATGAGCACCCACGCCGGAGCGTTGCTGCTGGCCGCCCTTGCCTACCGTTACGCGCGCCACCATGCCGATGATTCGCGGTTTTCCTTCGGCACGGGAAAGCTGGGGGACCTTGCCGGCTTCACCAGCGCCATCATTCTGGCGATGATCTCGTTGTTCATCCTTTACGAGGCGGTGATGAGGTTTTTCGTGCCAGTTCCGATTCATTTCGCGGCGGCGATTCCCATTGCCTGCGTCGGGCTTGTGGTGAACCTGGCGAGTGCCGCCATCCTCTCAGGCGGGCATGATCATGGTCATGACCACGGGCACCACCATCATGACCACCATAGCCATCATGACCACGAGCACGACCATCATCACGAGCACGCCCATGGCGCGGGAGCGCGGGACAATAATATGCGCGCCGCGATCACGCATGTGGCGGCGGATGCAGCGGTTTCCATCCTGGTGATTGCCGGGCTGTTCGCGGCCCGTGGCTTCGGCTGGCTATGGATGGACCCGCTGGTGGGAATCATCGGCGCGGTTGTGATTGCCAGCTGGGCGGTGCGCTTGATTCGCGACACGGCGGGCATTCTGCTCGACATGACGCCGGATGCCGCCATGCAGGAGAAGCTGCGCGATGCGATCGAGACAGATGGCGACCAACTGGCTGATCTGCATCTCTGGCGGCTGGGGCCGGGGCATTTCGGCGCCATTCTCTCCGTAGCGACGGAAATGCCCCGGGACGCTGCTTATTACCGCCTCAGGCTTTCACGCTTCACCTCGCTCTCGCATCTGACG
>JAGXAE010000263.1 GCA_018971725.1 Pseudomonadota bacterium | reverse complement strand
CGCCGGAACCTGCGAGGACGCGCCGACCGGCCATGGCTTCTGCATGTTTATCAAGCGCGAGGTGATCAAGCGCATCGGCTTTCTGGATGAGGCTTTTGGCCGTGGCTATGGCGAGGAGAATGATTTTTGCGCCCGCGCCGCAGCGCTTGGCTACCGCAACGTGGCGGCGGGCGGCGTGCTGGTGGAGCATAAGGAGAGCATCTCCTTCGGCGATGAGCGGGCCAGCCTGCTGGCGCAGAACCAGCCGCGGTTGAATGCGCTCTACCCCGAATATACGCCGCTGATCATGGCGTTCGAGACGCAGGACGGCCTGCGGCGGCTGCGCTGGGCGCTGGACCGCGCGCGCCTCGCCCGCGCCCGGGAGGCCGGCCAGAGCTTCGCACTGGTTATTTCCAACGCCCTGGAAGGCGGCACACCGAAGGCCATCCGGGATATAGAGCGCGACGTGGGCTATGGTGGCGCCACCAGGCTCTCACTCAGCCTGACCGGGGGCGGGCTGATCGAATTAAGCTGCGAAGCGCCGCTGCTCTGCGCGCGGTTCAAGCACGATGAGGTGGAGGCGCTGTTCGGGGTGATGGACGGCGCCGCACCGCAGCTGGTGCTGGCGCATCAGCTGCTGGGTTTTCCGGAAAGCCTACTGCGCGCCCTGGGTGGCTGGCTGCAAGGCCGTCGCAGCCTGTACTGGGCGCATGATTTCTACGCCTTCTGCCCGCGCGTGACGATGATCGACGCGATCGGCCGGTTCTGCGGCGGGGCAGACGCGCAAACCTGCCTACGCTGTGTGCAGATGGGCGGGGCGCACGAAACCTCGGTGCTGAACGGCCTTACCCCCGCCGCGCACCGCGCGCTGTTCGCCGATCTGCTGGCGCGCTTCAGCCATGTGCTGACACCTTCGGCCAATGCGGCGGGCTATCTTGCCAAAATCTTCCCCAACCTGACCATCACCGTGGCGCGGCACCCGGAATCCGTCCAGGATGTGGCCATTGGCGCCCGCCCGGGCAGTGACGACGAGATTGTGATGCTCGGCGCCATCGGCCCGCACAAAGGCTCGAACAAGCTGCTGGAAATCGCGCAGCGCGCGCGACTGACGCATCCGCACTTGAGCTTCCGGGTGATCGGCTACACCAATATCGACAAAGCGCTGAAAGCCATCGGCAATGTCACCATCACCGGCAAATACACGCCGGAGGAACTGCCGCGGCTGCTGGCGGAAACCAGGGGGCGGCTGGCGCTGTTTCTGCCCGCCTGGCCAGAGACCTATTCCTATACGCTCTCCGAGCTGGTGCAGCACGGCTTCATTCCCCTGGCGCCGGATCTCGGCGCCCCGGCGGACCGTATCCGCGCGGCAAAATTTGGTGTCCTGTTCCCATTTCCGGCGGATGCGGAAGGGGTGCTGAACCTGATCGACGAGATTGCCGCCGGGCGGCTCAACCCCGTGGCCGAGGGCGCGCGGCCCGGCGCGTTCTTCCCGGATGCTCCGGACTTGGCGCCTCTGGCCAGCATGATGCTGGGCGAAGCGGACAAGCCGGGCAAAAAGCCAAAACCGCGCAGCACCAAAGCCGCACTTCCAGCCTCAGGCTAACCGGCTAATCAGGCTTATACGCCGCGGCGGCGTCTATGCGTCTGCGGTGGCGC
>JAGXAE010000098.1 GCA_018971725.1 Pseudomonadota bacterium | reverse complement strand
GGGAGATCGGCGGCGGACATCGCGGCCCGCCAACCTGGTCAGGGCCGGAAGGCAGCAGCCACAACGGATTTCGCATGGGTCGTTGTCCGGTCTCCCACCTGAATTTCTGCACCAAGGTCCGCGCCGCACATGGGTTTGTTCGACGACGAAGCGCCAGACGCCCCGCCGCCGGGCCCCAATCTCTTTGGCGACGAGCCCGCGCAGGAGGCCCCTAAAGCCGCCGCGTATCGGGTTTTGGCCCGCAAATACCGCCCCACCACATTCGACGATCTGATCGGCCAGGAAGCCCTGGTGCGCACGCTGCGCAATGCTTTCGCCATGAACCGCATCGCCCATGCCTTCATGCTCACCGGCGTGCGCGGGGTCGGCAAAACCACCACTGCGCGTATTCTGGCGCGCGCGCTGAACTGCACCGGGCCGGATGGCAATGGCGGGCCAACGCCGGACCCATGCGGCGTCTGCGATAATTGCAAAGCCATCCTCGCCGACCGCCACCCGGACGTGGTGGAGATGGACGCCGCCTCCAACACCGGCGTGGACGACGTGCGCGAGATCATCGAGGCCACGCGCTTCAAGCCGCTCTCCGCGCGGGTGAAAGTGTTCATCATCGACGAGGTGCACATGCTCTCCAAGGCGGCGTTCAACGCGCTGCTGAAAACGCTGGAAGAGCCGCCGCCCCATATTAAATTCGTGCTGGCTACCACCGAAATCCGCAAGGTACCCATCACCGTGCTCTCGCGCTGCCAGCGTTACGACCTGCGCCGCGTGCCGGTGGAAATGCTCACCGCGCATTTCATCCGCATCGCGCAAATGGAACAAGTGGCGATTTCCGAAGCCGCCCTCACCCATATCGCCCGTGCGGCGGATGGTTCGGTGCGCGACGGTCTTTCCCTGCTGGACCAGGCCATTGCGCGCGGTGCTGAGGATGGCAGCGAAATCTCCGCGGCCATGGTGGCGGAGATGCTCGGCCTCGCGGATCGCGGTTTCGTGTTCGACCTGATGGACGCCGTGGTGAAAGGCGATGTCCAGGCCGCGCTGAAAATCTCCGACGATTCCTATGAGCGCGGCGCCGATCCCGGCGTGCTGCTCTCTGATTTGCTCGGTCTCGCGCATCTCATCACGCGCATGAAATCCGTACCCGCTTTAACCAAGAGCACCACCCTGCCGGAGATGGAGCGCACGCGCGGCGCCGCATTCGCGGACATGCTCTCCATCCCCTTTCTCGGCCGGCTCTGGCAAATGCTGTTGAAGGGCTTGCAGGAAGTTGAAACCGCGCCGGACCGCCGCGCGGGTGCGGAGATGATTCTCATTCGCCTCTGCCATGTCGCGGATTTGCCGCCGCCCGGTGAACTGGTGAAAAAGCTAACCGAGAATCCCTCCGCCACGCTTGGCGGTACGCCATCCAACGCCCCTGGCGGCGGCGGGGCGCGCGCGGTCGCCAACGGCAATGTGGTGATGCAGGAAGCCGCCCCACGCACCCTCAGCTTCCGTGATGTGGTGGCGCTCGCACAGGTGAAACGGGACGTGATGCTGTACGCGCATCTGCGTCAATCCGTGCACCTGGTGCGCTTCGCCCCGCCGGTGATCGAGATGCGTCTGGCCGAGGATCATCCGCGCGATCTCATTGCCAAACTCTCCCGCATGCTGGAGGAGGAAACCGGGCGGCGCTGGACAATCGCCCTCTCCAATCTGCCGGGCGAACCCACCATCGACGAACAGGAAGGCGTGGCCACCGCCAAAGCGCGAGACGAAGCCCTGGCGCATCCTCTGGTGCAGGCCATTCTGGCGCAATTCCCCGGCGCTAAGGCGGAAACGCCGCACGAACCCGAAGCGGAACCCGACCTGCCCGCCGATTGGGCGGCGCTGGTTCCGCCCGACGAGCTTTATGAAGGAGACGAGTAAATGAAGAACATCGCCGGCCTGATGAAACAGGCCCAGCAGATGCAGCAGAAAATGGCCGACATGCAGGCCAAGATGGAAGCTACTGAGATGGAAGGCGTGGCCGGTGCCGGGCTCGTGCGCGTTGTGCTGTCTGGCAAGGGCGCGCTGAAAAGCGTGAAGATTGACCCCAAGCTGATCGACCCCGCCGAGACAGAGATGCTGGAAGATCTCATCGCCGCCGCCCATGCGGATGCCAAATCCAAGCTGGACGAAATGATGGAATCCGAGACCAAGAGCGCCATGGGCGGCATCAGCCTGCCGCCGGGAATGAAGCTGCCTTTCTAACGTGGGCGGACCTGAACTCGAAAACCTGATTGGCCTGTTTGCGCGCCTGCCGGGGCTTGGCCCCCGCAGCGCGCGGCGCATTGTGCTGAAGCTGCTGCGGGAGCGGGAAAACGGCCTGCTCCCCCTGGCCGATGCGTTGCGCTCGGCCGCCGCCTCGGTGCGCACCTGCACAAGCTGCGGCAATCTCGACTCCTCCGACCCCTGCGCCATCTGCGCCGAGCCTTTGCGCGAGGCCCGCATCTGCGTGGTGGAAAATGTCGCGGATCTCTGGGCGCTGGAACGCGCGCATGTCTATCGCGGCAAATATCATGTGCTGGGCGGCACACTCTCGGCACTTTCAGGGCGTGGACCGGAAGATCTCGCCATCGCCCCGCTGCTGAAACGGCTGGAACAAGGCGGCATCGAGGAAATCATCCTCGCTTTGCCCGCCACCGTGGAGGGTACGGCCACCGCCCATTACCTCACCGAACGGCTGCGGCGCTTCGCCGTGCCCCTCTCCCGCCTCGCCCAAGGTGTTCCCATCGGCGGCGCCATCGAAATCCTGGACGAAGGCACGCTGGCGACCGCCCTGCGCGCCAGAGGAGCCGCTTAACCGCCTATGAACACCCTCGACGATACCCTCGACCCCGCCGACTGGTCCACCCTGCGCGCCCTCGGCCATAAAATGCTGGACGACATGGTGGACCACCTCGCCACCATCCGCGAACAACCCGTCTGGCGCCCGATGCCAGAGGCTGTGCGGCAATCCTTCGCCGCCCCCCTGCCCAGCACAGGCACGGATGTGCAAACCCTCTACACCCGCTTCACGGCCGAGATTCAGCCCTATGTCACTGGCAATCTCCACCCCCGTTTCATGGGCTGGGTGCATGGCGGGGGAAACCCGGTTTCCATGCTGGCGGAACTTCTTGCCGGCGCCATGAACGCCAATTGCGGCGGGCGGAACCATGTCGGCATCGTGGTGGAACGGCAGGTGATCGCCTGGGCGGCTGAAATGCTGGGCATGCCCGCGCAAACCTCCGGCGTGCTGCTCACCGGCTCCTCCATGGCGAATTTCTGTGCCGTGCTGTGCGCCAAGCAGAAGGCGCTGGGCGAGGCCGGGCACGAAACCGGCGTCAACGGCGCCAAACTCACCGCCTATGCCTCGGCGGGCGTGCATCGCTGCGTCACCGGCGCGCTGGACATGGCGGGTTTCGGCCGCACCGCCCTGCGCAAAATCCCCGTCGATGCCGATTGCCGCATGGACATGACCAAGCTGCGCGCGGCCATCGCGGCGGACAAGGCAGCGGGCTTCACCCCGTTCCTCATCGCCGCCACCGCCGGCAGCGTGGATACAGGCGCCTTCGACGATCTGAACACAGCCGCCGACATCGCCACCGCTGAAAACGCCTGGTTCCATGTAGATGGCGCCTTTGGCGCGCTGGCCGCCCTCTCACCGGCCAAGCACCACCTCACCGCCGGGCTGGGCCGCGCGGATTCCATCGCTTTCGATTTCCATAAATGGGCGCAGGTCACCTATTCCTGCGGCTGCGTGCTGGTGCGCGACCCGGCCATCCAAAACGCCACCTTCGCCCAACCCACCAATTATCTTGCCGCCGCCCCGCGCGGCCTGGCTGGCGGCTTCCCCTGGCCGTGCGATCTGGGGCCGGACCTCTCACGCGGGTTCTCAGCCTTGAAGGTGTGGATGACGCTCTCCGCCTACGGCACGGAGGGCTTGGCGAAGGTCGTGGACAATAGCTGCGCCCTGGCCAGCCGCCTCGCCGAAAAGGTGCGGGCAACTCCCCGCCTCACTTTGCTGGCTCCGGCGGCGCTCAACATCGTCTGTTTCGGGATCGAGGGCAAAACCAGCCAGGAGATTTTGGACCTGGTGGCCGACCTTCAGGAAGACGGGCTGTTCGCCCCCTCCACCACCATTATCAACGGGCAAACCGCCATACGCTGCGCCATCGTGAACCACCGCACCACGGCAGATGACATCGACGCGCTGGTGGCGGAAATTTTACGGCGTCTTTAGCCGCACCGCGACACTCTCCGCATGGGCGTCCAGCCCCTCGGCCCGTGCCAGCGTAACCGCCATCGCTCCCAACCGGCCCAACCCCTGGGCCGGAACCTGAGCGTAGGTGGTGCGCTTCATAAAATCATAAACGGAGAGGCCAGAAGCGAAGCGGGCGGTGCCGGATGTGGGCAGCACATGGTTCGGCCCGATAATGTAATCGCCCATCGCTTCCGGCGTGTTGCGGCCCAAAAACACCGCCCCGGCATGGCGCACCTTGGCGAAAACCGGCTCCGGGTCCGCCAGCATCAGCTGCAGATGTTCCGGCGCCACGCGGTTTGAAATCTCCACCGCCTCGTCCCAGTTTCGCACCAGGATGATCGCGCCATGGCGGCGCCAGCTCGTCCCGGCAATCTCCTTGCGCGGCAGGGTTTCCAGCGCCCGCGCCACAGATTTTTCCACCGCGTCGGCAAGCGTGGCGCTATTCGTCACCAGAATGGACTGCGCGTCTTCGTCATGCTCGGCCTGGGCCAGAAGGTCATAGGCCAACTGCACCGGATCGCAGCCTTCATCCGCGATGATCAGCACCTCGGACGGCCCGGCTATTGAATCGATCCCCACCTGCCCGAACACCTGGCGCTTGGCTTCCGCCACATAGGCGTTTCCGGGGCCCACAATCCGGTCCACCCGCTGGATAGTCACTGTGCCATAGGCCAAAGCCGCCACCGCCTGCGCCCCGCCCACGCGGTAAATCTCGGTTATTCCGGCCACATTCGCCGCCGTGAGCACATATGGGTTCAGCACGCCATCCGGTGCCGGCACCACCATGGCGATGCGCCCCACCCCGGCCACCTTGGCGGGGATGGCGTTCATCAGCACCGAGGACGGATACGCGGCCTTGCCGCCGGGCACATAAAGCCCCACCGCATCCAACGCGCCCCAGCGCATGCCGCAGGTAATGCCCTCATCGTCGGTATAAGCGATGTCTTGGGGCAATTGCGCCTTGTGGAACGTCTCGATCCGCCGCGCCGCCACGGCTAATGCCTCACGCAGCGCCGAGGGGGTTTGCGCCTCGGCCTCGGCCAGTTCATCGGCGCTCACGCGCAGCCCGGCAGCATTCAGCTCCAACCGGTCGAAACGCGCAGTATATTCCAGCAGCGCCGCATCGCCTTGCGAACGCACGCGCCCGATAATCTCGCCCACCGCTCGGGAAAGCTCCGGCGCCACCGTGGCGCGGGAGAGCAACTGCTCAAAAGCCGCCTCAAAATCCGGTTGCGCCGTCGCCAGCGTTCTCATGCTTCCAGCGCCTTCCTGAATGCCTCGATCCAGCCGCCAATCTCTTCCGGCCTTGTCTTCAAGGCAACACGGTTCACGATGAGTTTGGAGGAGACCTGCGCGATCACATCCGTCTCCACCAGCCCGTTCGCCTTCAAGGTGCTGCCGGTCTGCACCAGGTCCACGATCAGCCGTGACAAGCCCAGCCCCGGTGCCAGCTCCATGGAGCCGGAGAGTTCCACGATTTCCGCCTGGACGCCCTTCCGCGCAAAATGCCGCTTGGCGGTGTTGGGGTATTTGCTGGCCACCCGAATGGCCGAAACGCGGCAAAGATCAGTCTGGCCGGCGTCATCCTTCGGCTCGGCCACCGAAATGCGGCATTTGCCGATGCCCAGATCCAGCGGCGCGTAAACCTCGGGATAGTCGAATTCCATCAGCACGTCGCCACCGCAAATGCCGATCTCCGCCGCGCCGAAGGCCACGAAGGTCGCCACATCGAAGGAGCGCACGCGGATCACGTCCACATCCGGATGGCTGGTGCCAAACCGCAGCTTGCGGGAGTTTTCGTCGGTATATTCCGCCTCCGGCATTAGGCCGGCGCGGGCCAAAACCGGGCCGGCTTCGTTCAGAATACGACCCTTGGGCAATGCGAGCACGATGGACATGGCCGGGCCATTACCATCCACCCGCCAGCGGGGCTAGAGCGCAATGAGAGCCGGATCACTCAGCTCAGGTTCAACAGCCGGCCAAGAAGCCTTTGCGTCCAGTCCTGGCTTAGCCGGTCCGCCAGCTTTTCATACCCCGTGTCGGGTGGCACTTCCTGGCGCAGCTTCAGCCCCAGTGCCGGCACCAGAACCCGCAAGGCGATGTTCACATCCGCCTCGAAATCCTCATAGACGAGCCGCAGCGGCGAAATGCTCTGGGCCGCGAACCAGCCTGCCCAGCCGCGCCGGTCCATCGCATGAAGCGCATGGATGGTCAGGATACGTTTCATTGAAAAATCCGCTTCCGTGAGCGTGTCCGCAGCCGCTGCACCCTGGCGCCGATGCCACTCCCCGGTTACCTCAGCCTTGAACGCGGAAACAGCCTGCGCAGCGTCGTTCCGGCGGGTCAGGTAAACAACATGCAAATCTGGAAACAGGCGGGTGAGCGCCGGGGCCAGCGGCGCCACATCCTGCCAACAGGTTTTGAAGATGAAGGTTTCATCCGGCCCCGCGGCGAAACTCGCGATATAATCGCTGAACAGCGACACCTGACGGCGCTGGCTTTCCTGCCCTGCCGGACCGCGCGGGTTGAAAATCTCGTTAGGCTCGGCCAACTGCCCCGCCTGGTGCAGCGCCGCGCAAAGATGCGTGCTGCCGGCGCGCGGAGTAAGGCGATCATGATGGTACGCCTGGGGCAGCAAAGTCCGGCGAACCCAGCCGCTTCATGCGCGGCGTAATCAGGAAACACCTCCTCCAACGCCATGCCCGCCTCCAAAATCCTGCCTTGCGGTTAGAGGACAACGGCGCGCCCGCCAAGGCGGATGGCGGATTTTTTTGTGGCGGCGGATCCGGGTTAACCCGGCAGCGCGCCGTCCAGCACATTGGCGCGGATAAAAGCCGGGCGGGCTTGCAGCCGCGCCACATAGGACTCGAACGCCGGCCTCGGCTCGATGGATTTGAACATAAGGCCGAAGCCAAGCTGCCCGCCCACATAAATATCGGCGGCGGAGAACGTCCCACCCAGCAAATAAGGGCCTGGGGTTATCGCCGCTTCCAGAACATCCAGCACTTCGGATTGGCTGGCCCCAAAGCCGCACATGCGCGCCCGCTCCGGCGGCACGCTGAACCCTAGCGCCTTCATGGTTGTGGCGGCCTCGTAGGGCCCGGCGGTGAAGAACAGCCAGCGGTAATATGCCCCCCGCGCGGGGTCACCCGGTGGCGGTGCAAGCTGCACTTCGGGAAACGCATCGGCAAGATAGGCGATGATGGCGGCGGTCTCGGTCACCACAACATCGCCATGCTTCAGCGCCGGCACCTTCCCCATGGGGTTGATCGCGGTATAGGCCGGAGACTTCATCTCCGGCCCGTAGCTAATAATTTCCGTACGGTACGGCTGGCCGGTCTCCTCCAGCGCCCATCGGGCCATACGCGCCCGCGACATAGGATTGGTATAGAAAACCAGCTCCATGCGGCGTCTCCCTCGGTTTGAGGAGAAGCTACCCCGGCGGGGCTTAATGCACCAACGTCGGCGTCATATCATTCTGGATGATCGCGGCCGCGGCAAGCTGCTGGTCGGCGGCAATGGCTATGGGCGTTCCATCCGCCGCATGGATGGCGAAGGCCAGACCGGTCTCGGTCATCACCGGCTTTACGAAGGCAATCTCCTCCAGCCCCAGCAAGGCCAGCTGCGCGGGAGAAATATGATGAATGTCCAGCACCGTTCCGGGGACGAAATTGGCCGTGCCGTCATGGTTTTTGATGTTCATCGTCGGTCCTTTCAGGCCCCTCGGGCGGAAGATCTTCAGCCTGAGGTCCCTTTATGTCTGAATTGGGGATGATCCGCCGTTCTGGCCAGCCATCTCCCGGATTTGTGATAATTTAGTCCCCGTCCACCGTCTTGGTGGGGGCCGGCACTTTGTTCTGGCCGCGGGAAATGGGAATGGTCTTCACCACCGGCTGCGGCACAGGGCGTATAAGGTCCACATGCAGCAGGCCGTTATCAAGCCAAGCGCCCTTTACCTCGATCCCTTCCGCAATCACGAAAGCCCGCTGGAACTGCCGTGCCGCGATGCCCCTGTGCAGAAACACCCGCCCCTGGGCGTCGTCATTCTGCCGGCCTCTTATCACCAATTGGTTATCTTCCAGGGTGATTTGCAGGTCATCCATGGTGAACCCCGCCACGGCGAGGGTGATTCTCAGCGAAACCGGGCTGAGCTGTTCGATGTTATAGGGCGGGTAGCCGTCC
>JAGXAE010000097.1 GCA_018971725.1 Pseudomonadota bacterium | reverse complement strand
CTCATCGCGCTGTGGCTTTATCTCGCCTTGCGGTCCTGGCGGCTGATTGTGCCCATTCTGCTGACGCTGGTGATGGGGCTTATCTTGACGATGACCTTTGCGGCCATCGTGGTGAAGGTGATCAACCTGATCTCGGTGGCATTCGCCATTCTGTTTATCGGCCTCGCGGTTGATTTTGCCATTCAGTACGCGGTGCGGCTGCGCGCGGTGCGCCATGCCGTGCCGGCGCTGGGTTCGGCTTTAACGGAAACGGCGCGCCAGGCGGGCGCGCAGATTGCCCTGGCGGCCACAGCCACGGCCTGCGGGTTCTTCGCGTTTTCTCCCACGCCGTTTGTGGGCGTGGCGGAGTTGGGCGAGATTGCCGGGGCGGGCATGTTCATCGCCTTCTTCTGCACCATCAGCTTTTTGCCGGCACTGCTGCGGCTGTTCACCCCGCGGCCGGAGACGACGCCCGTTGGCATGCCGGGTGGTGCCATTGCGGATGACTTCCTGCACCGGCACCGGCGTTTTGTGCTGGGAATATTCGGGGTTTTCGCTATTGCGGGCATTTTTTCAGCCGTGACGATGAATTTCGATGCGAACCCGTTGGATACGAAAGACCCGAATACGGAGAGCATGCGGACCATTCATTCTCTGCTGGCCAACCCGCAGACCAACCCGTTCTACGCCGATGCGATGACGCCGAATATCGACGCCGCGCGGGTGCTGGTGGAAAAGCTTGGCAAGCTCCCGGAAGTGTCCCAGGCGATTTCGGGTGGCACTTTCGTACCGGAAAACCAGGACCAGAAGCTGGCGATGCTGGCCCAGGCCAAAACGATTCTGGCACCCACTCTCGCCGCCACCGCGAACCCGCCGCAGCAGCAGGTGACGGCGGCGGATATTCGTGACGCCATGGGCAAGACGATTACGGCCATTGATGGCATTGCTGCAAAATTGCCGAAGGACAGCGAATTGCTGCGGATCGAGGCGGTGCTGAGGCGCTTGCAAGGGGAAGACGACGCGACGATCATGGCCATGAACGCGGGCATCACGCGGTTTTTGCCGCTTGAATTGCAGCGTTTGGCGGGCAGCCTGAACGCCACGAAAATTACCGAGGCCAATCTTCCGCCTGATGTTAAGAGCGAGTGGTTTCTGAACGATGGCCAGGTGCGGGTTGAGGCCTTTCCCACCGCGGCGGCGCAGAGCACCAAGGGCTTGCACGCTTTTGCAACGGCGGTGCTGAAGGTGGCGCCTAATGCGGGCGGACCAGCGATTTCTACCATCGCCACCGCGGGGACGATTTTGGGTTCTTTTCGTGAAGCGGCGATGCTGGCGTTCGCGGCGATTACGGTGATTCTGCTGCTAGTGTTTCGCAACATCCGCGATAGCCTGCTGGTGCTGGCTACACTGGCGCTTTCCGCGCTGCTAACTGCCCTGTTCGCGAAGCTGGCGGGCATGTCCATCAACTATGCCAATATCATTGCCTTGCCTTTGCTGCTGGGTGTGGGCGTTTCGTTCAACGTCTATTTCGTGATGAACTTCCGGGCAGGGATGCGCAGCTTTCTATCCTCGGCCACGGCGCGGGCGGTGCTGTTTTCGGCGCTCACCACCGGCACGGCGTTTGGCTCGCTCGCCTTCTCGGCGGATAGGGGCACAGCGAGCATGGGAAATTTGCTGTTTTTGAGCCTGGCGGCGGTGTTGGTGTCCACCTTCGTTTTTCTGCCGGCTTTGCTGCATACGTTGGGCGATGCTCGAAAAGCGTAGTTTCTCGCTTTCCGGCCACCGCACCAGCGTGGCGCTGGAGCCCGAGTTCTGGGCGGCGCTGGGAGAGGCCGCGCGGCGGGACGGGCTCTCTCTCTCTGCCTTGGTGACGCGTATTGATTCGCAGCGCGGGGACGGAAAGCCTTTGGCATCCGCCCTGCGGGTGTTCGCGCTGCTGAAGGTTGGCAATACCGGGCCGGGTTAGCCCCGCAGCGCCGCGCCGGTTTTCTTGCCCACTTCGGTGACGATCTTGGCGCAGACGGCCTCGATCTCGACGTCCGTGAGGCTCTTTTCAGATGGTTGCAGTGTGACCGCGATGGCGAGAGAGACCTTGCCTTCGGGCACGCCCTTGCCCTGGTAGCGGTCGAACAGAATGGCCCCGGTGACGAGGTTGCGCTCGGCCCCCTTGGCGGCGCGCAGCACGGCTTCCGCGCCCACGCTCTCATCCACCAGGAAGGCGAAATCCCGCCGCAACGGCTGGAAGGGCGGCAGCGCCGGTGCGGTCTTCTTCCGGCGTTTGGGTTCGGGGATGGTATCGAGGAAAATCTCGAACGCCACGGTGCCGGAAGGCAGGTCCAATTTGTCCGCGATGGCGGGGTGCAGCGCGCCGAAGCGGGCCAGCATGGTTTTCGGCCCCTGCATCAGTGCGCCGCTTTGGCCCGGATGGTAGTAGGACGGCCCGCCCGCAATGGTGGTGACAGCGTCCGTCGGCACGCCGAGGGCCGAGAGCACGGCGAGCGCATCCGCCTTCGCGTCCATCGCGTCGAAGGCACGGGCGGGGGTGAGGGCGGAAAGCCCCGTGTTGCCCACGCGCAAGCCCGCCGCCACCAGCGCCTGGGAGAGATCCGCCGCATAGGCCGGGCCGGTTTCGAACAGGCCGAAATCAGCGATGCCGCGCGCCAGATTGCGCGCCGCCGCCTGGGCGAGGGTGGCCAGCGGCGTGGTGCGCATCTGGTTGAGGTCGGCGGAGATGGGGTTAGCGAGGCGCAGGCTCTCCGGCGCGTCCCCGAACAGGGCATTGGTGGCATCGTCCGTGAAGGAGAAGGTGACACATTCCAGCAGCCCGCGCGTGGCGAGCACCCGGCGCGCCAATGCCGTGCGGGCCTGCTTGGGCGTGAGGATGGGGGCAGGCACCAGCGAGGCAACCGGCAGGGAAACCGGCGTGATGGCATCCAGCCCTTTCAGGCGCAGCACTTCCTCGATGAGGTCGGCCTCGGGCTCGATCTCGGCCGCACCTTCGGCGGCGGCCTGAGCGCCGGGAAGATCGGGTGCCTGGTCGAGCGATGGCGGCTGGGCAACATCATTGCGCCAACTCGGCACGGCGACGGTGACGCTGTCTGCATCCTCCGTCACCACGGTGAAGCCAAGGCGTTCCAGCGAGGCGATGGCTTCCGGGGGTGTGATGTCCGAGCCGCCGAAGCTTTGCAGGCGCTCGAACCGCAGGCAGGCCTGGCGGCCCCACTCGGGGCGCGAACCGCCCTCGGTGATCTCGCTGGCCTCGCCGCCGCAAAGCTCCAGCACCATGGCGGTGGCGGCGTCCAGGGCCTCGGGAAGAAGCTGGCTGTCGAGCCCGCGTTCAAACCGTGAGCGGGCGTCGGAGAAGATGCCCGCGCGCTGGCCGGTTTTGGCGATGCGCACACGGTCAAACAAGGCGCATTCGATGAAGACGTCCGTGGTGGCGTCGTCGCAGCCCGTACCCTCGCCGCCCGTAATGCCGGCGAGGGATTGCGCTCCGGCGCCGTCGGCGATCACACAATCCTCAGGTCCGGCCTGCACCTCTTTGCCGGCAAGACCTGGGAAGCTGTCTCCCGCCTGACCGTGGCGAAGTGTGAGGGTGGGGCCGGTGAGCTTGTTCACGTCGAACACATGCAGAGGGCGACCGAGGTCGTAGGTGAAGAAATTGGTGATATCGACAAGCGTGTTGATGGGGCGGAGGCCGATGCTCTCCAGCCGCTTGGTCAGCCATTTCGGGCTGGGGCCGTTTTTCACGCCGCGAATGGTGCGGCCAAGCACCCAGGGGCAGGCTTCGGGATAGTCGTTTGCCCACTGAATGGCGGAGGCGCCGTTGCCATTGATGGCAGCGGGGGCAAACGGCTTCAATGTGCCAAGCCCAGCCGCCGCGAGGTCACGCGCGATGCCGCGCACGGCTAGCGCATCGCCCCGGTTGGGGGTGATGGAGATTTCGATGACCGGCTCGTCCAGCCCGGCCCATTGTGCATAATTGGCGCCGATAGGCGCGTCATCGGGCAGTTCGATGATGCCGTCATGGTCCTCGCCCAGCCCCAACTCGCGGGCGCTGGTGAGCATGCCTTCGGATTTCACGCCGCGAATCTCACCCACCTTCAGCACCATGCCGTTGGTGGGGATGACCGCCCCCGCCGGAGCCAGCACGACTTTCAGGCCCGTGCGCGCATTGGGTGCGCCGCAGACCACGGACAGCTCCGCCCCGCCCGCTGTGACGCGGCAGGCGCGCAGGCGGTCGGCATTGGGGTGGGGCTGCGCTTCGATGATTTGGGCGATGGTGAAGGGCTTGAGCGCCTCGGCCTTGTTCTCGACGCCTTCAACTTCAAGGCCGATCTTGTTGAGGGTGGCGAGGATGTCCTCCAGCGAGGCGTCAGTGTCCAGCCAGGTTTTCAGCCAGGAGAGAGAGAATTTCATCGCTTAAATTCCTTCGTGCAGGCTGGCGGGGGTAAGGGGTGAGACCCCGTAATGGCGCAGCCAGCGCACGTCGCTTTCAAAAAACAGCCGCAGATCGGCGATGCCGTGCTTGAGCATGGTTATACGCTCCAGCCCCACGCCGAAGGCGAAACCCTGGAAGCGGCGCGGGTCGATGCCGCAATTGGCGAGCACGTTGGGGTGAACCATGCCGGAGCCACCGATTTCCAGCCAATCCGTACCGCCGCCGATCTCGCCAGTTTTCCTGTTCCAGGCGATGTCGACTTCCATGGAAGGTTCGGTGAAGGGGAAGTAGCTGGAGCGCAGCCGGACGGGCAGCTCCGGAACGCCGAAATAGGCGCGCAGGAAGTCGATCAGGCAGCCTTTCAGGTGGCCGAGCGTGATACCCTCGCCAATTACCAGCCCCTCGCATTGGTGGAACATGGGGGAGTGGGTGGCATCGTGGTCGGCGCGGAAGGTACGGCCGGGCACGATGATGCGGATAGGAGCGGGTGAGGCGCTGAGCCCCTCGGTTTTGGCCCATTCCAGCATGGTGCGGATCTGCACTGGAGAGGTGTGGGTGCGCAGCACCGGCGGGCGGGCATTTTCCGGCGCCTGGAGATAGAACGTGTCCATCATCGCGCGGGCGGGATGATGGGAGGGGATGTTGAGGGCGGAGAAATTATTCCAGTCGCTCTCGATATCCGGGCCTTCGGCGATGGTGAAGCCCATGGTGGCGAAGATGGCGGCCAGCTCCTCCTGCGTGCGGGAGAGCGGATGCATCGCGCCCACCGAATCCGGGCGGGGCGGCTGGGTGACATCGATGCGCTCGGCGGCGAGCTTTTGTTCCAGGGCCTGCGCATCCAGCACCGCGCGGCGCGTGGAAATTGCATTGGTGATTTGCGTTTTTACAAGATTTATCTCGGCGCCAGCGGATTTGCGGGCTTCGGCGTCCATTCCGCTCAGCGATTTTAACAGCATCGTCACATTGCCGTTTTTGCCCAGCAGAGAGACGCGCAAATCCTCCAGCAAAGCCGCGTCCGCGGCCGCGATGGCGGGCAGCGCCGCCTCCACCAGACTCTTCAAATCATCGCTCTGCATCTTGAATCTGCCTCTATCTTACGGGGCAGGGCAGACCGCGAGCCGCCGGAAATGTCAAGCCGGGGAGTGCCGCAACGGCGGAAACGCGGCTAAAACCCCAGTTTTCAAGGGTGTTACAAATAATCAACAGAGGTGAAGAAAATTATTGAAGCGGTGGAAACCTTCGTGAGATGAACAATTTACGTTAATGTGGCGCTTGACCCTTCCCAGCCGGGAAGAGTACAGCCGCAATGTCTGCGCAATCATCGTGATTACGCAACTATTTGACTAAATTTTGCTCACTCAATTTCGGACAGGGATCGGTTCCTACCATGAAAATCAAAGCACTGGGCGCTCTCGCCGGCCTGGCCCTGCTGGCAGCCTGCTCCTCCAACCCCACCAGCACCGCTTCCAACACGGGCGCTGGCGCTCAGATGAGCGGCCCCGCCCCGGGTTCCGAGCAGGACTTGGTTGCCAATGTTGGTGACCGCGTGTTCTACGCTTTCAATCAGTCCAGCCTGTCCAGCGACGCTGATGCGACCCTGGGCAAGCAGGCCGCTTGGCTTGCCAAATACCCCTCCGTGAACGTGCTGGTGGCGGGTAACGCCGACGAGCGCGGCACCGAGACCTACAACCTGGCTCTTGGCCAGCGCCGTGCGAACGCCGCCCGTGACTATCTGGTTGCCCAGGGCGTTGCGTCTTCGCGCATCCAGACCATCTCCTATGGTAAGGATTGCCCGGTTGCCGCTGGCAATGACGAGTCTGCCTATGCGCAGAACCGTAATGCGATCACTTCCGTTCAGGGTTTCAACCCGCAGAACTGCAAGTAATAGGTTTTCTCCCGGCCCTGCGCCGTGAGTGAAGCAAACCGGCGGTCCGAAAGGCCGCCGGTTTTGTTTTGGGCGCTCCCGCGCCTATATTTGCCTGCATCCGTAGGCTCAGACTGGAGTTTCAATGCGCTACCGAATTCCGCTTCTTGCCGCCGCACTGCTGATGCCGCTTGGTGCGTACGCCCAGCCGCTGATTCAGAGCCAGGAGGGCATCGCCCTGCAAAACGAGATTCTGCAACTGCAACAGCAGCTTCAGCAACTTCAAGCCCAAGGCGGGGGTAATGGCGGATCTTCGCTGGGCGGCAGCGCCCCGCCGCCGGCCTCCGGCAATGGAACGAGCAACGCGCTGCTGCCGAGCCTGTTGACGCAGGTGCAGCAATTGCAGGCGCAGGTGCAGACCCTGAATGGTGAAGTTTCCGATCTGCAACACCAGCAGCAGACGCAGAATGACCAGACGCAGAAAGAAATCGGAGACCTGAAATTCCAGATGACCAACGGCGCTGGTGCGACGCCCGGCGCCCAAACGCAGGCCGCGCCGGGCACGGCCGGGCAAGGTACAGTCGCGCCGCCTCCGCCGCCTGTCGCGCCGCAAGCCGCCGCGCCGGACGACCCGAAGGCTGCCTTGCAGGCCGCGATTGGGGCTTACCAGAAGCATGATTATGCCACCGCCCAAAAGCTGGCGCAGGGTATTGTCACCCACCATAAATCCGCGCCGCAGGCTTACCGGGCGCAGTATCTGGTGGCGCAAAGCTATACGGCTGAAGGTGACCCAAGGAGTGCTGCCGTGGCGTATTACAACACCTACAACATGAACAAGTCCGGCACATATGCGCCGCACTCCATGCTGGGGCTGGCCTCGTCGCTCGCCGCGATTCACCAGGACCAAGAAGCGTGCGAGACGCTGGCTTCGCTGAATAGCCAATACACCACGCCGCCTCCGGGGATGAAAAGCGAGATCGACGCGGTATCCAACCGCGCGCATTGCCAGTAGCTGACGCCTTCGCCGCGGCAATGGCGCGGCTGCTGCCGCCGGAGGGCGCGCCGCGCGTGGCAGTGGCGGTTTCCGGCGGGGCGGACAGTACTGCTCTGGCGTTGTTGACCCGGGATTACTGCAAGCGCCGGGGTGGCGCGATGCTGGCGCTGATCGTGGACCACGGGCTGCGTAAAGAATCGGGCGCCGAGGCGGAGTTGACGGTTATGCGCCTCGCGGCGCGGGGCATAGAGAGCCAGGTGCTCACCTTGGATTTATCTCCTGGCGCCGCGTTGCAGGAGCGCGCCCGCCATGCCCGGCACCAGGCGCTGGTCCAGGCCGCAAACGCTGTCGGGTTTCTGCATCTTGCCCTCGGCCACCACAGGGATGACCAGTTTGAGACCGTGGCGATGCGGGCAAGGCATGGCTCTGGCGGGCTGGAAGGCATGGCGGGCTGGAGCGCGCGTAACGAGGTGGTGCTGATCCGCCCGTTGCTGGGCATCCGCGCGGCTGAATTGCGGGATTATTTGCGAGCGCAGGGAATGGAGTGGGTGGAGGACCCGTCCAACCAGTCGCCAAAATTCGAGCGGGTAAGAATTCGCCAGGCGGGTGTGGGGCAGCCCCCGCGTGACCCAGCTGAGCGCGTGGCGCAAGAGCAGGAGGTGGCGGATTTCCTCGCCCGGCGGGCCAGGCTGTATCCTGAAGGCTATGCGGTGCTGGACGCTGCCGCAGCACCCCCCGCGGCATTGGCCGCTTTACTGAGAACCATTGGCGGGCGCACCCATGCCCCCCGGCAAGATGCGGTCTTGCGCGTGGCCGCCTGTTTGCGTGCGGCGACTTTGGGTGGTGTGCGGATCGCCCCGGCGGGCCGGTTAGGGCCAGGGTGGCTGCTGGCCCGGGAGCCTGCGGCCTGTGCCCCTCCTGTTCCGGCGGTTAGCCATGCGCTTTGGGACAATCGCTTCGTACTCACTGACCCGCGTGGCATGGTGAGCTTTGGCGCGCTGGGCCAGGATGCGGCGAAATTCAGAGGGTTTGGTGGGATGCCCAGCCTTGTGCTGCGCGGGCTTCCGGCGCTGCGGGATGCGCAGGGGGGCGTGGTTTTTCCCGTGCCGGCGGTATTCTGCCCGCCTATGCCAGCCACGGCGCGGCCGTTTCAGTCTTAACCTGAAACACGATTTATTTGTGCTGGGCTAGGAATTCTGTGCATTATGCCCAAGTGAGCTCAAG
>JAGXAE010000096.1 GCA_018971725.1 Pseudomonadota bacterium | reverse complement strand
TAATGCAACAAGCATCCGCAGCACGGGCAAAATGCCGTTCTTTGGCAAGGGTGACGAAATAGGAAAGTTGGCGAATAAGCATGCGCCCACGCTTAGCATGCGGGACGATTTTGCCAATCCGCCGGAAAATATGCTTTAATACAAACACTTGAGATGGCGACTACCTCGCGCCGCAAAGGGCACGACGCGGAGCCGCATCCCCAAAGCGGCTCGGCGCCGCATCCTTCAATTCCCTGCGTTTAACCACTTCTAAATATAGCTATGGAATCGTATGGCTCGCTGCGGGTCATGCCCGGGGCATCACAACCAATCCCGGAAACCCGCCAAAATGTCTTTTTTCTCCAGATGGTCAATTCTAAAGAAGTTCATAATTGCCTTTTCCGTGGTGCTGCTGTTCACCGTCGGCTTGGGCATTTTCTCCCTTTCACGGATTGATTTCGTATCTTCGGTCGCGCATGGATTAGAAAACAATATCGCTGGGACAAGGCCGATCGAGGCGATGGGACGCAGCGGCTCTCGCCTGTTCGGCTATACCAGCGAAGCCGTAATGGTCAAAGATCCTGCGCGTCTTGCTACACTTGCCGCGCATATCAAGGCTGACGGCAATTCTTTTGCCAGCAATTGGCGCATCTATGAGCCGACGATGGACCCTGGCCGCGAAACCGGAGATGGCGACGGATTCCACGATGCATTCGTTCAGATGAGCCAGGATGCAACCACGGTCGTCGCAGACTCCGCTTCTGGAAATATCGCCTCGGCACAGGCTCTTATCACCGGTCCCATGGCGCAATTGGATGACACATTCAACGCGCGCATTGAGGACGATCTTGCTTACCAAGCGACGATGGCGGCAAATCATGCCACGTCCATCCAGAACGCGAAGTCGTCGAGCAAGATTGGCATCACCGTGGCACTGGGAACAATGCTGCTTGTGGTATGTGGCTTGGTTTGGGTATTGATCTCGAACATTGGCCGGCCGATTAGCAGAATGACTGACATCATGCGCCGCCTGACAAATGGCGATCTAAGCGTCGAGGTGCCAGATACCACAAGGCATGATGAGATCGGCGATATGGCTCGTGCGGTGCAGGTATTTAAGGAAGCCGGGCTTGAGAAGATTCGCCTCGAAGATGAAATGGAAAAATCACGTCAGCGCGCTGATGAAGAACGGCGTCACCGTGAAATAGAGCGTGAAACAGCAGCACGCGAGCAAGAAACCGTCGTGACTTCTCTCGCCATAGGCCTGGAAAAATTGGCCGATGGCGACCTGATGTTCCGCCTGAACGCACCATTTAGAACTGACTACGAAAAGCTCCGCGGCGACTTCAACAATGCCATGGAACGGCTGCATCAGGTGATGAAAGTCATCATGGGCAACGCTTCAAATATTCGCGCCGGCACGGGGGAGATCGCGGCTGCAGCGGACGATTTATCGCGGCGGACTGAACAACAAGCTGCCAGCCTTGAAGAAACTGCGGCGGCGCTTGACGAAATTACGGTGACAGTCCGCCGTACAGCCGAAGGTGCATCACACGCGCATGACGTCGTGAACTCCGCGCAGGCGGATGCCGAGCAAAGCGGTACCGTCGTACGGGACGCGGTTGCAGCAATGAGCGGGATCGAGGCATCCTCTCGACAAATCAGCAATATCATCGGCGTGATCGATGAAATTGCCTTTCAGACAAATCTGCTTGCCTTGAATGCCGGCGTGGAAGCGGCACGCGCCGGCGATGCCGGACGCGGCTTTGCCGTGGTGGCTTCGGAGGTACGAGCTTTAGCGCAACGCTCGGCGGACGCAGCCAAAGAAATCAAATCGTTGATCTCGACTTCCACAAGACAGGTTGTCTCCGGCGTCGATCTCGTGGGCCAGACCGGAACCGCCCTGGCTCGGATTGTCTCGCAAATTGGCGAAATCAGCAGCGTGGTACGCCAAATTGCCGCCTCCGCGCAGGAGCAGGCCACGGGCCTTCACCAGGTCAACGCCGCGGTCAATCAAATGGACCAAGTCACACAGCAGAATGCCGCCATGGTTGAGCAGTCAACCGCCGCCTGCCATAGTCTTGCTCAGGAAACGGAGAAACTGGCTCAGCTGACTGCGCGCTTCAAGATTGACGAAGGCCAGGATATTATTGACAGGGCAATGCACGCACCGGCGCGCCGGCGCGAACCAGAGAAGCGTTTTAATGCTGCGCTCAAGCCTGTGTTGGCCGTTGCGGGAGATATTGCTGGCCCGCGGGATCTTAGTGAATTCTGATCCCGTTCCAGCAATGAATTTATTGTCCAATCTTGATTGTCTACGCCGTTAAAATTTAACGGTGTAGACAATCAAAAGCACTTTATATGAACCGCAGAGTGCCATACACAGGCTGCGCCTTCCTTGAATCCTCGGTTTTCATCCATATGATGAAATCGAGGCTTTTGTTTTAGCATCACGCAGATTCTAACGGCGGCTTAGTGAGCTGGCTTGCGGCCGTGCAGATAAATCATACGGCTGACCATGCTAAATTCACCTTTTTCGATGTTGGGACGTATCGCGGCCTCCAACATTGCTCGTTCTTTGGAAGAAAACCGTGTGGCCAGAATTTCCCCCGATGATGGTGCCAATGGATGCGGTGACATCGCGCAAAATGTTTTCCAGTCCCGAGGTGGAGCCTGACGCTCATCGAGATGCAATTCCAGATGCAACGCATGGAAGCCCGCTTGGTAAGCAAAGCTGAGGAGGTCTTGTTCCGTATAATTGGTCAGTACATTCGGCTGGCTGGCATCAAGCGGTTCTATAAACTGCGCCGCTTTCCATCTATAGAGCAATGCGAGCAAGGGACTGCTCATATCCTTAGAGGCTTGTTTCAATAGAATCGCGGAATGGGCCTGCTCACGGAAAAACGGTTCAGCGATGCTCATTGTCCCTCCTGGCTTGAGCACGCGCAGTACCGCATTGAATGCTGCCGGCTTATCTGCAACGTAAGCAATGGTAGAGCGGCTTACGATCAAATCTTGCGAGTCATCAGCAATGCTGTGCAATGTCTCCGCATTTGCGAGTACGAAACTGCATTGACTAACAACGCCGCGCTTTGTGGCCTCAGCCTTTGCCTGCATCAGCAATGCCGGAGAGATGTCTGTTATTGTCACCTTCAAGTGGGGCCAGAGCGCCAGGGCTGCCCAAGCCATTAGCCCATCACCACTGCCAATATCGAGCATTGTTTTTGGCGGGTGCTCAACAACACTTAGAACTTTTTCTGCAAACGCTTTCGTTTGAATCGCCACATGATCCCGCAAGATAGCATTACCACCGTCACGGCCATGCTTAAGCCAATTTGACCAACAATCATCGACCACCAGACTGAGACTGTCGTCAAATACGTTCATATAGGCGGGATAGGGAACGCACCTTAATACCAACCTAAAAATACCGCACACGGCTAATTCTTCTCGTTCCCGCATGCCACTCCCCCTTGGTGGCCCGAAGCAGAACTTCGCTCGGCCAAGGTCACGATAGCACCAGCCGCCGGATAATTCCCGACTATTGGCTTTCAGAATCAATGAAGTACGCGGCTTACCGGCTAATAATAAAGTTTAAGGCGCTTCATTTCCCGCCTCTACGGCAAGGTTTGTATCCCCAAGGCCAAGAGGGAGCCTTAGAGACACCCATGGATTTACCCTCTGCTCCCGTGGCTCTACAATGGCCCAACGTTAGACGAGTTGGGCTGGATGCGGTAGAGCACCGTCCCCGTTCCGGCGACGGCGTAGCAATGGAAGATAGAGAGCCCGATGAGTGTTGCCTTGATGGATTTTGATCTCTCCGACGAGCTTGTGCGCAAGCTGCTCGGCAAGATTTCGGAGGATTCTCCCCTAGCAAAGTATCTCGGTAAAGACAGGCCAGGTAGTGGCCGGGCCTTGGTTGCCAGCAGCTTATTCGACGCGGAGTCACTGAATACGCTCTACACGATGTGCCGCGAAAGCGGTGAGCGCGGACTAATGCTCCAGCTGCTTGCGCTTGATAACATTCACACCGCGCCGGCAGCCCGTCAGATTCCAAAAATCGACATGCTTATCAACGGGTTGATTGCTTACCTTAAGCGCGATGCGATCGATGGCTGGCTTTACCGCCGCAGCCAGGACGGGGTACTGCTGCCTTGGCTGGTTACCGAAATGCGCTATGCGGTGCCCACTGAAGGCAAGCCTTATGTGATTGTCAGCCTGCTGGCCAACACGATGCAGGCAGCCGGCAACGAAACGCGCCAGGATGCACGCTTGCGCTATTCTGGCATGACACAGGCCATTGTTTTCGATGCTAACGACATCGTGAACCGTACCATCCCCGAGCTTCTGGCTGCACACGGCTTTTTCAAGGAATGTGAAGCGTTCAAAACGGAATATGAACGCCAAGCAAAACGCTTTCGTCAAATGCAACAGCAATTCGGTCAGCAATTTCTTGCCATGAATGTTGGCTGGTCCAGCGCCCCCAAAGGCAAGTTCGACCTCGTACGCCTGCCAAAGCAAAGCAGCGCTCGCTGCGTGAACGACGAAGAGGCGCTCGAGCGGCGTTTCGACACGATGCTGGTACCGAATTTCTGGCGCGAGGCAGGAGCCGAGCAGGGATTCGACCGGATTCCCATGCATTGCTATCTCTATCTCTTTCACTTGGAGCAGCATCGCAACATCTGGGTGCATGTCGAGAATGTTGAACCCTATCGCTACAAACCGGAGCTGCGTGACAGACTTATTCTCCCGGCGGTTCACCGTGATCTGATCGACATCCTGACCGCGGATCTCGAAGTGGTGGCCGAAGACATCATCGAGGGCAAATCCGGCGGCACCACAATTCTGTGCAAGGGCGCGCCAGGGCTCGGCAAAACATTAACCGCCGAAGTCTATGCTGAGGTCGTGGGCAAGCCGCTCTACCGCGTGCATTCTGGCCAACTCGGCGTCACGGCGGATTCCGTCGAGGCAAATCTAACACAGATATTGCGCCGCGCCGCGCGCTGGGGGGCAATCCTTCTTCTGGACGAAGCAGACGTCTATATCCGTAAGCGCGACAATGACCTCGAGCACAATGCCATTGTTGCCGAATTTCTGCGTACGCTTGAATATTTCGACGGTCTCTTATTCATGACCACGAACCGGATGGACGATGTTGACGACGCCATCCTCTCGCGTTGTATCGCCGTGATCCGCTACGACACGCCGCCGCCTGATGCCGCGCGACAGCTCTGGCGCACGCTCTCGGCGCAGTTCGGAGCCGACATACCCGAACCGCTGCAAGAGGAATTGTTGGCGCGTTATCCGCAGATCAGCGGGCGCGATATCAAGGAATTGATCAAACTCGCCACACGTTACTGCGCGCACAAGAATCTGCCGCTCACGGGCGAGGTCTTCGCTCTTTGCGCGGCGTTCCGTGGGATCGTCTGACAAGGCCTCGATCCACACGGAACGATAGAGTTCATTTCTACGGTACAAGGCGCGACGGCGTCTTATAGACTCCCCGGACTCCTTCTTTAAGATAGAACGCGACTGAGGTGGCGATATCGATGCGGCACGGATGGTATATGTGAATAGCAGCCGAACTGTACCCCCGCTTAACCCAACTTGTTGAAAAAAACCTGAACCAGGGTTTTTTCAGAGCACGGTCAGCGCCGATCGCGACCCTAGTCGTAGAGAAATTCTATGCGTTATATCAATAACTTGTGGAGATTCCTGTTGGTGTCGGGCCGCAACGCCTTTATATAATGAGCAACCAACGCAAGCTGGGCTCGCCCATGAATCTGTGTGCCCTATAGTATCGAAGCATTTTTATACGAAGACGAATCGTTCGAAAAAATTTATTAATATAACAAGAATTATAAGTTATTAAATTTTTTTCAATCCTCCAATACTACGGCCTCCAGATAGAAGGCATTCCTTATACAGACCGCCTTGCTCGTGTCTGGCAACCACCAAAGAAAAAGGTAGGAGAAACGCAATGTCGGATCATGAACAAAAGGGCGGCTCTCAAAGCGCAAATCGTAGAGACTTGCTTCGCGGAATTGGGGTTTCGGTCGGAGCTGTCGGGCTAGCGGCGGCGGCATTGCCGGCTTATGCCAGCACGGCCGAAACCGGCAGCCTGGAATCATCTTCGGGGACGGCCTTGGCGGCCTTGACGAAGAAGCTTGCCGCCCTGCCGCGCCGCCGGAATTTCAAGACAGTTCCGATGGTCCTTACCAGCCCCAGCGAATGGGACAGCGAGGCACTGAATGCGGTGCTGGCCTATCGCAGCGGACCGAAGCAGGTTTGGGATAATACCAACCTCGCAGGCCCTTGGCTGAACCTCATGCGTAATTCCATGAACGCGCAGATTTGGTCGTGGAAGCATCCTAATTTTCTGGCGGTTTCCGCAACGCATGGTCCAGCGCATCTGGCACTGTACGATCAGACCATCTGGGACAAATATCAACTTGCGTCCTTCACCAAAGGGAAATTCACCCAAAATACGCTCCTCGGCACCCCGGCCGACATGCAGGAAAGCGCCGTGGATTTTGAAAATCCCGCCGGGCCGTTCTCCCCATCTGGAAACAGCATCTCAATTCTACAGCAGCGCGGCGTTGTTTTTGTGGGTTGCCACAATGCGATCTGGGAATTCTCTGGGATGCTGATCAAAAAATCCATCAACCCGGATGGTCTTGCGCATGAGGCACTGGCGGCCGAACTAACAAACCACCTTATCCCCGGCGTGGTGCTCAGCCCTGGCGTGGTGGCTACCATCCCGCAGCTCCAACTAGCTGGTTTCCATTATATCGCGGCGGCATAAGACGCGCCCATCTCCAAGGAGTTCCACATGAAACCTTCTTTGAGATCCTGCATCAGCACGGTTATGGCCGTGCTGATGGCGGCTGCCCCGTTAGCTGCCAAGGCCCAAACCGATACGGGGTGGAATGGCAAAGCGGAAGCGCCGCATTACGCCGAAAAGATTTTTCCTCCCTGGCAGCATGGCCAGAACAATGATGCGGTGAAGAAAGGGTTTGAGTTCACCGTCCCTGAGGTGGACTCCATGGCCGATTTCCATGGCGACCTCAACAACCCAAAGCTCGTGCTGTATGTTGGCGGCAACTATTATTTCGCCATGGCGCCGTTGGTGCGAGCGTTTGAAAAAGCCTACCCGCAATATACCGGACGCGTTTTTTATGTGACCATTCCGCCGGGTATGCTCATCGAGGCGATGAAGAATGACGGCGTGTTTACCTCCGGCAACATGACCTTCACCGCCAAGCCCGACGCTTATTTCGCCGGGCTAAAAAAGGTGAAAGAGCATATTGCTGACGGTCTGCTTGAAGCGCCCGCGGTTCCTTATGTCACCAATAATTTAACGATCATGGTGCCTGCCGGGAACCCCGCCCATATCACCAGCCTACAAGATCTCGCCAAACCTGGTGTGAGGTTGGTTATGCCGAATCCTGCCTTTGAGGGCATTGCCAGGCAAATCCAGGCATCGCTGAAAAAAGCCGGAGGCGCCGCGTTAGAGGAACAAGTTTACGATAGCGGCGTGAAGAATGGCAGTACGATCCTTACCCATATCCATCACCGCCAAACGCCTTTGTTCTTGATGCAGGGTCTCGCGGATGCGGGTGTGACCTGGAAGTCCGAAGCGATCTTTCAAGAACAGATCGGACACCCGATCTCCGATGTGCCCATTCCTGCACAGTACAATACAACGGCGATTTATGCCGGAGCCGTAGTGAAGGGAGCGGCGCATCCGCAAGCCGCGAAGGACTGGCTAAGCTTCATCCGCTCTCCCGCCGCATTGAAGATTTTCGAAGGATACGGCTTTAAACCTTACAAAGGCTGAGCAGCCCCCTGCACATCTGCCGGAGATAATTCATACATTCTCTCCGGCAGTGTGATAGAAAACTGCCTACAAAAACAGGAGCGCGCACATGAAAACGTCTTTCACCGCGGCGGTCATAATCGGGTTGGCCGGGGTTGGCATGGCCCACGCGCAAAGCTTGCAGGGCCTGCCGGCCGGGCCGCTCGGCCAGTCTATCCAGAACGGTTATGACATGATGATGCACACCACCACCAATCCGGAGGTGAAAGGCTATGTCGGTAACGAACTTACCTGCAGCAACTGTCACATTAATGGCGGCGACACCTCCGCGCCGGGCAATTTCCGAGAGACGGCCAGCAAGCTGCCCGCTTATTCCAAGCGCGAGAATGCCGTGATTACCCTGGAAGACCGGATCGCGAATTGTTTCATGCGCAGTATGAATGGCACCCGCCCCAGCACAGACAGCAATGTGATCGTGGATATGGCCGCCTATATCGACTGGTTGGATCGCGGCAAGCCGATTGCAACGCCACCGGCGCCACCCAACAAACCCAGCCCCTACCCCGCTATGCTCAAAACCGCCACGCACGCGGATGTCGTGGCCGGTGAGGCGGTTTACAAAGCCAATTGCGCAGCCTGCCATGGCGCCAACGGTGCCGGCATGCCCGGCATGTTTCCGCCGGTCTGGGGCGATAAGAGCTATAATGCCGG
>JAGXAE010000095.1 GCA_018971725.1 Pseudomonadota bacterium | reverse complement strand
GTTGAGGTTTGTTCGTCCCATGCAGGTTACTGAAACGCTCTCTGACGGCTTGAAGCGCGGCTTTACGGTCGTGGTTCCCGAACCCGAGTTGGCCGCCAAGCGTGAGAAGCGTTTGGCCGAGCTGAGCAAGACGATCCAGATGCCAGGCTTCCGCCCTGGCAAGGTGCCTTTGAACATCGTGAAGAAGCGCTATGGCGATGCCGTGGCCGCCGAGATTCTGGAAGGCGCCGTGAATGACGCGCACAGCCAGTTGCTTTCCGAGCGCAACCTGCGTCCGGCCATGCAGCCGAAGCTGGAGATCGTGAAGACCGGCAAGGACACCGATCTGGAATTCACCGTCGAGATGGAAGTGCTGCCGGAAGTGACCGTGCCGGACCTGTCCGACGTGACGCTTTCCAAGCCCGTCGCCGCCGTGAGCGACGAGAAGCTGGACGAGGCGCTCAAGAACATCGCCGACCAGCGCAAGAGCTTCAAGCCGGTTGAGGAAGCCCGCCCCGCCGCCAAGGATGAGCAGCTGAAGGTGGATTTCATCGGCCGTATCGACGGCGTGGCCTTCGAGGGCGGCACCGCTCAGGACGTGGCGCTGACCGTGGCCGGCCCCGGCTTCATCCCCGGCTTCACCGAGCAGGTTGAAGGCATGCAGGTCGGCGAGACCAAGACCATCACCGTGAACTTCCCCGAGGATTACGGCGCCAAGGATCTGGCCGGGAAGACCGCCGAGTTCGAGATCACCGCGAAGGAGCTGGCGGTTGCCGAGATTCCGGCGATCGACGACGAGCTGGGCAAGGCTGTCGGCCTGGAAGGGCTGGAGCAGCTGAAGGAACGCCTGAAAGAGCAGATCGGCCGCGAGTACGAAGGCATGACCCGCACCAAGCTGAAGCGTTCGCTGTTGGACGTGCTGGCCGAGAAGGCGCAGTTCGAAGCTCCGGTTTCCCTGATTGATGCCGAGTTCAACGCCATCTGGCAGCAGGTGGAGAGCGAGAAGCAGTCTGGCCAGGCTGACCCGGAGGATGAGGGCAAGGACGAGGAGACGCTGAAGGCGGAATACCGCGCCATTGCCGACCGCCGCGTGCGGCTGGGCCTGATCGTTGCCGAGATCGGCCGCGCCAACGAGGTGCAGGTGACCGATCAGGAGCTGCAGCGCGCCATGTTCAACGAGGCGATGCGCTACGGCAACCAGGCCATGCAGGTTGTGGAGTTCTTCCGCAAGAACCCGCAGCAGATGGAGCGTTTCCGCGGCCCGATTTTCGAGGACAAGGTGATCGACTTCCTGCTGGGTTCCGTGAAGCAGGACGAGGTTCAGGTGTCCGCCGAAGAGCTGGCCAAGGACCCCGAAGAGTAAGGGAGTGTGCCGCAGCTTGATAAAGCCGCGCCAGGAAACGCCTTCACTTTCCCGTCGCCTCTAGACGAACTGGAAAGATGCTCTAACCTAAGCTCATGACGCCGCGTTTCACCCGCGCCGTGGCCACTTCTGGCGCGGCGCGGGGCTGTTTCCGGCGGTTGTGCAAGATAAAGGATTGAAAACGCATGTGGGATCGTGATCCTGTCGAGGTTTATAATAACAACCTCGTGCCCATGGTTGTGGAGCAGACGGCGCGCGGTGAGCGCTCCTACGACATTTATTCCAGGCTTCTGAAGGAACGCATCATTTTCCTCACCGGGCAGGTGAACGATGTGGTGTCGTCTCTGCTTTGCGCGCAGCTGCTGTTTCTGGAGAGCGAGAATCCGAACAAGGAAATCTCCTTCTACATCAACAGCCCCGGCGGCGTGGTGTCTTCCGGCCTCGCGATCTACGACACGATGCAATATATCCGTTCGCCGGTTTCCACGGTTTGCCTCGGTCAGGCCGCGTCCATGGGTTCGCTGCTGCTTTGCGCCGGCGCCAAGGGCAAGCGGTTCGCCCTGCCGAATGCGCGCGTGATGGTGCACCAGCCTTCCGGCGGCGCCCAAGGCCAGGCCACGGATATCGAAATCCAGGCGCGCGAGATATTGAAACTGCGCAGCAAACTGAATCAGATCTATGTGGATCATACGGGCCAGCCCCTTGAGGCGATTGAAGCGAAGCTGGAACGCGATACCTATATGTCGGCCCAGGAGGCCAAGGATTTCGGCCTCGTGGATGAGGTTGTGAAATCTCAGGCGGAGACCGGCACCGTGAAGGATGACGCGCCGAAGCCCGAATCCAACGGCGCCTGAGTCAGCGGCGGTTCTTCCCATAGTTTCGGAAATTTGGCTTTCCGCCCCGTGGGGGAAGGCCAATTTTTTCAGTTTTTTGACATTCGGTGGCGGAAATTTGATCCGGCCCGGGCGGGATATTTCGCTTATGGGTTTGAGAACCCAGTGTTTCGCGGAAAATTCCCGGTGCTTGTGCCCCATTGCACAGGGGACTAGTCTTTTTCCTAGATGGGGGTTGTGGAGTAGCTATGACCAGTAAATCGGGCGACACGAAAAATACGCTTTACTGTTCCTTTTGCGGCAAGTCCCAGCACGAGGTTCGGAAGCTCATTGCCGGCCCGACCGTGTTCATCTGCGATGAATGCGTCGAGCTGTGCATGGATATCATCCGCGAAGAACATAAGACGCATCTCGTAAAAGCGCGGGATGGCGTGCCGACGCCGCGTGAGATTTGCAAGGTGCTGGATGATTACGTGATCGGCCAGGCGCACGCCAAGCGTGTGCTATCCGTGGCGGTGCACAACCACTACAAGCGCCTCTCGCATGCGACCAAGAATAACGACATCGAGATCGCGAAATCCAACATCATGCTGATCGGGCCAACGGGTTCGGGCAAGACGCTGCTGGCGCAGACATTGGCCCGGATTCTGGACGTGCCCTTCACCATGGCGGACGCAACGACGCTGACCGAGGCCGGTTATGTGGGCGAGGACGTGGAGAACATCATCCTCAAGCTGCTCCAGGCCGCCGATTATAATGTGGAGCGCGCCCAGCGCGGCATCGTTTATATCGACGAGGTGGATAAGATTTCGCGCAAGTCGGACAATCCCTCCATCACGCGGGATGTCTCGGGCGAGGGCGTGCAGCAGGCGCTTCTGAAGATCATGGAAGGCACGGTGGCCTCCGTTCCGCCGCAGGGCGGGCGCAAGCATCCCCAGCAGGAATTCCTGCAAGTGGACACCACCAACATCCTGTTCATTTGCGGCGGCGCCTTTGCGGGGCTGGAAAAGATCATCTCCGGCCGCGGCAAGGGTTCGGGCATTGGCTTCGGCGCGGATGTGCGCAGCCCGGATGAACGCCGCACCGGTGCCATTCTGCGCGACGTGGAACCAGAGGATCTGCTGAAATTCGGTTTGATCCCCGAGTTCATCGGCCGCCTGCCGGTTGTTGCCACGCTGGAGGATCTGGACGAGGCGGCGCTGATCGAAATCCTCACCAAGCCCAAGAATGCGCTGGTGAAGCAATATGGCCGGCTGTTCGAGATGGAGGGGGTGAAGCTCACCTTCACCGACGACGCCCTGAAAGTGATCTCCAACCGCGCCATTAAGCGCCGCACCGGCGCGCGTGGCCTGCGTTCGATCATGGAGGGCATTTTGCTGACCACCATGTTCGACCTTCCCGGTCTGGAGGGGGTCTCGGAAGTTGTGATCAGCGGCGAGGTGGCCGAGGGCCGCGCCGAACCACTTTACCTCTATTCCGAAAAGCGGACGGAGAACGCCTCCTGACGCGCTGCCCGCAAGCCACCTATTCGCGGCTTGTGGGCGAACTGCTGCCTGCCGATATGTCGTCTGTGGCCGTCAACAAGCGGCACCCCGTTCTGTGCCTCGTAAGGGCAGCCGGGAGACCAAAGGAAGTTAAATATGTCAGACACTAAAAAGTCCGGATCGCCTTCTGAACTTCTCGCGGTGCTGCCGCTGCGGGATATCGTCGTGTTTCCGCACATGATCGTGCCGCTTTTCGTGGGTCGCGAAAAATCCGTGCGCGCGCTGGAAAGCGTGATGAAGGAAGACAAGCAGATTTTGCTGGTGGCGCAGAAAAACGCCGCGCAGGACGACCCGGCGCCGGATGACATTTACCGCGTCGGTACGGTTTCCACGATTCTGCAGCTCTTGAAATTGCCGGACGGTACCGTGAAGGTGCTGGTGGAAGGCTTGCGCCGAGCCAAGATCACCGATTTCAAATCCACCGAGGATTTCTTCGAGGTGGAGGCGGAAGCCATTGATGACCGTGGCGCCGATACCAAGGAGGTTGAGGCGCTGGGCCGCACCGTGGTGGCGCAGTTCGAGCAATATATCAAGCTGAACAAGAAGATCGCGCCGGAGGTGCTGGTCTCGGTCAACCAGATCGATAACCCTTCCAAGCTGGCCGATACGGTAGCGAGCCATCTGGGCCTGAAGATTTCCGAGCGTCAGGAGCTTTTGGAGTTGGACAGCACGGCCGAGCGGCTGGAGCGCGTGTTCAACCACATGGAAGCCGAAATCGGCGTGCTGCAGGTCGAGAAGAAGATCCGCAACCGCGTGAAGCGGCAGATGGAGAAGACCCAGCGCGAATATTACCTCAACGAGCAGTTGAAGGCGATTCAGAAGGAACTGGGCGAGGGCGAGGACGGCAAGGACGAAACCGCCGAGCTGGAAGAAAAGATCAAGGCCACCAAGCTGTCCAAGGAAGCGCGTGAGAAGGCGATGGCGGAGCTGAAGAAGCTGCGCTCCATGAGCCCGATGAGCGCGGAAGCAACGGTCGTCCGGAATTATCTGGACTGGATCGTCGGCATTCCCTGGAAGAAGAAGAGCAAGATCAAGAACGATGTGATCGAGGCGGAGAAGATCCTCGATACTGATCATTTTGGCCTGGACAAGATCAAGGAGCGCATCGTCGAATATCTGGCGGTGCAGGCGCGCAGCCCGAAGGTGCGCGGCCCGATTCTCTGCCTGGTTGGCCCGCCCGGCGTGGGTAAGACGTCGCTTGGCAAATCCATCGCCAAAGCCACGGGGCGGCAATTCGTCCGTATGTCCCTTGGCGGGATGCGGGACGAGGCCGAAATTCGCGGCCACCGGCGCACCTATATCGGCTCCATGCCGGGCAAGATCATCCAGGGTATGAAGAAGGCGAAAACCTCTAATCCGCTGTTCCTGCTGGATGAGATCGACAAATTGGGTGCCGACTGGCGCGGTGACCCGGCCTCCGCCTTGCTGGAGGTTCTGGACCCCGAGCAGAATTCCACCTTCGCGGATCATTACCTGGAAGTGGATTACGATCTCTCGGACGTGATGTTCGTGACCACCGCCAACACGCTGCGTATGCCCCAGCCGCTGCTGGACCGTATGGAGATCATCCGTATTCCTGGTTACACCGAAGATGAGAAGGTGGAGATCGCCAAGCGGCATTTGCTGCCTAAGCAATCCGAGGCGCACGGCCTGAAGAAAGAGGAATGGTCGGTTTCCGAGGAAGCGATGCTGGAGCTGGTGCGCACCCACACCCGTGAGGCCGGCGTGCGTAATCTGGAGCGCGAGATTGCGACGCTGGCCCGCAAAGCGGTGAAGGAGATTGTCACCGCCAAGACCAAGAAGGTGAGCATCACCAAGAAAAACTTGGAGAAGTTCGCGGGCGTGCCGAAATTCCGCTACGGCGAGACCGAAGCGGAGGATATGGTGGGCGTCGTGACCGGCCTCGCCTGGACCGAGGTTGGGGGTGAGATTCTCACAATCGAATCGGTATTGCTGCCGGGCAAGGGCGCCATCAAGCAGACCGGCCAGCTTGGCGATGTGATGAAGGAGAGCGTGGCGGCGGCCTATTCCTATATTCGTTCGCGGGCCACGCAGTTTGGTATCAAGCCGCCTTATTTCGATAAGCGGGACATTCATGTGCACGTGCCCGAAGGCGCGACTCCGAAGGATGGCCCCTCTGCCGGAATCGCGATGGCAACTTCGATCGTCTCCGCCATTACCGGCATTCCAATCCGTAGGGATATCGCCATGACCGGCGAAATTACTCTGCGCGGGCGGGTGCTGCCGATCGGCGGCTTGAAGGAGAAGCTGCTGGCGGCACTTCGCGCCGGCATCACCACGGTATTCATTCCAAAGGACAATGAGAAGGATCTCATTGAAATTCCTGACAATGTGAAGAAGGGTTTGACCATCATTCCGGTCAGCCATGTGGATGAGGTGATTAAGAAGGCCCTCGTGAGCGCCCCTGAGCCGATTGAGTGGGACGACACGCCGGAGGAGTTGGCCAAGACGCCGGATGGCTCTGTAGTGGCTTCCCTGCCGCATTAAATGGCAGGGCGCGTTTGACGGGTGGCGCGCAGTTTGGTTAAGACCGCGCGCCACCTTTTTTTGTGGTCTGCCCGCTAGGTTCGCGGACAAGCCCGTTAATCCAACCGACAACAGGGAGTTTTGCCCGTGAACAAAAATGATTTGATCGCCGCCGTGGCGGAAGACGCCGACCTTTCCAAGGCCAAGGCCGCAGAGGTGGTGGACGCCGTTTTCGCCGCGATCGAGAAGACGCTGAAGAAGAAGGAAGAAGTTCGTCTGGTTGGTTTCGGTACTTTCGCCACCGCCGCACGCGAAGCCTCCAAGGGGCGCAACCCGCGCACCGGAGAGGAGATCGACATTCCGGCCTCCACTTCTGTCCGCTTCAAGCCCGGCAAAACCTTGAAGGACGCCGTTAACTAATTCGAATTCGGGATGGACGGCGTTAGCCGTCCGTCTCGTGCTATATTGTGTTTATTACACATTGTCTCAGGGGCGGTTAGCTCAGCGGTAGAGCATCTCGTTTACACCGAGAGGGTCGGCGGTTCGAAACCGTCACCGCCTATACGAACCAAATTATTCGTCGAACCCAGTGTCATACGCTTGACGCTGATTTGAATGCCAAGTACACGGCGCCCACCCTTGCGCGGGTGTAGCTCAGTTGGTTAGAGCGCCGGCCTGTCACGCCGGAGGTCGCGGGTTCGAGCCCCGTCACTCGCGCCATTCCTTTCTTCCTCAAACTCGATTAGCTTGCCAATGAGGCATGGAAACCACACTCAAAACCGCTTTGCGGCGGCGGATGGTTGCTCTTTCCGTGCGGGGTTGACCGGAACCTGTTGCGGTGCGACACGGCGGGAACGATTTTCATTTTGGGCGCGGCCCCTCTGCCGCCCCGGCGCGATCAAGGAGATGAGCAGGTGCAGCTGAACCTAGCGCAGTACTTTCCGATTCTCATTTTCGTTGCCCTTGCCGCCGTATTGGGTATCGCCTTCGTGTTCGGCTCGCTGTTCGCAGCGCGGCAGAAACCCTACCCCGACAAGCTTGCCGCTTATGAATGCGGTTTCGAGGCATTCGGCGATGCGCGCCGCCGCTTCGACGTGCGGTATTATCTGGTGGCGATTCTGTTCATTATTTTCGATGTTGAAGTCGCGTTTTTGTTTCCCTGGGCGGTTTCGCTCGGCCGCATCGGCATGGTTGGCTTTTGGTCGATGATGGGCTTTCTCGCGGTTTTAACGGTTGGTTTCATATATGAGTGGAACAAGGGCGCATTAAATTGGGAGTGAAGGCATGACTACAGCCTCAAACAGCGCTGAGCTCGCCTGGAACAGGGAGCATCTTCCCCCAGGCGCCGAACAGGATGCGGTGATCAAAGGCATCACCGGAGAGCTCGCCGGCAAGGGTTTCATTATCGCCAATATCGACAAGGTGGTGAACTGGGCGCGCACCGGCAGCCTGTGGCCGATGACCTTCGGTCTGGCCTGCTGCGCGGTGGAGATGATCCACGCCTACATGCCTCGCTACGATCTCGACCGATTCGGCATCATCCCGCGCGCCTCGCCACGGCAGTCTGACGTGATGATCGTGGCCGGCACGCTGACCAACAAGATGGCGCCGGCGCTGCGCCGGGTTTACGACCAGATGCCCGAGCCGCGCTGGGTGATTTCCATGGGCAGCTGCGCCAATGGCGGCGGCTATTATCATTACTCCTATTCCGTGGTGCGCGGAGTGGACCGGATTGTGCCGGTGGATGTGTATGTGCCTGGCTGCCCGCCCACGGCGGAGGCGCTGGTGTACGGCATCATGCAATTGCAGAAGAAGATCCGGCGGACGGGGACGGTGCTGCGTGGCTGACGAAACCGAAAACAATGAGGCTGAAATTCCGGCGACGCCAATTGATGCGGTACTGGAAGCGTTAACGGCTTTGCCCGGCGTGCTGGCGGCTGAGCGTAAGCTGGGCGAGGTGGCCTTGCGGGCCGAGCGTGGTGCCGCGCATGGGTTGCTGAAAACCCTACGCGACAGCTTCGCGTTCGAGCAGGTCATGGATATTTGTGGCGTGGATTACCCTGAGCGCGCTGAGCGTTTCGAGGTGGTTTACAACCTGCTTTCCGTGACCCGGAATGAGCGTGTGCGCGTGATTGTGTGCACCGATGAAAATACGCCGGTCGCCTCGGTGAGCGATCTATGGCCTTGCGCCATTTGGTGGGAGCGCGAGGTTTGGGATCTGTTCGGGATCAGCTTCGCTGGCTTGCCGGATCATCGCCGTATCCTCAGCGATTATGGCTTTGAAGGGCACCCGCTGCGCAAGGATTTCCCGCTGACCGGCTATGTCGAGGTTCATTACGACGAGGACCGCAAGTCTGTGGTCTATGACAAGGTGAAGCTGACGCAGGAATTCCGCAAT
>JAGXAE010000262.1 GCA_018971725.1 Pseudomonadota bacterium | reverse complement strand
CATGTTCGACGAGAAGAACACCGGCAACAACCTGCCCGTGCAGTTCGACATCATGGCCTCCCCCGGCGATTACCATGCGGATGAGTTCAATCTGCAATTCATCGCCAAGGGCGGCGGCTCGGCCAACAAGACCTATCTGTTCCAGGAAACCCGCGCGGTTCTCACGCCCGAGAAAATCTACGCTTTCATCGAAACGAAGATCAAAACCCTCGGCACCTCCGCCTGCCCGCCTTACCATCTCGCCATTGTCATCGGCGGCACCTCGGCGGAACTTTGCCTGAAAACCGTCAAGCTCGCCTCCACCAAATATTACGACAACCTGCCCACCAGCGGCGACGCCACCGGCCATGCCTTCCGCGACATCGAGATGGAACAGAAGGTTCTGGAGATCAGCCGCAAAATCGGCATCGGCGCGCAGTTCGGCGGCAAATATTTCTGTCACGACGTCCGCGTCATCCGCCTGCCCCGGCATGGCGCGTCCCTGCCTATCGGCATCGGCGTCTCCTGCTCGGCGGACCGGCAGATCAAGGCGAAAATCACGCCGGAAGGCGTGTTCCTGGAGCAGCTGGAAACCAACCCGGCCAAGTATCTGCCCGAGATCACGGACGAGCATCTGGGCGGCGATGTTGTCGCCATCGACCTGAACAAACCGATGCAGGACATTCTGGCGGAGCTTTCCAAGCACCCGGTCAAAACCCGCGTGGCGCTCACCGGCACCATCGTGGTGGCACGCGACATCGCCCATGCCAAGCTGCAAGAGCGGCTGGACCGTGGCGAGGGCATGCCCGATTATATGAAGAACCACCCGGTCTATTATGCCGGCCCCGCCAAAACGCCGGATGGCATGGCCACAGGCAGCTTCGGCCCCACCACCGCTGGGCGCATGGATTCCTATGTGGACGCCTTCCAGGAAGCCGGCGGCTCCATGGTGATGCTGGCCAAGGGCAACCGCTCCGAGGCCGTGACGCAGGCCTGCGCCAAGCATGGCGGCTTCTATCTCGGCTCCATCGGCGGCCCGGCCGCGGTGCTGGCGCAGAACAACATCACCAAGGTTGAGGTTCTGGAATATCCGGAACTTGGCATGGAAGCCGTCTGGAGGATTGAGGTGAAGGATTTCCCGGCTTTCATCGTGGTGGACGACAAGGGCAATGACTTTTTTGCGGACCTCGCCTGAACCATGAAATTCACTGTCGATCGCATCGATCATGTGGTGCTGGTCTGCCGGGACCTGAACGTCACAGCGGGTTGGTATCAGCGCGTGCTGGGCATGGAGCGCGAGGAATATGGCGGCAAAAACCGCACCGCTTTGCGCTTCGGCGCCCAGAAGATCAATCTGCATGAAGTTGGGCACGAGGTGATCCCGCACGCGCAAACCGCCCAGCCGGGCACGCTGGATCTCTGCTTCGTCGTGGCCGTGGGGCCGGAGGATGTGGTGGGCCAACTCCATGCCTGCGGTGTCGCCATCGAGCGCGGGCCCGTCACGCGCATCGGCGCGTTGGGGGACATCATGTCCGTCTATTGCCGCGACCCGGACGGGAACCTCATCGAGCTGGCATCCTATCTGGGGGCCTGATGCAGCTTTCAGAGTTCGGGTATGAGTTGCCGCCGGAGCGGATCGCCACCGCCCCGGCGCGCCCGCGTGATTCCGCCCGGCTGCTGCATGTGGCGGCGGATGG
>JAGXAE010000094.1 GCA_018971725.1 Pseudomonadota bacterium | reverse complement strand
CGCCGCACCTTGCGCGCGTTGCCCTTTACAACCGTGTTGCCAAGAGATACCTGCCCGTCCCCGGCCACGACAACCTGGCCATTGCGGCGAACGGACAAAATGGTGGTGCCATGCCAGCCCACCGGATCGTAATGTTCTGTCATGGCGCAAGACATGGCACCGCCTTCCCGTACGGGCAAGGGGCGGTTGCCTTGCCCGGCGCGCGGGGCTGATACGGCGCAACGGGGCCGGCAGGGCTCGAAATCATGCAATATATTACAATATGTTCGATGTTCCCCCTTTGTTATCCGGCAAAAAAATGCTAACGGGCGGGGATGGCTTCCGAATTGAACCAGACCGCATGATACCGATCGACGAGGCAGAAATCCTTTCCGGCCTGGGAAAGCGCGTGAAGTTGCTGCGCGCCCGCAGGGGCATGACCCGCCGGGTTCTGGCTGAAGAAGCTGACGTATCGGAACGGCATCTGGCAAACCTTGAGTCCGGCACCGGCAACGTCTCCATCCTGGTGCTGGCGCAGGTGGCGCAGGCGCTGGATTGCGCGCTCGCCGAGTTGCTGGGCGACGAAACCACCGCGACGCCGGAATGGCTTTCCATCCGCCGGCTGTTGCGCGGACGGGACGCGCAAGCGATCGAACGCGCCTTGCGAGCCTTGAATGAGCTGTTCGGCAGCGCGGAAAACCGCTCCTCTTCCGCCCGCAACAACCGCATCGCGCTCATCGGGCTGCGCGGGGCTGGCAAGTCCACGCTGGGGCAGATGATCGCCGCCAAACTCGGTTTGCATTTCATCGAGCTGCGCTCGGAGATTACGCGCCTTGCCGGATGCGCGCCGGTGGAGATTCAGGCGCTTTACGGCTCGAACGCATATCGCCGCTATGAACGCCAGGCGTTGGAGGAGACGCTGGAAAGCCACCCCTCCTGCGTGATTGCCACCGCTGGTGGGCTGGTGGGCGACAGTTCGACCTTTGACCGGCTGTTGACCAATTGCCTCACGGTTTGGCTGCAAGCCACGCCCGAGGACCACTTTACCCGCGTGCTGGCCCAGGGCGATGTGCGCCAACTGCCCGGCAACCGGAACGGCGTGGACGATATCCGCCTGACGCTGGAAAGCCGCGCCGGCTTCTACGCCAAGGCCGACCTCACCTTCAACACCAGCGGCAAGACCCTGGACGAGGCTTTCACCGGGCTGCTCGGGCTGCTGCAAACGCACACAACGCTTGCCGAGGCCGTGTAAAAAACCGCCAATTAGTCCGGTTCGGCAAGATTGACCGGGGCCGGGGCGCGGTTGATGCTGCGCCTGATGGCCGCCACTTCTCTCCGTCCAAAACTCTACCTTGCCGGGCCGGATGTGTTTCTTCCCCGTGCTGGCGCGCAGGCGGAAGCCAAATGCGCGCTTTGCGCACGGCATGGGTTGCATGGCCTGGCACCATTTAATCCTCACCTCGACATGAGCCTGCCGCCAACTGTGCTGGCGCGCGCGATTTACGAGGACGATATGGCGATGATGCGCGAGAGCGATGCGATTCTCGCCAATCTCACGCCGTTTCGCGGCGCTTCGGCCGATGCCGGCACATTGGTGGAGCTGGGCTGGTTTCTTGGCCAGGGCAAGCCGGTTTTCGGCTATTCCAACAACGCTGAAGCATTTGCGGAACGCTCCCGCAGGCAAGCCGGCCTGGCGGAGGAGCCGGTGCCGGGACTGGCGATTGAGGATTTCGGCCTGGCGGATAATCTGATGATCGAGGCAAGCCTGACCCTGCCACTGACCCTGCCGCCGGACGGGGTTTCACGCCCGTTCGATTCGCTGGAGATCTTCAGCCTTTGCGTGGAACAGGCGGCGGCGTGGTTCAGGGACTCAAACGATACCCGCCGCCATCGGTAAGCAGAATGCGGGCGTTTTGCGGGTCCAACTCTATCTTTTGCCGCAGCCGGTAAACATGCGTTTCCAGCGTATGCGTCGCAACGGTTTGCTTATATCCCCAAACTGCTTCTAGCAGCGTTTGCCGGGCCACGGCCTGGCCGGCGCGGTAAAGATATTTGAGGATCGCGGCTTCCTTGTCGGTCAGGCGGATCTTGCCGCCTTTCACATCCAGTAATTGGCGGGCTGAAGGACGGAACCGATACGGGCCGATCTTGATTTCAGCATCCTCAGAAGTCTCGAAACTGCGCAGATGCGCACGCAGCCTGGCGAGCAGTTCGTTCAGCCGGAAGGGCTTGGCGAGGTAGTCGTTAGCGCCCGAATCGAGGCCGCGCACAACATCCGACTCCTCGGACGACGCGGTGAGCATGATGATCGGCGCCTTGATGCCGCGTTCGCGCAAGATACGGCAGAAATCCCGCCCGTCACCGTCCGGCAGGCCAACATCCAGCAGCAACGCATCATAACGCGCGCCAGTGCTTAGCTTGGTCTCGGCTTCCGCCAGAGAGGATGCCTCCTCCGGCGCGAATTCGCCGTTCACGCTCAATTGCTCCATCAACGCACCGCGCAGGGCGGTGTCGTCATCCACAATCAGGATCGGGCGTGGGCCAGCCATCATGCACTCCTTAACCGACTCGTAGAATAGTAACCCGCTTTACGTGCGGTGTCAGCCGCTCTGGCCAGATGCTTCCATCGTCATTATTTATCTAAGTGATGGGAAGCTCGGAAATCAGTCAAAACCCGCTGGGTACGCCCCGCACGCGGGCCGTGCACCGGGCGATCGCCGATGCCAGGCGCGGCGTGCCGGTGGTGCTGGCCGCGCGCAAGCCGTTGATTCTGGTGCCGGCGGAAACCGTTGGCGCGGAGGGGCTGCGGCTGATTGACGTGCTCTCCACCGAGCCCGCCAGCCTGCTGCTCGCACCCTCGCGCGCCGCCGCGGTGCTGAAGCAGGAGGTGGCACAAAGCGCCCCGGCCATCGCGCTGAAGCTGGCGCGACCATTGATTGACGTGCAAACGCTGAAACGCGCCGCCGACCCAACCATGGAGCAGATTCTGCCCGCGTTCGAGACGATTAAGGCGCCGGAGGAGGCCCAGGCCGCCCTGGCGCTGGGCAAGCTGGCGCGGCTGCTGCCCGCCATGGTGGCGGCCCCGGTGCGCCATGGCTGGGCCAGCCGCAAAGAGGGAGCGGATTTGCTGACCGTGCCCGCGGCGGATTTACTGGCTTATCCGCTGGAACTAGCCTCCACGCTGATGAAGGTGGCGGAAGTGGCGGTGCCGCTGGACGGCGCGCGCGATGCAAGGCTGGTGGCCTTCCGCGCGCTGGACCAAGGAATTGAGCATATGGCAATTCTGGTGGGCCGGCCCGAGGACCAGGACACGCCATTGGTGCGGCTGCACTCCGAATGCTTCACCGGAGACCTTCTGGGCAGCCTGCGCTGCGATTGCGGGCCGCAGCTTCAAGGTGCCATCGCCCGCATGGGGCAGGAAAACCATGGCGCCGTGCTGTATCTGGCGCAGGAGGGGCGCGGCATCGGGCTCATTAACAAGCTGCGGGCCTATACGTTGCAGGATAAGGGCATGGACACGCTGGACGCCAACAGGGCGCTGGGCTGGCAGGCGGATGAACGCAATTTCCATATCGCCGCCGCCATGCTGGAGGCGCTGGGGATCAGGAAGATCAGGCTGCTGACCAACAACCCGGAGAAGCTGGAAAGCCTGGCCGCTTGCGGGATCAATATCGTGGAGCGTGTGCCGCACCAGTTCGACCCGAATGGGGTGAACGATTCCTATCTGGAGACGAAGGCCAGGCGCTTCGGGCATCTGCTTGGTTGAGTTCGTTCTGCAAGACGGCACGTTGCGCGGCGCAGGGCTGACATTCCGCGCCGCACATGGGCGCGGCGGCATCACAACCCAGAAGCGCGAAGGCGATGGCGGCACGCCGGCCGGGCTGTTGCGGCTGGTGCGGGTGCTGTACCGGGCGGACCGGCTGGCCCCGCCGCCCTGCGGGGTGCCGCTGGAGCCACTCTCCCCCAGCGATGGCTGGTGCGACGAAGCAGAGGATACCGCCTATAACAAGCCCGTGCGCCTGCCCTACCCCGCCAGCCATGAGGAGCTTTGGCGCGCGGATGGGGTGTACGACATTATCGGCGTGCTGGACTGGAATTTAGCGCCCATCATGCCAGGGCGGGGTTCCGCGATTTTCTTCCACATCGCCACGCCCGATTATGCGCCGACGGCGGGCTGCGTGGCCCTGAACTTGCCGGATATGAAAGCAGCCCTGGCAGCAGGGCTGAGCGCCATAAGGGTGCCGGGGTAAAACCCTTATCGACGCGCGTACCCGAAATGCCCTAAAGACCCGCCATGACCGCCACGCCGCTTGAACTTATCCGTAACTTCTCCATCATCGCCCATATCGATCATGGCAAATCCACCCTCGCCGACCGGCTGATCCAGCATTGCGGGGGCCTAACCGCGCGCGAGATGACCGAGCAGGTTCTCGACAATATGGAGATCGAGAAGGAGCGCGGCATCACCATCAAGGCGCAGACCGTGCGGCTGGAATACCCGGCCCAAGACGGCAAGACCTATGTGCTGAACCTGATGGACACGCCCGGCCATGTGGATTTCGCCTATGAGGTGAGCCGCTCTCTGGCCGCGTGCGAGGGCTCGCTGCTGGTGGTGGATGCCTCCCAGGGCGTGGAGGCGCAGACGCTGGCCAATGTGTACCAGGCGTTGGATGCCAATCACGAGATTGTCCCGGTGTTGAACAAGATCGACCTGCCGGCGGCCGATGTGCCGAAGGTGAAAGAGCAGATCGAGGATGTGATCGGCATTGATGCCTCGGACGCGGTGGAGATTTCCGCCAAGACCGGCCTGAACATCGAGGGCGTGCTGGAGGCGTTGGTGCAAAAGCTGCCGCCGCCGAAGGGCGACGACAAGGCCGAGCTGCAGGCGTTGCTGGTGGATAGCTGGTACGACCAGTATCTGGGCGTGGTGATTCTGGTGCGCGTGAAGAACGGCGTGCTGAAGAGAGGCCAGAAGATCCGCATGATGTCCACCGGCGCTGTGCATCCGGTGGAGCAGCTGGGCGTGTTCACGCCCAAGATGAAGCCCGTGGATGAGCTGGGGCCGGGCGAGATGGGCTACATCACCGCCGCCATCAAAACCGTGGCGGATTGCAATGTGGGCGACACCATCACCGAGGACCGCCGCCCGGCGCAAGCCCCCCTGCCCGGCTTCAAACCCTCCATCCCCGTGGTGTGGTGCGGGCTATTCCCGGTGGATGCGGATGATTTCGAGAAGCTGCGCGACAGCCTGGCGAAGCTGCGGCTGAATGATGCCAGCTTCCATTACGAGGCCGAGACCTCGGCGGCGCTGGGCTTTGGCTTCCGCTGCGGGTTTTTGGGGCTTTTGCATCTGGAGATCATCCAGGAGCGGCTTTCCCGCGAGTTCGACCTGAACCTGATCGCGACCGCGCCTTCCGTTGTGTACCATGTGTACAAGACCAACGGGGAGATGGAGCCGCTGCACAACCCGGCGGACATGCCAGACGGCTCGATCATCGACCATATCGAGGAACCCTGGATCAAGGCCACCATCATGGTGCCGGATGATTATCTGGGCTCCATCCTGACTTTGTGCTCTGAACGGCGCGGCCAGCAGCTGGACCTCACCTATGTCGGCAACCGGGCGATGGCGGTTTACAAGCTGCCGCTGAACGAGGTGGTGTTCGATTTCTACGACCGGCTGAAATCCGTGAGCCGGGGCTATGCCAGCTTCGATTATCAGATCGAGGATTACGCCGAGGCGGATCTGGTGAAAATTTCCATCCTGGTGAACCAGGAGCCGGTGGACGCGCTCTCCTTCATCGCGCATCGCAGCCAGGCGGAAACACGCGGACGGGCCATTTGTGGCAAGCTGAAGGATCTGATCCCCAAGCAGCTATTCAAAATCGCCATTCAGGCGGCCATTGGCGGGCGGGTGATCGCGCGCGAGACGATCTCCGCCCTTTCCAAGGATGTGACCGCGAAATGCTATGGCGGTGACATCAGCCGTAAGCGCAAGCTGTTGGAAAAGCAGAAAGAAGGCAAGAAGCGCATGCGCCAGTTCGGCAAGGTGGAGATCCCGCAAAGCGCCTTCCTGGCGGCGCTGAAGATGGATGCCTGACAGGGCTTGGCAGCGTGGCACAGTTTCGCTAGAGACTGCCTCCACCGCCGGATGGACAGATGGCCGAGCGGCTTAAGGCGCACGCTTGGAAAGCGTGTGTACGTTAATAGCGTACCCAGGGTTCGAATCCCTGTCTGTCCGCCACTTTATGAAGTAATCTATTTATTTTATTAGAAAATTTTTTAGCAGCGCTCTGCATTGTACGTTTCGTTGTACGGACCGAAGAATTTCATTGACCGCTGTCCATCTGAGAAGCTTCATAATCCTCATACTCGCCGTCTGCTTCGTCCTCTTGTGCTTGAGACGCTTCGTCCTGCGCTTCGAACATATACTCATTGGCGGAATCGGGATCGCCATCGCTAGTGGCATTTTGGGCCGCGCATAGGGCTTGCTCGGCTTCGTTAGCCGCTACCGGATCCTCCCATGTGGGGCTAGGAGCCATATTACTTATGGATCGCAGGATTGAGCATGCGCCGCTGAGGCGAGAGAAGCGAAAAGTACGGCAATGATGGCGGCACCCTTAGTTGTCACTTTCGACTCCTGGGTCGCGTTGATCTTCCGCCCCAAAAAATCTCCACAACTGCTCTGCGTCGGCGACGATGACCACGTGGAGAACATACCTTTCATAGAATATCTACAAAGTTTCTACGCGTTGGATCCGTATTACCAATTCACACGGAGCCAGTTTTCGTCCGGCCTATAGCGGCTTGATCAGGTGGTGCCTGAATATTTCAAGCAAACCGAATATTTTCAGCGCTATTTTACTGTCAATGTCGTGGAGGACGAAGTTCAATTTCTGTTTGATCTGCCATCCCACGGCGTACTGAGCCTCTCGCTCGGTTCTAGAGCGCGATGACTTTAGGTTCGCTCGCTTTGCGAGCGGAACTGAAGTCTGAATCGCCCTCTAATTCATTGATTCAGAGACGGATTCAGACATGAGAGCGATCGCCGTGGCGATTCGATCTCATGTCATCCGGCTCTAGAAGCCGGTTCACGGATGAGGAAATGGGCTGGCTCTGTATGTTTACCCCTTGGCTGCTTCTTATGACGAAGCTGGCAGCAACGCTGCAAATCGCTACGGCCGGTATTGCGCCAAACCAGGAGATCAGCCTCGAAGCACAGTTACGCCATTACGCCAATCCTCCATTAACCGACCGTGAAGTACAGGTTGCCATGCTCATGCTCGCCGGAGATTCGACCAAGGCTATCGCCATCCGGCTCAGCATATCCCCTGAAACAGTGAAAGTGCACCGCCGCAACCTATATGAAAAATTAGGTGTTTCCAGCCAAGTGGAAATATTTACGATCTTCATGATACGTAAATAATACATCGATATCGCAACAGTATTTTTGAGTGTGAGACCATATAAAATTTCGAAAAGCTATGAGATCGAGCGGCGACGGCTCTACACGTTGCTTTCGTACAGTATGAAAATTGATTGGGTTCGCTACGTCGACCTGCCCGATACCATTTGCTTTCTAGGAGCGCGATAGTGCTCTGGGTTGAACCGAAATGCGCAGAGCCGTTGCAAGCCGACGCCGCTGAATGACCGGACAGGCTCGAAACCCGCCCTACACTCCTTCAAGAAACAGAAGGCTCGCCCTGCACCGGCTCCACCCCTTGCGCGGCGATCAGATCCGTCGCCTGTCTGGTGGCTTCCTCGATAGCAGACACATCCGTTCCCTTGGCCACCAACGCCACCCCCCAGATGCCCTCTCGCCGGAACGGGTAGCTGCCAAGGTCGAGTGCTGGAAACCGCGCCTGTATGGCGGAGAGTCCTTCAGCGATGGCGCCTTCCATCACACCCATCCCGTGCACCGCCCGCATCTCAATCCGCTCGCCGCGCGGCAGGCTGGGCTCCAGCGCCAACATCATTGATTGCATGATGCGCGGCACGCCAGCCATCACATGCACATTGCCGATGGTGAAGCCAGGCGCGATGGATGCCTCGTTGCGGATGGGGATGGCGCCGCGCGGCATCGTCGCCATGCGCTGCCGGGCGGCATTGTAACGCTCGCCCATTTTCTCGCGCATCTCCCGGTCGGTGTCCTCATGCAGTTCCCAGGGCACGCCGAACGCGGCGGAAACACATTCGCTGGTGATGTCGTCATGCGTGGGGCCAATGCCGCCGGTTGTAAAAAGCATATTATAGGAAGCGCGCAACTCATTAACCGCGTTTATGATTCGATTTGGCACATCCGGCACCACCCGCACTTCCTGCAATTTGATTCCGAGCCCGGCCAGGCGCTGGGCAATGAACTGCACATTCACATCCTGCGTCCGGCCGGAGAGGATTTCGTTGCCGATGATCAGGATCGCGGCGCTGGGGTTGTCTTTCAATTTGCGCCCGGCCGACCCGCCATCCCCTTGCGCGATGCCAACCTCGCTTGGCTGCAGGTTTTCGCTTGGCTCGGCTGGCATCATAAAAAATCCCTCAGCATCGGGATCAACGGGCGGTCGGCGGCGGGCATGGGGTATTCCGCCAGATCCTCCGGCGCCACCCAGGCCAGCTTCTGCCCTTCGCGGCCGCGCGGTTCGCCCTTCCAGCGGCGGCAGAGAAACACCGGCATCAGCAGATGGAAGGTTTCGTAGGC
>JAGXAE010000261.1 GCA_018971725.1 Pseudomonadota bacterium | reverse complement strand
GGCGGCGGTGCTGGCGCGGTTTCTCGCCCTGCACGCCAGCATCAATTCCTTTGTCCGCACGTCTGTGCGGCTGCGCGGCAAGCCGGAAGAGGAAGTGCGGTTTCCACCTCGGGCCGGGGCCAGGGTGCTGCTCTAGCCCATGGCCTTGAAATTCCCCCTCGAACGACTTGCTGCCTCGCCGCATCTGTTCCGGTTCGACGCCGCGGCGCGGCTGCTGCGCCTGGCCGCAAAAGGTCGCCGCAAGGACGACGCGATCAGCTTCGCCGCCCCGCCCAGTCTTGCCCAGCCCGCCGCCGAGGTGCTGGAAGCCCAAGCCCCCCAGCAAGGCCGCCGCGCGAGGCTGGTGACGACGCTCATCGGCCTCACCGGTCCCTCGGCCGAAATGCCGCGCTGGTACACCGAGCTTCTGGCCCAGGCTAATCGGCAGAAATCCCGTGCCGTGCTGGATTTTTTCGATCTCCTGGCCCAACGCCTCGTGGCCGCTTTTGCCCTGGCGGGTGCGAAATACCGTCTGCCCCGCTCCGCCGAGCAGGCCGCGCAGGCGGGGGTGGAGGAGCCTGTCGGCACCGGCATATTGGCGCTAACTGGCTATGGCACGGCGCATCTGGAAAACCGCCTCGCCGTGGAGGCGGATGCGCTGCGCTATTATGCCGGTTTCTTCTCGGCCCATACGCGCTCTGCTAGCCGCCTTACCAATATGGTGGCGGATTATCTGGGCCGCCCGGTGGAAGTTCAGGAATTCGCCGGCGCCTGGCTGCCCATAGCGCCAGACCAGCAAAGCCGTCTGCCGCGTGGCCGCAATCCGGGGGCGTTTTGCGAGCTTGGCCGCAACATCGCCATCGGCACCCGCGCCTGGGACCAGCAGGCGCGATTTATTGTGCGCATCGGCCCGCTCTCCCGCGCGGGATTCGAGGCGCTGCTGCCGGACAAACCGCGCCTGCCCGCTTTAGTCTCGCTCATCCGCGCCTATGTGGGGTGGGAAGCGGATTTCGCCATCAATCTGGTGCTGGATGCGCGAGAAATTCCCCCCCTCAGCCTGGGCGGCGGAGCGGGCGCGCCGCGCCTTGGCTGGACCAGCTGGGTTCCATCCTCCACCGCCACAATCAAAGGGCGCGCCATGGTGGATGAGGCGATGTTTACCGCTGAGACAGTGGAGCGGCTTTCAGCCTGAGCGGTTTCGTTGCTCTCGCCAAATCATCTGTTCGCGGCTACAATCCCGGCCAATCCAGGAGGTTCCAGACCATGCGCAAGCCCCATTTTTCCGCCACGCTCTCCGGCGCGTTGTTCGCAGCACTGCTCTGTGGCCCAGCCCTGGCGCAGAGCAACCCCAGCGCCGAGCAACTCATCAACCAGTTAAAACCGGACGGCTCGCTCAGCGCCACCACGCGCGGCATCAAGCCCATCAGCCCAGGGGCAATGTCGGCTCCGGCCATGCAGGCCAGCCCGGCTTCCATGCCGGCGATGAGCGCGCCTGCTGCTGCCCCCCAAGCGATGCCTACTGCCCCCTCGGCCAATCTGATCGTGGATTTCCAATCCGGCTCCGCCAATCTCACGCCGCAGGCCAAGGCCACGCTGGACCAGCTTGGCCAGGCGCTCACCAGCCAGCAGTTGGCCGCGTATAATTTCAAAATCGTCGGCCATACGGACACAACCGGCACCGCCGCGCAGAACCAGACTCTTTCCGAGCAGCGGGCGG
>JAGXAE010000093.1 GCA_018971725.1 Pseudomonadota bacterium | reverse complement strand
CACTTCGGTGATGCCAAGCTGGTGCGCAATCGCCTCTGCCGTGCGCCGGTTGTCGCCGGTCAGCATGACGATACGCACCCCCTCAGCCTTGAGCGCATCAAGCGCCGTGCGCGTGGTCGACTTGATCGGGTCGGCAATCGCTACGGCCCCGGCCAGCTTACCATCGACGGCGATAAACAACGCCGTCGCACCGCTTGCGCGCAACTCGTCAACCTCGTCCGCCAGCGCGCCCAGTCCCGCACCTTCCGCCTTCATCAAGGCAGCGTTGCCGAGCGCGATGCTCCTGCTCTCGATTCGCCCGCGCACGCCCTGGCCGGTGAGCGATTCAAAGCAGGTGGGATCGCCAAGCGTGATCTTGCGCTCACCGGCGGCGTGCAGGATTGCCGCCGCCAGCGGATGTTCGCTCGCGCGTTCGAGGCTCGCTGCAAGGCGTAACACCTCTTCCTCGGCAAAGCCGGGCGCAGGCATGATGGCAGTAAGGCGTGGCTTACCCTCGGTCAGCGTGCCGGTCTTGTCGACGACCAGCGTGTCGACCTTCTCCATCCGCTCCAGCGCCTCGGCCGAGCGGATCAGCACGCCGGCGGTGGCGCCCTTACCAACCCCGACCTGGATCGACACCGGCGTGGCGAGCCCGAGCGCGCAAGGGCAGGCGATGAGGAGAACGGAGACGGCGGCGATCAGCCCGTAAGCGAGCGACGGCGCCGGTCCCCAGACCGCCCAAGCCATAAAAGCGAGTACCGCAACCCCGATAACGACGGGAACAAACCAGCCGGAGACAAGGTCGGCGAGGCGCTGGATCGGCGCGCGCGAGCGTTGGGCGTCGGCGACCATCGCGACAATGCGCGCAAGCACGGTGCCCGCGCCCACCACATCGGCACGCATCACCAGCGCGCCGGTGCCGTTCACGGTGCCGCCGATCAGCATGTCCCCCACCTTCTTGGCAACCGGCATCGATTCCCCCGTAACCATGGCCTCATCAACCGTGCTGTGGCCTTCGAGCACGGCGCCATCGACCGGCACTGCATCGCCAGGCCGCACGCGCAGCCGGTCACCAGCTTTAACCTGATCGAGCGTCACCTCCTCGTCAGTGCCGTCATCCCGGATGCGCCGCGTGGTTTTCGGTGCGAGATTGAGTAACGCGCGGATCGCGCTTCCCGTCCGGTCGCGGGCCCTGAGTTCGAGCACCTGACCGAAGATGACCAGCACGGTGATCACGGCCGCGCTCTCAAAATAGGTCGCGACCGAACCATCAGCACCGCGGAATCCGGCGGGGAAGATGCCGGGCGCGATAGTGGCAACCACGCTGTAGAGATAGGCCGCGCCAGTGCCGAGCGCGATCAGCGAGAACATATTGAGGCTGCGATTCACCACCGAGCGCCAGCCGCGCGTGAAGAAGAAGGACCCCGCCCACAGGACGGCGGGAGTGGCGAAGATCAGTTGGAGCCAGCTCGAGAGCCCTGGCGGCACAGCCCGCGCGAGCACTGCGCCAAGGCCCGGCACGTAGACGCCCATCGCCAGCACCACCACCGGCACAGCAAGAACGAGTGATGCCCAGAAGCGCCGGCGCATATCGCACAGCTCCTCGTTCTCTCCAGCATCAGCCGTGGGTGCTGCTGGCTCAAGCGCCATGCCGCAGATCGGGCAGTTGCCCGGATGATCCTGCCGAACCTCGGGATGCATCGGGCAGGTATAGATCGTACCAGGCGCCGAGGGCGGCGCCGCTGGCTCGTCGGCCAGATAGCGGTCCGGATCCGCGATGAATTTCTCCCGGCAGCCCTGGGAGCAGAAATGGAATGTCCGCCCCTCATACTCGGCTTGGTGCTCGGACTTGGTTGGATCGACGGTCATGCCGCAAACCGGATCTTTTACCCCGTCGGATACCGGCATGGCGTGATGATGGTGTGCGTGATGCTGATGATCGTCCATGGGGTACTCCATGAGTCACTGGCGTTGTCCTCGGGCTGCTTGCCGAGAAGTCTATCTTACCCTATATACCCCCATAGGGTATGGTATCAAGGGTACAGTTTCATGCATGACGCGGCACGGCAGAAAGTAACCCAGCGGCTGAAGCGGATTGAAGGCCAAGTTGGCGGCTTACTGCGCATGGTTGATGATAATCGCTACTGCATCGACATGCTGACACAGATCAGTGCCGTGCGCGCCGCTTTGCACAAGGTCGAGGAGGAGATCTTGCGCGACCATTTGAGCCATTGTGTTGCGGATGCGTTTAGCTCAGGCAGTGCCACCGACCAGCGCCATAAGGTGGAAGAATTGGTGCAAACGCTGGGCCGGATGACACGGTAATGCGCAACGCTGCAGCCAGGCGTGGGTGTAAACGGTCGATGGTGGGTTTGGTCCGCCTCGCCGTGGCGCTGTTGTTTATGCTGGCCTCTTCGCCAGGATGGGCGGCGGCACCTTATTATGCCAATGGCGGGTCTGCCGCGATGACAATGCCCATGCCGGATACAATGCCGGCGCCGTCCAAGCCCTGCTGCCCCAAAGCGACCCCGGCCTGCCCGTGCGGGACCAACGCATTTAGCGCCTTACCACTCGCGGCAGCCGCGCCACCCGTCATCGCCCTGACGGTTCTTCGTTACGTGGTACAAATTCAGGTGGCTTTGCCCGGCCAGATCATCCGGCCCATCTCGCCGCCGCCGCGCAAACTGGTGTAATCTCTGGCGGTGCAAACCGCCGCGCCGTTACGCGGCTACTCCTGTTCCATTCAGACAGCTTGCAGGGTTACACCAAAATGCACACCAATTTGTCACGCCGCCATATTCTCATGGCGGGCGCCACCACAACGGCGCTTTCAGTCCTTCCCAATGCCGCGGCGTTCGCCGCTTCCACGCGGCGCCTCACGGCAGCGACACGCACCATTGTCGTCAATGGCAAGGCGGCGACGATGTTTGCCATCCTTGGCGCTGACGGCCAGCACGGTGCCGTGCTGGCCCCCGGCGAACGCTTCGCGGTGAATCTCGATAACCGCTGCGGCGAACCGACCATCATCCATTGGCACGGACAGACGCCGCCCGTGGCGCAGGATGGTGTAACGATGACCGGCTACGAATCGCCGATCTCCAACGACGCTGGTCAAGCCTACAATTTTGCGGCGCGCCCCGGCACACACTGGATGCACTCGCATCTCGGCCTGCAGGAGCAGAAGCTGATGGCAGCGCCGCTGATCGTGCATACGGCTGACGATCTCCGCGCCGATATGCAGGAGGTCGTTCTGATGCTGCATGACTTCACCTTCAAGAACCCCGCGGAGATTCTGGCCAGCCTGACCGGCCAAAATGGCCAGGGCAGCATGGGTGGCATGGGCAACATGACGGGGTCTTCTGCTCCTATAGGCGGCATGGCCATGGGCAACGGTCCTGACCTCAACGATGTTGATTTCGACGCCTATCTCGCCAACGACCGGACGCTGGACGATCCGCAGATCGTTCGGGTGGAGCGGAGCGGGCATGTACGCTTACGGATCATTAACGGCGCCACGGCAACCGCATTCTGGATCAGCACAGGGGGCGTTCCAACACGGCTGATCGCTGTCGATGGCGATCCGGTGCAACCCTTCGACATCTCGGCGCCCTTGCCGATTGCCGAAGGCCAGCGGATTGACCTGCTTCTTGCGCTTCCCACCGGTGAAGGCGCTTATCCCATACTGGCACAACGCGAAGGAGATACGGCGCGGACGGGCATTATTCTCGCCACGCCGCAGGCGAAAATCGTAAAATTAGCGACGGCGGCGCAGGCGGTGACAGGTGCTTGTGGCATCACGCTGGAAACCAAGCTGTTTGCGCAGACCCCCCTCGTCAACCGACCCATCGACCGGGTTCACCAAGTGGTGCTCGCCGGCAGCATGACGGGATATGATTGGACGATCAACGGACGGCAATGGCAAAATCATGAACCTCTGCAAGTGAAACAAAGCGAACGCGTCGCACTCGATATCTTCAATCACAGCATGATGTCGCACCCGATGCATCTGCATGGCCATCACTTCCAGGTCGTTGCCATAAACGGTACGGCCGTGCAGGGAGCCATGCGCGACACCGTGCTGGTGCCGCCCATGAGCCGTATCAGCGTGGCATTCGATGCCGTAAATCCGGGGCGCTGGCTCTTTCACTGCCATAATCTCTACCATATGGCCGCCGGCATGATGACTGAAGTGCAGTATATTTAACAACGGTGATCCGGCGGCGCCTTGAGCGATATCAAGGCGCTGCCATCATTTGGGCGATATGAATAACCAACAAGATGGTCTGAAATCTTCATGAAAGGAACTGCGACATGTCTGGTTTTTTCCGTAAAGCTAGCGGCACAGCCTTGGCGTTCGCTGTCACTGCGCCGGCCGCATGGGCAGATTCTGCGGCAAGCAATACGGCAGGAGGTGGAGGTGCTGCCTTCCAAGGGCCCGGCTGGAATGGCTACGGGCCAGGGCCTTGGATGATGGGTGGATGGGGCGGTGGCATGCCGATGATGGGATATGGCGGTTGGGGCGGTTACGGTGGAGGGGGATGGCTCATGATGATCTTTGGCGCTGTTATTGTCGTGGCACTTCTGGTGTTCATCTTCCGCGCACTCTCCTGGACGGCGCATGCACCGCATCAGCAAATGCCCCATTCCGGTGCCAGTTCGGCCGGCTTGCACTCGCTCGATGAGCGTTACGCGCGCGGCGAGGTCAATCGCGAGGAATATTTGCAGAAGAAACGCGATATTCTTGGAAGTTAACACATAGGACCTGCTTGTGGCCCAATGGCCTTGGCCGCGAATTTTTGTGAATACCAGAGTTGAGCGAGAAACCGGTAGGTCGGCAAGTTGTTCGCGCGCGAACGAGACAGCCATCTCCGATGTCGAAGCGGTGAGGCGCGTAATTGCGCGCTCATAGTCTGGCGGCAAATATATCCCGCGCGGGTCCAGTCAAAATTCTTATCTTGCAGCCCAACGGTCGCCCCAGTCATCTCGTGCTGGGGCCGGAGTCAGCATGGCCCCAGCGCCTCGATGATGCGGCAGCTGCCAACGGTGCCGCCATGGCATGAAGCGATCATCGCGGCCAGTTCCCGCTGCAAGGCGGTCAGGTCGACGATCTTCCGTTCCACCTCGGCGAGGTGGCCGCGGGCCAGGGCGTCGACCGTCGCGCAGTCGCGCCCGCGATCTTCGGAAAGCTCCAGCAGGGCGCGAACCTGATCCAGGGAGAATCCCAATTGCCGGGCGCGGCGGATGAACGACAGCCGCCCCAGTTCCGCCTCGCCGTAGCTGCGGTAGTTGCCGCCGGATCGCCCCGGGGGCGGCAGCAGCCCGATCTTCTCATAATACCGGATCGTCTCGGCCTTGGTGCCCGTCGCCTTGCCGAGCGTGCCGATCGTCATCACCATTCGCTTGACCCTCTAGTTGCTACAGGGTGCATGTAAATGGCCATCGACCGAATCTGAAGGGATGACGAGATGGCTGGTGGGTGCTGCGGCGGGTGCGAAGCGTCACCGCCGCCGAAGGACAAGGCGTGGCGGCTGGTGCTCCGGATCGCGCTCGCGGTGAATCTGGGCATGTTCGTGGTGGAAGTAACCGCCGGTGTCTCCGCGCGCTCCGCCGCGCTGCGGGCGGACGCGCTCGACTTCCTGGGCGACGCCGCCAACTACGCCATCAGCCTCGGCGTCGCCGGGCTGGCCTTGCGCTGGCGCGCCCGTGCGGCGCTGCTGAAGGGCGCCTCGCTGCTGGCGCTGGGCACATGGGTGCTCGCCAGCAGCGCCTGGATGGCCGTCTCCGGCACGCTGCCCGCGCCGGAGACCATGGGGGTGATCGGCGTATTGGCCCTGACCGCGAACCTGTTCTGCGCGCTGCTGCTCTGGAGCCACCGGGGCGGAGATGCGAACCGCAGCTCGGTCTGGATATGCTCGCGGAACGACGCCATCGGCAACGTGGCGGTGGTCGCGGCGGCGCTCGGCGTGTTCGGCACCGGCACCGCCTGGCCGGATCTTCTGGTCGCAGTGATGCTGGCCGGGCTGGGCGTCAGCGGCGGGTGGCAGATCGTCGCCCGGGCCCGACGGGAGATGGTGGCCGAGCCGGCGCGCGTGGATGCGCGTGACGGCAGGGAGATGGGCGCGCACCGGGGACATTGACGCCTGGACTGGCGCCCGTCCGCCTCAGTCCAATGCGTTGGAGGCGGAGCGGTCTAGCGGGGCGAGTGTTCGTGTGTGTGCCGGTGGTGCAAGTCCGGGTAGTGCGCATGCCTGTGAACCAGCCGCTTGTGCGAATGCCTGTGCGAATGCGGCTCGCCCGGCGGCGCATTTTCGCCGTGCGCGTGCTGGTGGTGTTCGTCGTGGCTGTGGCGGTGCTCATGCTCCAGCTCCTCGTGCTCATGCTCGTGCTCGTGCCGTTCCGCCAGATGCAGCCAGAGGCCGAGGCCCATGAGCGCGCCCGAGACCAGGAGCCTGAAGGTTAATGGCTCGCCGAGGAACGCCACGGCGATGGCGGCGCCGACAAAGGGGGCAAGGGAGAAGTACGCGCCGGTGCGGGCGGTGCCGAGATGGCGCAGCGCCAGCACGAACAGGACCAGGCTCACCCCGTAGCCGAGGAAGCCAACCAGCCCGACCGCCGCGAGCAGCTCTGGCGCGGGGAAATGCCCGGCGGCGGCGAGCGCCAGCGCCATGTTCACCGCGCCGGCGACCAGCCCCTTCAGCATCGCGATCTGCACCGGGTCGGCCGAGGAAAGTTTGCGGGTGAGGTTATTGTCGATGCCCCAGCACAGGCAAGCGCCGGCGATCAAGGCGGCGCCTGCATCCAGGCTCGCCCGCCCTTGCCAGGAGAGCAGCGCCGCGCCTGCCAGGATCGCGAAGGCGCCGAGCAGCAGGCGCCGGTCTACGTTCTCGCGGAAGGCGACCCAGGCGATGCCCATGGTCGCCAACCCCTCCAGGTTCAGCAGCAGCGAGGCACTGGCCGCCTGCGTGTGCGCCAAGCCGAACATGAGCAGCAGCGGCCCGCCGAGGCCGCCGGAGAGAATCACCAGCCCGAGCCAGGGCAGGTCCGCGCGCCGCAGCGGCGCCTCCGTTGCCGGAAGGCGCAGCACGGCGCGGAAGGCGTCGATGCAAGCAAGGCCAAGCCCGGCGCCCAGGTAGAGAAGCCCGGCCATCATCCAGGGGCTCACCGCCCCGAGCAGGAGCTTGGCGAGCGGCGTGCTAGCGCCGAACAGGACTGCCGAGAGAAGGGCGAGCAGGATGCCAGTGCGGAACATAGCGGCACCCTAGCCCAGCCGGGCTGGATTGTCGCTCGGATCAGATGACATGGTCAGACCGCACCTCGCAGGTTTCTGCTGTCGCCGTTGTCTCAAACTGAATTGTGGGGCCAAGCCCCTGGTTGCGCACCCGCAAGGGGTGCGCTTCTGGGCGATCCGCCAAGCGGCTCGCTCTCTGGCCGGGCCTGCGCCCGGCTTTCTATCAGTTCCGTTCAATTCTCTAATCCGTACCGTCCCCATCGATTTCGGCACTGTCCTCCCCCGCTTTCCGCGCGCCTTTCCGCGCACCGGTTGTCGTTTTCCCCTTCCCGGCCCGCTTGCGCATGACATTGATGGCGGTGGCATCGAGCGTGTTCTTCAAGTGGATCGCATAATGCTTCTCGATCATCTCAACCGAGGTGCGGCAATTTTTGGCGACCTGATAAATATCCGCCCCTTCCATCAGCCGCATGCAGATATAGGTATGGCGCAAACTGTACGCGGTCCGGGCCTTGCCATCCCGGTCCAGCTTCAACCCGGTCCTGGCCAGCAGATTATTGAACAGCTTGATGTGATTCCCCGGGAAGACCAGATCCGTCGCCCCCGGATATTCGGGCGCGGACGGGACAGGTGCGTCCCCGCCAGTCCTGCGCCGGTGCTGCCGCTCCCGGCGGGATTCCGCCTGCACCGGCTTGGCCCGCGCCAGCAGCCGCTGATAAACCCGCACTGCCCCCGGCATACTCTTGCAATGCCCCACACCGCGCTTGCCGCGAACCTCGATCTCCAGAAGCTCCTGCTTGCCGTCACCCTCAGCAATCGTCACATCCCGATGCTGCAGATTAAACGCCTCATCCGGCCGCAACCCGGTATTGGCCATGAACAGCACGAAGTCATAAACCTGCTCAGCATTCCACTTGAGGTGTGAGCGGAATGGTTCCTTCGCATAAGCCCGCGCCGCCTCGTAAAGCTGCTTATATTCTTCCGGGCTGAACCAGGGCCGGTGGGTGATTTTGCCCTGGGTCCTATAAGGCGGCGTCAGATCTGGCAGATGCTCCAGCCAGCCATGCCGGATGGCGGTTTTGAGGACCATGCGCAGCGTCACCACCTCATCATGCAGCGTGCTACGCGCCGGCGGCTTGGCCTTGGGTTTATGCTGACTCTTCGAATGCGGGTTGGGCGCCGCATAATTCGTCATTCGGTGCACCCGGTATTCCTGCACCTTGCCAGGGGTAACTTTGTCCAGCGGCAGATTCCCAAAGAACGGTACAAGATGCACCCGCAACCGGATGCCATGGCTTTCGGTCCATTTCTGGGAACGCTCACCTTCGGTGATAACGCCGTATTCCTTGAGGAACTGGTCCGCGGCTTTCTTGAAGGTCGGGCGGTCATTCAGCACACCCGCTTCGGCTTGGCCGTGCAGTTTGAAGTACCAGCTCTCCGCCGCCTTGGCGGCCAGCTCCTGGCCTTCCTGCTTGGTACTGAATTGTCGCTGCCGGCCAGCCACAGACGCCCGCGCCTGCCAGAAGCGGCTATTGCCGCGCTGATAAATCTGAACCTTTCCACCCAACAGCTCGACGGTCGGCATGACAC
>JAGXAE010000260.1 GCA_018971725.1 Pseudomonadota bacterium | reverse complement strand
AGGTTTACCTGCGTATTCCGGGCGAGCAAGTCGCCTGCCCCTATTGCTCGCGCATCTTCATCCTGGATGGCGAGGGCGCGGACGAGAGCCATTGAGGCTCGTTCTGGTTGACGGCTCGGGTTTTATCTTCCGGGCCTTCCACGCCATACCGGACATGCAGCGTGCAGACGGCGTGCATGTGAACGCGGTTTTCGGCTTCTGTAACATGCTGGCGCGGTTGTTGAAGGAGCATACCGGCACGCATCTGGCGGTGATTTTCGACGCCGGGCGCAAGACTTTCCGGGACCGCATCTACGACCAGTACAAGGCGCACCGCCCGCCGCCGCCGCCGGAGTTGGTGCCGCAATTCGCGCTCATCCGCGAGGCGACGAAGGCGTTCGGCGTGCCCTCCATCGAGCTTGAGGATTGGGAGGCGGATGATCTCATCGCCTCCTACGCCAAAAAAGCCTGCGATGCGGGGGATGAGGTGGTCATCGTCTCCTCCGACAAGGATTTGATGCAGCTTCTCGGCCCTTGTGTTTCCATGCTGGACCCGATGAAGAACACCCCCATCGGCCCCGCTGAGGTAGAGGCCAAATTCGGCGTGGGGCCGGAGAAGGTGATCGAGGTTCAGGCGCTCATCGGTGATTCGGTGGATAATGTGCCGGGCGTACCGGGTATCGGCCCCAAGGGGGCAGCGGCGCTCATCGGCGAATATGGCACGTTGGAGGCGGTGCTGGAGGCCGCCCCTTCCATGAAGCCCTCCAAGAGGCGCGATGCGCTGATTGAGCATGCCGAGGCGGCGCGGATTTCCAAGACGTTGGTGACGTTGTGTGCCGAGGTGCCATTGCCCGTGCCGGTGGGGGAACTGGCGGTGCGGCCCTGGGACCCCGCGGTGCTGCGCGCCTTCCTGGTTGAGAATAATTTCCGCTCCATCCGTCACCGTCTGGGGTTGGAGGATGGCGTGGCCGAGGAAGAAGTGCCGGCTGAGATCAGCCACGCGCCTTTCGGTCCCTACAAGCCCATTTATAAGCTGCCCGAGTTGCAAGCCATCGCCGCCACAGCGCGGGAGACCGGGTGGCTCGCCCTTTCCATTCAGACAGACGACCCAAACGGCCTGCATGGCAATCTGGTGGGGTTGGGGCTGGCGGCCAAACCGGGGCAGGGCGCGTATCTGCCGCTCAAGCACCACGTCACGCTGGATGCCGAGCCGCAGCTGCCCTGGGATGATGCCGCCGCCACACTGAACGCGATCTTTGCCGATGTTTCGGTGCTGAAGATTTTCCACGACGCGAAATACGGCACTGAGGCACTGACCCGCGCCGGGCTGGGGCCGGTGGCACCCTTGGATGATGTGATGCTGATTTCCTACAGCCAGGATGCGGGGAATTTCGCGCAAGACCTTGCCACGCTGGCGCGGGTGCATCTCTCCCATAGCGTGAAATCGCCGGACGACGTGACGGGTACGGGCCGCGCGCGGGTGAATTTCGCGGAAGCGCCGGTGGAAAAAGCCGCCGAGCTGGGGGGCGAGGCGGCGGATGTGGGTCTGCGGTTATGGGGCGCGCTGAAGCCCGCCTTACGGGTGCATAAATCTCTGGCGCTTTATGAGCTGCTTGAGAAAAAGCTGATCCCCGTGCTGGCGGAAATGGAAGCCGAAGGCGTGCTGGTGGACAAAGCCGATCTCTCCACCATGTCCGCCGATTTCGAGACGCGGATGGGCGTGTTTGAG
>JAGXAE010000092.1 GCA_018971725.1 Pseudomonadota bacterium | reverse complement strand
CCATCATCCACGCCATGATCTGGGCGTTGGTGTTCACATCCGGGGCTGGAATGTCCCGCTGCGGGCCAATGATGATGCCGATCTCGCTGGTGTAGCGGCGGGTGACGCGTTCCAGTTCGTGCATCGAAAGGGTTTTGGGGTCCAGCCGGATGCCGCCCTTGGCGCCGCCGAAGGGCAGGTTCACGGCCGCGTTCTTCACCGTCATCCAGGCGGAAAGGGCCATCACCTCTTCCAGCGTGACATCGGGGTGATAGCGCACGCCGCCCTTGCCCGGCCCGCGCGAAAGGCTGTGCTGCACGCGATAACCTTCAAAATGCGCGATCTCGCCGCTATCGAGCTGGATGGGTACGTCCACGATCAGAACCCGCTTGGGGCGGCGCAGAGTGCCAGACCAGCGGGCAAGCTCACCCATATAGGGCAATACACGGTCTACTTGGGCGAGGTAGGTGCCCCAAGGACTTTCGGGTGTGGGCGAGACATAAGACAAAGTGCCGAACTGGGCAGAGGCTTGTTGCGTGTCGGGCAAGACGGTCTCCTCAGGCTGGGTTACCTTCTGGTTCTTGCGCCCTTTGGGCGGGCTGGCGCGGCCTTACAGCCGCGCGCAACCGAACTCAGGCTACACCCGAAACATGAAACCAGCCAGGAGCCGAGAAATGCGGCACGGGCATTGGCGCCGCGCGTTATCTGGGGGTTATTTGGCCTGGGAGACCAGTGGCGTGGTGTCGCTTGTCGCCTTGTCGTAGCTGATAGCCGTGCTGCCGGCGGGATAGCCGTTCTTTTGCAGGACGTAGGCCATTATGTCCTCATACTGCGTATGGGTAAGGCTGCCCGGGACGCTAGCGGGCATTTGTTGAGACAACACCGTGAACACGCTGCCAATAGTGGTGCCCGCGGGGGTAAAGCCCGACCCAACGAGCGCCGGGGCGGCTCCGCCCGCCAAGTTGGCACCATGGCACATTGCGCAACTCTGCGTGTAAACGGCGGCGCCGGCTGTTGCCTGGGCGGCGGTGTAAAGGGCAGGCGGACTGGCCGCCTGCGCCGCTGCGGCGAACATGGAAGCGGCAAAACTCAATCCAGCGATTCTTAGCATTCTCATAATTCCTGATTATCGAATACCACGGGACAAGGCGGCCATGGCACAAGCCCAGCCGTGCGAACATTACCAGTGTTGCCGCATTGCAGCGCTTAATGCAATGCAAAAAACGCATAACTAACACGGAAGCTACTATCCGCTTGACGTTTTCTGGGCTTGCAAGGCGGCCTGCTCCGCCTCCGTGAAAAGTTTGGAGCGCGTGAGGAAGCGCGAGCCGGTGCCGTTTTCCAACGAGAACATGCCGCCCATGCCCTCGACGACATCGATGATGAGCTGGGTGTAGCGCCAATACTCGAACTGGCTGCGGCTCATGAAAAATGCCGCGCCGCCGATTTCGCCCAACCGCACATCGTCCGGCGCCACCAGATAGTCGCCCACGGGGTAGCACATGGGCGAGGACCCGTCGCAGCACCCGCCCGATTGGTGAAACATGACGGCGCCATGTTTCTCTTGCAGCTTGGCGATGAGATCCAGCGCGGCCTGTGTGGCCAGGACCCGCGCCGGAGCCTCGCTCATCAGAAAAAGCCCAGCGGCTTCGGGTTGTAGCTCACCAGCAGGTTCTTGGTCTGCTGGTAATGGTCGAGCATCATCTTGTGCGTCTCGCGGCCGATGCCGGACTGCTTGTACCCGCCGAACGCGGCATGGGCAGGGTAGAGGTGATAGCAGTTCGTCCAGACGCGGCCGGCCTTGATGCCGCGGCCCATGCGGTAGGCGCGATTGCCATCACGCGACCACACCCCGGCCCCCAGGCCGTAGAGCGTGTCATTGGCCATGGCCAAGGCATCCTCCTCGGTCTTGAAGGTGGCGACGGAGAGCACCGGCCCGAAGATTTCCTCCTGGAAAATGCGCATCTTGTTGTTGCCGTGGAAAATCGTCGGGTTGATGTAGAAGCCGCTGGAGAGCGCGCCGCCGAGATCGGCCTTGCCGCCGCCAATCAACATCTGCGCCCCTTCCTGCTGACCGATGTCGATATAGGACATGATTTTCTGCATCTGCTCGGAGGATGCCTGCGCGCCGATCATGGTGGAGGGGTCGAGCGGGCTGCCCTGTTTGATGGCGGCCACCCGCTTGAGCGCCTTATCCATGAATTTATCGAAAATGCTTTCCTGGATGAAGGCGCGGGACGGGCAGGTGCAGACCTCGCCCTGGTTCAGCGCGAACAGCACCAGGCCTTCAATCGCCTTGTCCAGGAAATCGTCATCCTCGGCCATCACGTCGGAGAAAAACACGTTGGGAGATTTGCCGCCCAGCTCCAGCGTGACCGGGATGAGGTTGTGGCTGGCGTACTGCATGATGAGACGGCCCGTTGTGGTCTCGCCGGTGAAGGCGATTTTGGCGATGCGGTTGGAGGAGGCGAGGGGCTTGCCCGCTTCCAGCCCAAACCCGTTCACCACGTTGAGCACGCCCAGCGGCAGCAGATCACCCACCAGTTCCATCAGCACCATGATGGAGATTGGGGTCTGCTCAGCGGGCTTCAGCACCACAGCATTGCCGGCGGCCAGCGCCGGGGCCAGCTTCCAGATCGCCATGAGCAGCGGGAAGTTCCAGGGAATGATCTGGCCGACAACGCCCAGCGGCTCGTGGAAATGATACGCCACGGTGTCGTGGTCGATCTCGGAAAGCGCACCTTCCTGGGCGCGCACGCAGGAGGCGAAGTAGCGCAGATGGTCGATGGCAAGCGGCACGTCCGCCGCGGTGGTTTCGCGGATCGGCTTGCCGTTATCGACAGTTTCGACATAGGCGAGCAGATCGAGATTCTGCTCCATCTTATCAGCCATTTTCAGGAGAATTTGCGCACGCTCGGCCGGGGGGCGCTTGCCCCAAGCCTCCGCCGCCGCATGGGCCGCGTCCAGCGCCAGATTGATGTCCGCCTCGTTCGAGCGCGCGGCCTGGGTGAAGACCCGGCCGGTGATGGGGGAGACATTGTCGAAATACTGACCGGACAGCGGTGCGGTGAATTTGCCGTTGATGAAATTGTCGTAGCGCGGCTTGAAGGAGAAGCCGGAGACGGCCGTACCGGACAGGGGGGCGATGGCGGCGTCGAGCATAATGTCGTTCCTCTCGTTATTGTCGCGGGGTGGCCGCGATTTGGTGTTGCCGCTTATTCCGCAAGCACCATGCCAAACGAGAAAACCGCTGGTTTCCGCCAGATTCGAGGCCGCCCGCCAGGAACGGCAGGAGAACGTGACGCTACAAAAAAGCGCATTGTCCCAGAGTGGAGCAATGCGCCAGTGTTAATAGCCTAGCGCGCACCCATCCTTGCGCGGGTCCGACCCGCCGATCAGCACGCCGCGCTCATGGTCGATACGGATGACCTGGCCGCCGCCATGCGGGGCCTCGACATCCAGCAGGTCGTGCCCCTTCACCGCCAATGCGGCGCGAGCGGCGGCGGGAATGCCGCGCTCCACCTCCAGCTTGCCAGCAAACGGGAAAAGACGCGGCAGATCCAGCGCCGCCTGCGGGTCCATGCCGTAATGCAGCATGTTGGCCAGCACCCAGCTTTGGCCCATCGGCTGGTATTGCCCGCCCATCACGCCGAACACGATCTGCGGCTTGCCATTTCTGTACGCCATGGCGGGCAAGATGGTGTGCATCGGCCGCTTGCGAGGTGCGACCTCGTTGGGGTGGCCGCGCCGCATGGAGAAGCTGAAGCCGCGATTATGCATCGCCACGCCCGTATCCGCCGCGACGATGCCGGAACCGAAGCTTTGAAACAGGGAGTTGATGAAGCTGCAGCAATTGCCCTCTGCATCAACGACGCAGACATAAACCGTGTCTTTATGCAGGCTGCCGGCGGCAGGCAGGGTGGCGAGCGCATGCTCATCCGAGATGAGGCCGCGCAGGCCGGAAATATAATCATCGCTGAGCAGATGCTCCACCGGCATGTTGGAGAAAGCGGGGTCGCCGATGAAGGCGTCCCGGTCCCGGTAGACAAGCCGCGCCGCCTCCACATGGCGGTGCAGGCGCAGCGGGTCCAGCGGGTCTGTGCCGGGGGCGAAGCCGTCCATAATGCCCATCAGCATCAGCGCGATGATGCCCGAGCCGTTGGGCGGGCACTCCCATACCTCATGCCCGGCAAAACCATGCGATACCGGAGTGACAAATTCCGCGACGCTCAGCCCATCCGCGAAATCCTCCTCGGTATGAAAGCCGCCGCGCGCCCGCAGATCCGCGACGATTTTGGCGGCGATGGGGCCGGTGTAAAAGGCTTTGGCGCCATCTTTGGCGATGGCGCGCAGCGTGGCTGCCAGCTGCGGGTTACGCATGACCGTGCCCGCCTGCGGCGCGGCGCCGTTGGGCAGGAAGATTTCCGCGCCGTTCAATTTCAGTTTCGCCTCGACCTCGGCCCAATCCGCCGCGACACGCGGGGCGACGACGTAACCCTCCTCGGCAAAACGAATGGCGGGTTGCAGCAGCTCATCCAGCCCCTTGCGGCCATGGGCTTTTGCCAGCGTTTCCCAGCCGGAGACGCCGCCCGGCACGGTGATGCTGTGGACGGAGGTGTTGTCATAGGCGGAGAGGCCCTTGGCGGCCAGCGTATCCAGCGAGAGCCCGGCCGGGGTGCGGCCCGAGCCGTTGAGGGCAATTGGTTTACCGCCGCCGGCCGGGGTGTAGAGACAGAACAGATCGCCGCCCACGCCGGTTGAATGCGGCTCCACCACCGCCAGCACCGCCGCTGCGGCAATGGCGGCATCCAACGCGTTGCCGCCCGCTTTCAACACCTCGATGGCGGTGAGGCTGGCCTGCGGCATGGACGTGGCCGCCATGGCATTGGCGGTATAGACAGGGCTGCGCCCGGGGGCGTGAAAATCCCGCATATGGTGTTCCCGAATTCTTGCCCGGGAATGTTAGGTCTGAAACCGTTGCCGGTTCAATGCGGAACCGTGGCAAGCAACGACGCGCTACAATGAAATAAGGCGGCCAAGAGCCGCCTTATTTTTTGTGTCGGTTTGTCTTTAAGATTTACGCCAATGCCGCGCAGAAGCGCTGAATGCGCGTGCAAGCCTCGCGCAGCGCCTCGGTGGAGGTGGCGTAGGAAATGCGGAAATGGCCCGGAAAGACGAAGGCCGAGCCATGAACAGCGGCAACACCTTCCTCATCCAGCAACGCAATCACGAAATCCTCATCGGTTTCGATCTTCTTGCCCTTCGGCGTGGTTTTGCCGATGCAGCCGCGAATTGACGGGAACACGTAAAACGCGCCTTCCGGCTTGGCGCAGCTAAGGCCCTCGGCCTGGTTCAGCATCTCCACCACCAGATCGCGGCGTTCCTTGTACACCTTCACCATCTCGCCCAGCGCCTCTTCCGGCCCGTTCAGCGCCGCCACGGCCGCCGCCTGGCCGATGGAGGAGGTGTTGGATGTGGACTGGCTCTGGAGCTTGTCCATGGCTTTGACCAATTGCACGGGTGCGCCGCAGAAGCCAATGCGCCAGCCGGTCATGGCATAAGCCTTGGAGCAGCCATTCATGGTGATGGTGCGGTCCTTGAGCTTTGGTTCCACCTGCACGATGGTCGCCGGCTTAAAGCCATCATAGGTCAGTTTCTCGTAGATATCGTCGGTGAACACCCACACATTCGGGTGCTTCAGCAGCACATCGCAGATCGGGCGCAGATCTTCGGCGGAATAGGCGGCACCCGTCGGGTTGCTGGGGGAATTCAGGAAAAACCACTTGGTGCGGGGGGTGATCGCCGCTTCGAGATCCTCTGCCCGCAGCTTAAAGCCGTTATTCTCGGAGCAAGGCACAAACACCGGCGTGCCCTCGGCCAGTTGCACGATATCCGGGTACGAAACCCAGCATGGCGTTGGAATAATGACCTCGTCACCCGCCTGAACGGTGGCCAGCATGGCATTGAAGATCACCTGTTTGCCGCCGGTGGAAACGATCACCTCCTCCGGCTTGTATTCAATGCCGCTATCGCGCTTGAACTTCTCCGCCACCGCCTTGCGAAGGGCGGCCGTGCCGGCCACATCGGTGTATTTCGTATCACCGCCTAGAATCGCCGCGATCGCCGCCTGCTTGATGTGCTCGGGCGTATCGAAATCCGGCTCGCCGGCGGAAAGGCTGATAATATCCCGGCCCTCTGCCTTTAGCGCCCGTGCCTTAGTGGAAATGGCGATCGTCTGGCTTGGGCTGATGCGGTTCAGGCGGTCGGCGATCAATGTCATGGATCGTTCTCGAAGAAGTTAAAAGACAGCGCACTCCTAGACCTCCGCCGCGGCAGGTGCAAACCTGTTCGCTGCACAACTGCCCCGTTTTTAAGGAACGCGGGCGCATATAGGGCTACTATCCGTTACCACTTTAAGTAGTGCGCGCTTCTTCGGCTCGCTTTAAAGACGGGACATCTTTTCCTTAGGAGAGTTTATGACCGTCTCGAAGATCGCGAAGCTGATACCGATCGCTGGGCTTGCCTGCCTGCTCGGCATTCCCGCAATGGCGCAAACCGCCCCTGGCGCGGCCCCCATTTCCGGCACCATGGTTACAATGTCCTCTGGCGCCACGGCTCCAGCTGCTGGACACCCCAAGCACCGCAAGGCCGACAAGCGCGTGCTTATCCCTTCTGATGAGAAATTTTCCACCGCAAGCGCCGCTGCAGCGCATTGCCCGAATAGTACCGTGGAATGGACAGCGCTGACCCGCAGCAAGGCCTATCATGACAGCAAGTCCAGATATTTCGGCAAAACCAAGCACGGCGCCTATGCCTGCAAGTCCGATCTGGACGCAGCCGGTTTCCACCTGGCCCGGAACTGATTATTAAGCACGGCTAAAACCGCCCTTTTGTTGAAAGGAAACCGCTTTGGCTGAAAACAATATCGTCACCCTGCCGTCCGGCGTGAAATATGAGGACCATGTTGTCGGCGCTGGTGAAACGCCGAAGGCGGGCCAGATGGTCACCGTCCACTACACTGGCTGGCTGGATGAGAACGGCGCCAAGGGCCGGAAATTCGACTCCTCGCGCGACCGCGGGCAGCCCTTTACGTTCAAACTTGGCGTTGGGCAGGTTATTTCCGGATGGGATATCGGCGTCTCCACCATGCAGGCAGGCGGCCAGCGCACACTGGTGCTGCCGCCGGAGCATGGCTACGGCCAGCGGGGCGCGGGCGCCGTCATTCCTCCAGGGGCCACGCTTATCTTTGATGTTGAGCTGATCAGTTTTGCATAATGCGAAAAGGGCTCCTCGGAGCCCTTTTCACTGCGCCGACAGTAAAACCGGCGCCACAGGCCGCCGCCGGCGCCCAATACGCCGCCGCTCCCGCGCCGCCTGCACCAACGCCTCGAAAGACAGTTTCACCGCCGCCGCATCGCCTGTCCGCCGCTCCAGCGCGCGCAAGCAGAAATGCACCTTGGCCATGCCTTGGTAATAATCGGTGAAGCTGTAATTCAGCAGCCCGCCCGTTACCGCCCCGGCAACCGGCACCATCTGCGCCATCAGTTTCTCTGACAGCACCAACCCGAACTGCCCCGCCGCGCTGCGGATCAACAGATTAATGGTCAGATGACTTACCCCCAGCCGCGCGGCCCAATAGCCGGTCTCGGTCTGCTCGCCGCTTTCATTCGGGCTGCCGAAGGCCAGCACCTCCAGGCAGGCGCGCCGCGTCTCCTCGGAAGACAGATCCTCCCCGGAATCCCGCGCCACCTCGGCAATAGAGCGTAGAATGGTCGCGGTGGTGAAGGGGATATCAACAAATACGCCCGGGAACCCGGCAAAGCCGGTGGCGGCACCGCTTGCCGTCGTGGCCAGGCGGTGCATCAAATTCTTGCGGGGTTTCTTGGACCGGGTGAAGCGCGGCATGGCCTCCAGCCCGAAAGTGGCATAGACGTAGCTGTTCCACAGCACGTCCTCCACCGTATCCTGCGCCTTCTGCACAAGGCCGGACCAAGCCTGCCCGCCAATGCGTTCCCCGGCCTGAATCACGGCGTTCTGCAGGCTCTCCACCTGCCGGCTGAACAGCGCCGTCAGCCGCACCAGCAGCCCGCGAGAATCCGCCATAAGCACAGCGACTTCCCAAAGCTGCCTGCGCTCATGGTCGGTCAAAAAATCCGTCTGTTCGGCCAGATGCTCAGGAAAGGGGGGTAAAACAGTCATGGCCAGACCGAGATGCGCCCGGCCTGGCCATGACTCAAGAGTCTTTAAGGAAATTTCACTCCGCAGCGGCGGCGGAAACACCCTTCACGGCCTGCACGATCTCGGCGAAGGACGCCGGGTCATCGAACGCAATTGCGGACAGAACCTTACGGTCCAGCTCCAGCCCGGCCTGTTTCAGACCATAGATGAACTGGCTGTAGGTCAGCCCATGCTCGCGCACGGCGGCATTGATACGCTGGATCCAGAGCGAGCGGAACTCGCGCTTCTTGACCCGGCGGTCGCGGTAAGCATAGCGCAGGGCCTTTTCCAGGCGCTCCAGCGCGATACGGTAATTGGTCGAGGACCGACCAACATAGCCCTTCGAAAGCTCAAGAACCTTCTTGTGGCGGGCGTGGGTGGTCACACCGCGTTTCACACGTGCCATTGTCTATCTCCTCCCTTACAGGCCGTACGGGGCCCACTGCTTCACGGTCAGGCCGTCAGCGTGGGTCAGAGTCTGGCTGCCGCGGTTCTGGCGCTTGGCCTTCTGGGAACGGGCATAAAGATTGTGGCGCTTCTTGCCCGGGCCGGCCAAAACCTTACCCGTGGCGGTGATCTTGAAGCGCTTCTTGACCGATGATTTGGTCTTCAGCTTCGGCATTTTGGTCTCCTGATCGCATAACCCACCCTGGCGGGGCGGGGTCCCGGAAATC
>JAGXAE010000091.1 GCA_018971725.1 Pseudomonadota bacterium | reverse complement strand
TGCAAGCCGGTGATGGCGGTGCCGCCGAGATCAATGGTGCCGTTGTCATAGGGTGCCAGCGCGATAGTGCCCGCACTCAGGCTGCCGCCACCCGCCACCAGCCCGTTGGCGGCAAGCGCCAGGCTGGTGCCGGCGCTCACCGCCCCGCCCAGCGTCATCGTACCCGCATCGTCGATCACGATGTTCCCGGTTGCGGTCAGTGCGCCCAAAGTACCGATGCTGTTGGCACCGCCGAGCAGGATGTTGCCTGATGTGCCGCCGGTGCCGGCGAGGGTGGAGAGGTTCAGCGCGCTGGTGCTGGCCTGGGTGACGGCTCCGCTGGCGTTGAGATTGAGCAGGGTGGCGTTCACCGTGCCGTCCAGCGTCAGGCTGGTGGCATTGAGGTCGAACGTGTTGCCGGTGAGCGTGCCGGTCTGGGTGATGCCGCCGGTGCTGTCCAGCGCGGCCAGGGCATTGGCGAAACTCACCGCGCCTTCGGTGAGGATGGAACTGGCGGTATGGCTGGCGGCGCTACCCAGAACCACCACCGCAGCGGGGGCCAGCTCGCTCACCAGCGCTTGCGAAATCTGCAAGCCGGGGACGGCGGTGCCGCCGAGATCGATGGCGCCGTTGTTATAGGGTGCCAGCGCGATGGTGCCCGCACTCAGGCTGCCGCCTGTGCCCGGCCGCAGCCCGTTGGCGGCCAGCGCCAGGCTGGTGCCGGCGCTCACCGCTCCGCCCAGCGTCATCGTGCCCGCATCGTCGATCACGATGTTCCCGGTTGCGGTCAGCGCGCCCAAAGTATCGATGCTGTTGGTGCCCACCAGGGAGATATCGCCACCCGCCGTGCCAACCAATCGAGTCACATCCAGGGCGCCCGTGCTGGCCTGGATGATCTGGCCTGAGCTGTCCACCGCCAGGGTTGGTGTCAGGCTCAGAGTGCCCTGCAGCTCCGTGAGGCTGGCGAGATAGCCGGCCGCACTGCCGAAATTCAGGACGGAGGCGGAAGTATTCAACGCCGTCAGCAGAGAGGGGGAGAGGATCAATCCACCCGCGGAGGTGCCCCCTACATCCAGCGTGCCATTGCCGTAAGGCGCGATGGAGATGGTGCCGGAGGGTGCCGCGATACTGCCGCCGCTGTTGACCGTGATTGCCTTTGCAGCCAGCGCCACATTGCCGCCAGCGAAAGTGCCGCCAACGTCCAGTGTGCCGTTGGCGGCGAGGGTGATATCCTTCGCGCTGACGGCATTGGTGATCGCAAGGCCGGAGCTATCGTTCAGATCCAGCGTGCCGGTTGTGACGACATTCGCCAGAGTGGCGATGGTGTTGAGCGTGCTGGCCAGCACCGCGTCGCCGCCGACAGAGCCTGTTCCCGTTGTCAGGCTGGTGACAGCGATGCCGCCCGACGCATTTTCCGTAACGGTGCCGCCGCTATCCAGCACGAGTTCCGTGCCGGTGATGAGGCCGTTAATGTCGGTCACGCTATTGGTGCCGGTATTGGTCAGGGAGATGGTGGTGGCGTTCAGCGGCGCGCCCACATCGAGCGTCCCGGCGGCGTTGATCGCCAGAGAGCCGGCCACCGAGATTGAAGCGCTGATGGTCATGTCCTGCCCGGAGGTCAGGTCCAGCTCTGAGATCCTGTTGCCGAGATTAATGGCGCTCGCCACCGAGAGCAGCGTGGTGGCTTCCAGGACGATATTGCCTTTGAGATTGGTGAGCGACGCCGGATCAACATAGGAGACCGTGCTGGTGTCTGTGCCGAAGGTGATTGTGGGAGAGTTGCTAGGGCCGGAGGTGACGGTGCCGGCGCTTGGGGTGGAGCCGCTGGCAACGATCAGCGTCTGCGGGTCCAGCAGAATTTCGCCTGGCTGGCCGTTGATCGCGGTGTCGATCACCGTGCCGCTGAGGCTGATGACGCCATCGGAAGAAATCTCGACGAGGCCGCCATTGCCGCCCAGTGGGCCTCCGGTGGTGGAGATGGTGCCGGCGAAATCGGTTTTCTGGCTGCTCAGCAGCGTGACCTTGCCGCCATTGCCCTTGTTGGTGGCGTCCGCTTTGATCTGCGCCCCGGAGGCGATGCTCACAGCGGCGGCGCGGGGTGCCGTGGTGTCGGCCGCCCCTTCCGCCACGCGTTGCAGGTTCGTGCCCAGCGCGATGGTGCCGCCGCCCACCTGACCTGAAGCGTCGATAACGGCGGTGGAGGCCACCGCCACCTTGCCCGTGGCCAGCGCCTCCACATTGCCGCCGGTGCTGCCCGCGGCATCGCCGCGCGCCAGCAGGTTGCCCGCGATGTTAATATCGCCACCGATCGCCTGCAGGGAGATGGTCCCGGTTTTGCCATCCGTGCTGTCCGCGCGCAGCGTGCCGCCCACTTGCAGAAGCTGGCTCACCAGCGCGTCCGCGTCCGCTGCGGTAAGGGTGATCCTGCCGCCATCAGCGAGGATCAGCCCTTTATTTGTTACCAGCGCCGGAACCGTTTTACCGTTGAGATCGACCTCTCGCACCGCCTTCGTCACGTCCAGCGAGATCAGCTTGTCGCCGTAAAGGTCCAGCGTGAAGGCATCCGCCCCAGCCAGCACCACCTGGCCAAGCCTGGCCGAGATGAGACCATTATTGGCCACTTGTGGTGCTACCAGCCCCACCAGCCCGGCCTGGCCGGCGGTGATCTCGCCGTCATTGACGATTTTCGCGCCTGGCCGTGGCGTGCCGGTGAAATTCATCCGCCCGGCCATGAAGTCTGAAGTCTTCATGTCGGAGGTGGAAACGATGACGCTCTGCGCCGTTACCTCGGCGCCGTGAGTAAACACCACGCCGGATTGGTTGATGAGCACGAGCTGGCCATTGGCGCTGATATGACCGGCGATGACCGAAGGGCTGGCAGTGACAACGCGGTTGAGTACGATGGCGCTGGAGGAGGGCTGCACATAGGTTACATGCGCATTGCTGCCGACATTATAGCTCTGCCAGTTTATCGCGGCCCGGCTGCTGCTCTGCGTGATGACAGTATTGCCAGGCGTTTGCGCGATGTTCGCGCTGCCGCCTACCACGGCGCCACCCTGCGGTGTGGTGTTTGCCGGAATGTTCTGCGCGCGCAAGGCTGCCGGATGCGCCAGCACCGCGCTCAGCGCCGTGCTCGCCAGCAGCCAGGAGCCGCGCCAAGCTTTCCGGCTCTGGCCGCGCAAGGGCGGCGTATGTTTCTGCCGTTCCATTGCCATCTCCTGCTTCCCGGCGGCTTAAAACCGCGCCGTTACGCCCCAATAAACCATCGTATCAGAAAGCGGCGCCACGTTGGTGGCGGCCGGCGCCAGCTGTGTCACCAGCCGGTGCGTCACCTCGCAATCCAGTTCGACTCTGCTTGTCAGCCCCAGCCGTACGCCGCCGCCGGTTGAAGCGATCTTGTGATTCAAATCCGTGGGCAGGTTGGACCAAGTCTCGCCCCAATCATAGAAGCCGTAGAACTGCGCGCCCAGATCAAAATCATGGTGGAAGAGTGTAAAATCCGTGCCGGTGTTGAACTGCAATTCCGCCGTGGCGTAGGCCGCCTTGTCGCCCACCACCTGGCCGGAATAATACCCGCGGGTGAAACGTGTGCCGCCAAGGTAGAATTCCTCCACCGAGGGCAGCACATCCGGCGTATATTGCCCGCCAACCTCCGTGCGCAGGGCGACATCCGCCCCGGGCCATGGGTTGAACAATGTCTGCACCCGGCTGATCGAGCCGTTGATTTTCCAGAAATCGAACCTCGCGCTGGCGCGGCCGCCGGGCGGGGTGGTGCGCCCGTCAGCCGAACTGCCAAGGATGGGCAGGCCCTGGGAAGCCTGGATATCCACCACGTTCAGCGCGTTGCGGGTATCGCCCAATAGCAGGTCCTGCCAAGCATACTGGGCGTTCAGCCTGGCGACGCGCGTACTGTCGGTACTGGTGACCGTGCCTGCGGTGCTGATCTGGTTCTGCTCGGCGTCCAGCCGCAAATGCAAGGTGAGGTTTTGGTTGCGGCGCAGAATGACGGGGTAGCTGAGCTCGCCGCCAAACACGCTCACCTGGCTTTCATATCCCACGGAGCCGAGCACGCCGCTTGGGTGTGCCCGTCCGGTACCGCCGTAAACTTTCAACCGCAGCCCTGAGGTGCCGATGAAGAAGCTTTCCGACGCCTGCCCAAAATTATCGGTGTTGCCGCTGGTGTGGTACATCGATAATTCGGTCTGGTCGCCATGGGCGGTGAGGCTGTTGATGTCCACCACCGCCAGCCCTTCGGCCGGGCCGGTCTCGTCAAAGCTGCGGTTATCGGCGGTAATCAGCCCGGAAACGGTTTGCTTGGAGACCTCCGCCACCAGGGTCAGCGCGCCGGGGTCGCCGTTGTCTGACTGCAAAACGGCATGAACGGAAACGCCAGGCACCTGCTGCGCCAGCAGCAGCCAACGCTCTAGCGAGGCTTCATTCAACGGGCGCTGCTCTGTCAGATGCTGAAGAAATCCCAAAACCATGCTGCCGGCGGGGCCGATATCCTTGGAGAGCTTGACGGCGGTGATATAGCCCTCGGTTACGACGAAGCGGACATTGCCAGCCGCATCCACGTCCAGCGTCACGGTGGAAAGAATGTAGCCATGGCTGCGGTAGAGATTGACCAGCGCGCTGCGCGCGGCGGCAAGTTTCGAGAGCGGCACGTTGCGCCCCGCCAGACCGGCGACGATCTTGTTCAGCTTCGCGGGTGGAAAGGCGGTGGCGCCGACGATGCCCACCGAACGTACAGGGATCGACACTGGCGGCAGCGCCGCAGCCGGGCCGCCCTGCGGAATGGTGGGAAGCCCTTGGCCGAGATTTGGGGCCGGGGCAGGCATGATGTGTGGCAGTGGCGATGTGGAAAGGCTGGGAGCACTCACCTGCGCAAGCGCGGCACCGGCGGCCACGGCCGCTGTGGCGCAACCCGAGGCCGTAATAAACGCGGCCTGCCTAATTCTTAACAATCCGCCTCGCATTGCTCTCGCCATATCCCCGTTGCAACCGTTATATGCCGAAAACTCGTTTCGGGTTAGCCTTCACTTCATAATTTTAGACGTTGCAGTATTAAAATTACGCGGAATCGCATCGTCGCTGGCTTTTAAGCAGCCGTTATTGTGTCTTTCACCTGTCCGGGTTTAGGCTAGGCCCATGCCGATGCCAGCCGCCCGCCTCACCGATATGCATGTCTGCCCGATGGTGACGGTGCTGGTGCCGCATGTCGGCGGCCCGATCACCGGCCCCGGCGCGCCGACGGTGCTGATCGGCGGCCTGCCGGCAGCCTGCATGGGCGACCTCGCCACCTGCGTCGGCCCGCCGGATACGATCGTGAAAGGTTCCACCACGGTGATGATCGGCGGCAAGCCTGCGGCCCGCATGCTCGATAATTGCGCCCATGGTGGCATGATCGTGCTCGGCTGCTTTACCGTGCTGATCGGTGGCTAACGCGGCTCTGAGTTTAAATCGTAATTTTGAGATTTTTTGAAGATTTTGGCGGGCTTTTCAGCGGCCGGTCCATGTCGCCTGATAAACCTTCGCGCCCTTCGGTGGCACCAATGTCTTATCCGCCTCAATCTCGGCGAGGCGCAGCGCATTCAGCGTAATGATCAGCGCCGCCACGTTCATCATTCCTGGCGGAATCCACTGGATCAGCCCGCCGAAAAGCTGGTCATTGGCTGGGGAGATACCGGGAAACAGCCGCCCGCAAAGCTCGTAAAAGGAAAAGAGATCTTTCGTGGTGAGCGCGATATATGCGCCGATGGCGATTTGCGGAAACATCACGAAAAACCCCGTGCCGGCACGGGTGAGGTAGGAATAGCGGCAGGGTGGCTTCGGGCGCGGGTCCAGCACCACCATCCAGAATAGCATCCCGCCCGCGAGGCAGGAGAGGTTCATTACCGCATAGAGCGTGGGGTCGATCATCGCGTCGAAATGTACGGTGGGGATCAGCCAGATATCGGTGGTGAACAGAAACACCGCCATCGCCGCCAGCGGGTGGGAGAGAACCCGCACTGGCCGCCACGCTGCGATCGCCATGCGGCCCACCCAGGCGGGTGCCCCCGCCGCCAGCGCGGCACCCGGCCAGGAGATGCCCGCGAAGAACGGGGCGACCATGCACAGCACCACTGCCTGCGTGCGGTTCAGGAAGAACATATGCTGGGCGATGTATTCGAAATGCGTTTGCAGCACGAACCAGACGCCGATCACCCCAGCGTAGAAAAAGCTCCTGCGCACTGCCCCGGGCCGCGCGCCCGGCGGCAACCGCCTTATCCCGCGCCAGTACCAGAACGGCAGGAGCAGACAGCCGGCGAAAACGATCGGGTTGAACACGAAGGGCAACAGAAACGGCAGCTGCGCGGGTACAAAATGACACAGCCCCCCCACGAGCGCCGTGAGGAGCAGGAGCCAGAATTCAGCCATTCAGCCTGTCCATCGGCACGCCGGAGAGGCTGCGGCTGGTGCGGATGGTTTGCAGCGTTTGCACCCGCGCCACGGTGGGCGCGTTGGTCAGGCGCTGGGTCAGCTGGTTCTCATGTGCGGCATCGCGCGCCACCAACTTCAACAGAAAATCCCCGCCGCCGCGGATCATGTGGCATTCCCGCGCCTCCGGCCAGCTTGCCACCAGAGCCTCGAAGGCCTCCAGCACCTGAAGCTTCTGGCTTTCCAGTCCCACGATCACGAAAAACGCGATCTGCCAGCCAAGCTTATGGCCGTCCGTGTCTGCATGGTAGCCTTTGATATAGCCCGCTTCTTCCAGCCGGCGCACGCGCCGCAGGCAGGGCGGTGGTGAGATGCCGGCGCGGCGCGCCAGCTCCACATTCGTCATGCGCCCATCTTCCTGCAACTCCGCGAGTATCTTGCGGTCGATCTCGTCAAGCACTAGCGGTTCGGCTTCTGTTTGCATGCGATCCCCAATATCCATTTCGCGCAATATAATTACGTGTGTGCATTTGGCTATGGCTAATTGTGGATTCAGCGCAGTTGCCGGAGCAGGTTGACGCGCGGGCGCAGGAATGCCCCATGATGTGCCATGGGCAGTGCCAAGGCAGCGGGGAAGCGTGATTGACGCGGCGATCATCGGCGGCGGGCCGGCGGGCATCGCGGCGGCGCTACGGCTGAAAGCGCGCGGGGTGGCGCGTGTCGCCATTCTGGAACGCGAAGCCATGCTGGGTGGAGCGCTCCGGTTTTCCGGCCAACGCGTGTTCGGCCTGCGGGAGTTCGGGCGTCTGCTCACCGGACCGGCCTATGCCGCGCGCTTGGCGGCTTCGGCGCGGGCGGCGGGGGTGGAGATTCTGCCTGGCCATGACGTAACGGCGCTGCGGCCAAACGGGGCGCTGGATGTACTAACCCCGGATGGCCCGCGGTCTTTCGCGGCGCGTCGCGTGTTGCTGGCCACCGGGGCGCGGGAATCTGAGCCATCCGTCGGAGCCGGGCTCGGTGGCGTATTGAACATGAGCGCCTTGCAGGGCCTTCTCACCGCGCAGGCCCCGCCGCCGTTTCGTCGGCCGGTGGTGGTGGGCGCGGAGATGGTACCGCTTTCCGTTCTTTCCCTTTGCCGCCGCCATGGCATCCGCCCGGTGGCCGTGCTCGGGGAGCGGCTGCGCCTCAATGCGGGCTTTATTTCATATCCGCGGCTTGTTCGGGTGCCGCTGATCCGTGGCGTGACAATCGAGCGGATTGACGGGACTGGCCAGGTTGAGCGTGCACAGCTTTCCAATGGGGCCAGCCTGGACTGTGACGGGTTACTGGTTGTGGGCAAATTTCTGCCGGAGGCGCAGCTGGTGGCGGCAAGCCATTTGCGGTTCGATGCCAGGGCAGGCAGCCCGGCGATGGACCAATATGGCCGCTGTTCGGATGCGTCCTATTTCGCCGCCGGAAAATTGGCCGGCGCCGTTGGATCCTGCTTCCGCAATGGGGCTGCGATAGGCGATTATATCGCCGATGATCTTTCCGGCGGGCTGCCGAGCCTGGAGGGCAGGCTGGAGGTTCTGGCCGGAGAGAATATCCGCTTCGTGGTGCCGCAATCCCTGGCGCATGTGGCGCCCTTGCGCGGGCGGCTGGAAATACGCGCCACCGGGGCTGTGACGGGGCAGTTGCGTGTGCGGGCGGGTGAGGCCGTGCTATATCGCCGCCGGGTGAGCGTGCAAGCGGAGCAGCGGTTCGGTATCAACCTGGACGGGCTGAAAACCCCGCCGGATGACGCGCAGCTGACCGTGGAAATTGTGCCGTGAATAAAAAACCCCGCCAACCTGGTGGCTGGCGGGTTATTTGATGATGGTTATGCGCGCGGGGGTGGAGGGGCGGCCGCGCGCATAAACAAGAAATTAAGCGACGATCTCGATTTCGGCGAAGAAGAAGGAGATTTCGTTGGCGGCGGCTTCCGGGCTGTCGGAGCCATGCACGGAATTGGCCTCGATGGATTCGGCGAATTCCTTGCGGATGGTGCCGGGCTCGGCATTCGCCGGGTTGGTGGCGCCCATGATCTCGCGGTTCTGGGCGATGGCGTTTTCGCCCACCAGAACCTGCGCCACCACCGGGCCGGAGATCATGAAGGAGACGAGGTCGTTAAAGAACGGGCGGGCGGAATGCACGGCATAGAACGCCTCGGCCTGGGCCTTGGTGAGGTGCAGGCGCTTGGTGGCCGCGATGGTGAGGCCCTTTTCCTCGAACTTCGCGTTGATCTTGCCGGTGAGGTTGCGGCGGGTGGCGTCCGGCTTGATGATGGAGAGGGTGCGTTCGGTGGCCATGTTAAAAATTCCCAATGAATGTTGCGCGGGCAAATAGCCGGGCCGTCCTTTTGCATCAACCCCTCCGCCTAATATACAGGGCGGCATGAGTGTTCTGCGCCTTGAAGACCTTTCCTATTCCATCGCCGGCCGCCCGCTGCTGGAGCATGCGGAGCTGCTGCTGGACGA
>JAGXAE010000090.1 GCA_018971725.1 Pseudomonadota bacterium | reverse complement strand
TGGAGCGACGCGCAGAAGGCGGAATTTTTGCGCCGCAGGCGGGCGCGCAATTTCCTGCTGCTGGCGGCCCTTGGCGGGTTTTGCCTGATTATCTATGTAATTGCGATGGTGAAACTGCACGAATACGGGCAGATGTGGTGACCAAAGCCTGACGGTAACGGCCAAGAAAAAGGGAGGCAAGAATGAGCGGCACGGTTCATACCGCGACAGACCAGGTGAAGGGCACGGTACCCCACCCGTACCATCTTGTTGACCCCAGCATCTGGCCGCTTTGCGGGGCCACCGCGGCGATGGTGACATTTGCCGGCATCATTCTCGCCGCGCATTTCCGCAGCTTCATCGTGCTCGCCATTGGCGGAGTGGCGGATGTGAGCGTCATGTATCTGTGGTGGCGGGATGTGATCAAGGAATCCCGCACGCCGGGGCTGCACAAGATCGTGACGCAGGTAGGCCTGCGCTATGGCATGGCGCTATTCATCTCATCAGAGGTGATGTTCTTCGTCTCCTTCTTCTGGAACTACTTCAATTATTTCTTCTACCCGGACAAAATGGGCACCGCCTTCGCGCCGGTCTGGCCGCCGCAGGGCATCACCACCATCGACCCGTTCGCGATTCCGCTGTTCAATACCATGGTGCTGCTGCTGTCTGGCACCACCATCACCTGGGCGCACCATGCGTTGCTGGAGGATGATCGGAAGAATCTGGTTCGCGGGTTGGGGGTGACCATCATCCTTGGCCTGATGTTCCTGTGCGGGCAGGCCTGGGAATATACGCATTCGCCCTTTCCGTTTTATCATGGCGGCATTTTCGCGTCCTCCTTCTTTATCGCCACCGGTTTCCACGGCGCGCATGTGATCATCGGCACGCTGTTCCTGATCGTCTGTTTCTTCAGGGCGAGGGCAGGGCAGTTCACCAAGGAGCGGCATTTCGGGTTCGAGGCGGCGGCCTGGTACTGGCATTTCGTGGACGTGGTGTGGCTGTTCCTGTTCGTATGCATCTATTACCTCGGCCGCAGCGCGATTACGGCAGGCTAAGGCGCGCGGGGATGGCGGGGCGGCCGCGCGCGAAATATAGAGGCTGAATTGCGGCGGCTGATTGCCCCTGGCCTGACGGCGCTCATTTTTTTCTGCCTGTTTATCGCGCTGGGCGTTTGGCAGCTGCACAGGCTGAAATGGAAGGAAGGCATCATCGCTGAAATCCGCGCGGCGCAGGTGGCGCCGCCGGTGACGATGCCCGAGAAGCCAAGCCCGTTCGAGAAAGTGTTTGTCACCGGCACCTGGGTGCCCGGGAAAGCAGCACTTTACGGGCAGATTGTGCACGACACGCCGGTTGGGCCTGTCTCCGGCGGCGAGCTTATCATGCCCCTGCGCCGCCCCGATGGGCAGATTTTGCTCGTGGATTTGGGTTGGATGCAGGAATCCGTGCCAGTACCCCTGGCCAACCCGCCGGCTGTGCCCTCGGGCTATATTCACGCCAGCATAGACCGCGATTTTTTCTCGCCGCCGGATGATCCCGTCAAGGGGCATTATTACACGCTGGACCCGGCGGTGATCGGCAAGGGAATGGGTCTTGAGAATGTGGCGCCCTATATGCTCATCGCCATGGGACCGAAGCCGCCGCCTGGCAGCCCCTTGCCGCAACCCGCGCAGGATTTGCCGACCCCGCCGAATAACCATTATGGATATGCGCTTACCTGGTTCGGCTTTGCCGGAGTTCTGGTGTTCGAGTTCATCTTTATCGCCCGCAGAAGGTTGCTGACGTCATGAGCGCATATGAGGCATTGAAAGAATCCTTCCACCGTATTGCCTGCCTGGACGAAGCAGGCGCCATGCTGAGCTGGGACGCTTCGGCGATGATGCCGGAGGGCGGGGCAGATGCGCGCGGTGAACAGATGGCGGTGCTGGCAGGGCTGAGCCACGAGTTTCTCTGCGCGCCGGAGATGGGCGAGAAGCTGACCCAGGCGCATACCGAAGCCGGCTGGGACAGTGAAAACCTGACTCTGATGAAGGAGGCGCATTTGCGCGCCACCGCCCTGCCGCGAGACCTCGTGGAAGCGCAAGTGCGCGCGGCACGGGCCTGCGAGACCATCTGGCGCGCGGCGCGCAGAAACAGCGATTTCGATGCCGTGCGGGACGTGCTGGCGGAGGTGGTGCGCCTGACGCGAGAGGGTGCGGAGATTCTGGGCCAGGCGTTGGGACTTTCCCCATATGACGCGCTGATGAGCCAGTACCAGCGCGGGATATCCGCAGCTGAGGCGAGCGCCATCTTTGCCCGTTACGAGGCATTTTTGTGCGAGGCGCTGCCCCAGGCGGAGGCATTGCAAACCGGGCGCAAGCAGGTGGCGCTGCCGCCTGGGCCTTACCCCGAGGCGGTGCAGGCGGAACTGGCGCGTGCGCTGGCGGCGGGAGCGGGGTTGAATTTTAACGCCGCCCGGCTGGATATTTCCACGCATCCGTTTTGCGGCGGCACGCCTACCGATATCCGCATTACCACGCGCTATGACGAGGCGGATTTCTGCGCTGCGCTGATGGGCGTGCTGCACGAGACAGGCCATGCGCTGTACGAGCAGAATCTGCCAGCGGCGTGGCGGCGCCAGCCGGTGGGTGCGGCGGCGGGCATGGCGATGCATGAAAGCCAGTCCCTCATTGTCGAGATGCAGGCGGTGCGCTCGGATGCCTATCTTTCTTATCTGGCGCCCTTGGCCTCAAGTAGTTTTGGCAAAGAGATCACGCCCGCCGCGCTGAAACACCGGCTGCGCCGGGTGGAGCGCAGTTTCATCCGCGTGGAGGCGGATGAGATGACCTATCCGGCGCATGTGTTGCTGCGGTTCCGGCTGGAACAGGCGCTGCTTTCGGGTGGTCTGGCCGTGGCGGATCTGCCGGGCGCCTGGAATGAGGGGTTTAAGTCCCTGCTGGGCATCACCCCGCCGGACGATGCGCGCGGCTGCTTGCAGGACATCCATTGGTTCGATGGGGCGATTGGCTATTTCCCTTCCTACACGCTGGGCGCGATGGCCGCCGCGCAATTGATGGAAGCCGCCAGGAAGGCGTTGCCGGATTTGGATGGGGCCTTGGCGCAAGGCGACCTTTCGCCGCTTATCACCTGGCTTTCGGCGCATGTGCATGAGCGCGGGGCCTCCGCCGGCTTTAACGAAATTCTGCGCGCCGCGACAGGAGAGGCTTTGAATCCGGCGTATTTCGAGGCGCATCTGACGGCGCGCTACCTCAGCTGATGCGCCGCGCCGCGCTCAGCCTGCTGCGCAGCCGGAGCGAGCGCGCCGAGGTGACGCAGGTTGAGCTGTTCTTCGATCTGATCTTCGTGTTTGCCGTCACGCAGGTTTCGGCGTTCCTGCGTGCGCATATGAGCGTGCCGGGGGGTGTTCAGGCATTGATGCTGTTCGCCGCCATGTGGTGGGCCTGGGTTTACACGAGCTGGGTTACAAACTGGATCGACCCCGTGCTGCGGCCGGTGAAGTTGCTGATGCTGGGCTTGATGTTTTGCGCTTTGCTGCTGGCGGCCTCTGTGCCGGAAGCATTTGCCGCCAGGGGGGTGGGCTTCGCGTTGGGGCTATCCGCCATGAATCTTGGGCGTTCTGGCTTCATGCTTTGGGCGTTGAAGCGGCACGATGCAAGAAATTACCGGAATTTCCAACGGATTTTCACATGGCTTGGCGTTGGCGCGGTGCTATGGCTGACCGGCGCGGTGCTGGCGGAGCCAGAGCGCCTGTGGCTGTGGGGTGCTGCATTGCTGGTCGATTTCATAGGTCCCGCCACGGGATTCTTCGTACCGGGGCTTGGGCATTCAACAACGCAAGACTGGCAGGTGGATGCGCGGCATATGGCGGAACGCTGCGCCGCGTTTGTGCTGATCGCGCTTGGCGAATCCGTAACCGTCACGGGTGCTGGTTTCTCTGAGTTGCGCTGGGGCGACGCGACATTTGCGGCGGCTTGTTGCGCCCTGCTGGCCGCGGCGGCCCTTTGGTGGATTTATTTTGACGATGCGGCGGAGCGCACCGCCAATGCCTTCGCGGAAGCCAGCGATGTTGGCCGGGTGGCCCGCGCGGCCTACACTTATGCGCATGGGCTGTTGATCGCGGCGATTATCGCGATTGCGGCGGGAAATGCGTTTTTACTGCAAAAGCCTATGGATGTGCCAACACTAGGGCAGGGGCTGTTGCTGTTGGGCGGCCCGGCGGCGTTTCTTGTTGGCAATGGTATTTTTCGGCGGTTGCTGCATCCGCGCTTTCCGCTCTCGCATATTTGCGGCCTCGGGGTTTTGGCGGTTGCCGCCATGCTCTCGCCGTGGTGCGATCTGCTGGTGCTGAGCGCGGGTGGGTTGGCCGCGTTGCTGGTGACGATTTTCGTTTCATATAATTTGGTAGCACGAGCATGAGCATTATCTTCGCTCCCATCACCGGAAAGGGCGGTGCTGTTGCCACGCTGCGGCTTTCCGGCGCGGAAAGCTTTGAAATTATCAAGGTTTTGGCAGGTGAATTGCCCGCTCCGCGCCATGCTAGTCTGCGGCGTCTGCGGTTTAAGGGGCAGGTTTTGGATGAGGCGCTGGTGGTGTTGTTTCCTGCGCCGCGCAGCTTCACCGGCGAGGATGTGGCGGAACTTTCCATCCATGGCGGCCGCGCGGTGCTGGCGGTGGTGAGTGCCGCGCTGGTGGCGCTGGGTGCCCGCCCGGCTGAGCCTGGCGAGTTCTCCCGCCGCGCCTTTGAAAACGGGCGGATGGATTTGTTGCAGGTGGAGACAATGGCGGATCTCATTGCCGCTGAGACCGAAGCGCAGCGCGCGCAAGCGTTGGATGGCCGGCTGCACATGGCATGCATGGACTGGCGGGAGCGCCTGCGCCAGTTGATGGCGCGGCAGGAAGCGCTGATTGACTTCCCGGACGAGGATTTGCCGCCCGAGGTGGAAGCGGAGTTGCGTGGTGGCATCAGTGCCTTGCGCGATGAGATGCAGACGGCGCTGCATGCGGCCCCGGCGGCGGAACGGCTGCGCGAGGGGTTGGAGTTTGTGATTCTTGGCCCGCCCAATGCGGGCAAGTCCACGCTGCTGAACGCCCTGGCGGGGGAGGATGTAGCGATTGTCTCCGATATTCCTGGCACCACGCGCGACGCCGTGGGCGTGCGGGTGGATCTTGGCGGTGTGCCGGTGCACTTAACTGACACAGCCGGAGTGCGGGAGACGGAAGATGTGATTGAGGCCGAGGGCGTACGCCGGGCAAAGGCCAAGGCAGCGCATGCGGATTTCGTGATTCTGGTGGCAGCGCCGGGGGAGGATTTCGCGGCGCCACCCCCCGGTGCGCCGGTGCTGCGCGTCTGCACCAAGGCGGATATACAAGCAAACAGCGCGGCGTTTTGCGTTTCCGCGAAAACCGGGCAGGGCATGGCGGCGCTGCGCGCGCGGCTGGCGGAGGAAGCCCACGCGTTGACGGACCGGCAAGGGGCGGCGGCGCCTGCCCGGCCACGCCAGGTGGCCTGCGTGCGGGATACAGTGATGGCGCTGGATATGGCGCTGGAGGTGGATGAGCCGGAATTACGTGGCGAGGAACTGCGGACCGCCGCGCAGGCTTTGGCGCGGCTGGCGGGTGGCATTGGGGTGGAGGAGATTCTTGATGCCGTGTTCTCGGGGTTTTGCATCGGGAAATAGTTACGACAAAGGATCAGCTTCCAAAGCCGCCAGCCCGGCCCAGCTTGTGGCGCTGAGTGATGGCCGGCGGTAATAGTTGAAGGGTTGCACGGGCACGTTTTGTTGCAGCGCCGGCCCGACCGTAAGCCCCGTGCTGAGCATGGGTGAGACTGTAGCGTACACATAGCCTTGCGGCGAGATATTCGCTGAGATGGTCTGCAAGAATATCTCCGCCAGCGGATTTTTCATGCGTTTCAACGCCAGGGCGGCGAAACCCGTGCCTTCCAGCCAGATGCCCTTGCTGGCGTTGGAAAATCCGATTCCCGCCCCATGGCGCAGCGCTTTGATGGCATTCGCGGCGCTGGCCGCATCGCCCAGCCCGGCAAGATAAGGCCAGATGCCGGCATCCGCCGCCACCATCGCGCCCGGCTTGCCATCGGGCGTAAGGCCAGTTTTGAACAGCCCGGCCTGCGCGTCGTAAGCGGCATGAACAAAGGCGGCGGCGTGGCCGGAATCCTCGGCGCGGCCAAGTTTCTTGAAGGCGACGGCAAGGTCCAGGTTCTGCTCAGTGCTTTCCCAGGTAAGTTTCTGCTGGCTGGGGTCGTAGCCGTAAAACCCGCCATAATAGCCCATTGGGGCGCGGAGCTGCTCGTCCAGAAAATTGCCCGCCTTGTTGGCGGGCGTATCCATGCCCAAAGCCGCCCAGAGCAGCATGGCCCAGGCGACAGGTCCGGTATCGGTGCCGACTTGATATGGGTCTTCATCCCACTGGTTGGTTTTCTGGTTCCAGAAGCCCGGCAGTTTGGCGGGAATTGTCATCGGCCCGGCGGCATAGCCATTGCGCAGGCGGCCATCGGTGAATTTGCGGTCATGCGCCTGGGCGATGGCAAGCGCCTGGCCGATGCGCAATGCCTCTGGCTTGTGCCCGGCGGCCAGCAGCAGCAGGCCTGCCAATGCGTTGTCGTACACATAGGCGGCGTTGCCTTGGGTTAAGTCAAACGCATCAGCCCCTGGCCCCGTATTCACGAGATAGGAGTTGAGCAGCACCGGGCCGTCGCCCAGCGCCGCCATCTGGCCCAAAATCGCCTGCACAAAGCCGCCGGCCAGAGTTGCCTGCGCCCGCGCCAAGGCGGGCAGGGCCAGCGCGCCGGCGGTGAAGGCCCTGCGGGTTAGGCTAGTCAAGAATTTCCGCGAGCAGCTCGGCGGTGCGGCCATTGGCGATGGTCGCGGCGCGGGTATCGTAATGAATGCCGTCCACCCGGGCGAAAGCGTGCTGCACGTTAGGGTAGACGAAGGCATCCACCCACTCGTTTTCCTCAATGCCGCTGAGCAGCTTGTCGCGGCTGGCTTCGGGGAAATACTCGTCCAGCTCCGCGATATGCAGCATCAGCGGCGATTCGACCTCCTCGAATTCTGGCAGCAATTCGTCCAGGCCCACGCCATAATAGGAGATGTTCACGTCTGAATCCGAGCGCGCCGCCATCATCACCGCCAGGCGCCCGCCCAGGCAGTAGCCGATAGTGCCGGCATTGCCGTTGCAGCCTGGCAGCGTGCGCGCGGCGGCAAGGGTGGTAACGAGATCCTCAACGCCCTTTTGCTGATCGAACCGGTTCATCAGGCCGATGGCTTTCTTCCACTCGGCTTCGGTTTTGTCCGAAATATTCACCCCTGGCCGCAACCGCCAGTACAGATCCGGCGCAATGGCGATGAAGCCTTGGTCGGCGAGGTTTTGCGCGGTTTCGCGCAGGGAGTCGTTCACGCCGAAAATTTCCTGGATCACCACGATGGCGCCTGCCGATGCCTTGCCTTGCGGCTCCCAGATGAAGGCCGAGAATTCACCGCTGTTGTCTGCCGCTTGCAGTTTGATTTCGCGCATCCTGGTCTCCGTGTTGGTGGGAGCCCGGCCGGGATGGCCGGACAATGCCCCCGGGATATGGGGCCCGCGCCTTATAACGGAAGACCGGCGATGGGGAAAACGCCCCGCCGGGTTAGATGTAATGCTCAGCCAGCGGTGCAAAGCCGTTGAAGCTTTGGCTGGCATAGCTTGTCACATAAGCGCCGGTATCGTGGACCAGCACCGTGTCGCCGGATTTCAGCCCCAGTGGCAATTGGTAGGGGGTTTTCTCGTACATCACGTCCACCCCGTCGCAGGAGGGACCGGCCAGCACCACCGGGCCGGTTGCGCCCTCGCCAGCGGTGACACGGTAGCGGATGGCCTCGCCCTCGGTTTCCGCCAGCCCGCCGAAGCGGCCAATGTCCAGATACACCCAGCGGCGTTCATCCTCCGGCATGCGGCGGCAGACCAGCACGGCCTCCGCCGCGACCACCCCGGCATTGCCGACCATGGAACGGCCGGGTTCGATAAGGATGTCTGGCAGGTCGTTGCCGAAATGCTGGCGCATCGCGGCCATGATGGCGGTGCCGAATTCATCATGCTCGGGTACGTCTTCCTGGTAGCGGGTGGGAAAGCCGCCGCCGAGATTGAGCATTTGCATCGGCAGGCCGGCGCTTTTCAGGTCCGTGAACAGCATCGCCACCTCGGCGATGGCGAGTTCATAGGCCAGCGTGCCGGTCTGCTGGCTGCCGACATGGAAGGACAGCCCGTGTGGAATGAGGCCAAGGCCGGGGGCGGCCAGCATCAGCGCCTTGGCTTTTTCCAGCGTGGTGCCGAATTTTTTGGAAAGCGGCCATTCCGCGCCAACGTTGTTCACGGCTATGCGGCAATAGATTTTGGCGCCTGGCGCGTGGGCGGCGATTTTTTCCAGCTCCTCAGCCGAATCAAAGGCGTAGAGCGGCACGCCATGCGCATGCGCGCGCGCGATGGCGGAGGGCTTTTTGACCGTATTGCCGAAGGAAATGGCCTCGGGCGCCGCGCCGGCCTCAAGGCAGGCCTCGATCTCGGGCAGGGAGGCCGCGTCGAAACACGACCCCGCTTCGGCGAGCAGCCGCAGGATTTGCGGGGCGGGGTTGGCCTTTACCGCGTAATAGATGGCGGCTTCAGGCAGGGCGGAACGCAGCCGGGCGAAATTCTCCGCCACCCGGTCAAGGTCCAGCACCAAGCAAGGCGTCGCGGGGTGCGACGCCAGAAAAGAAGCGATTTTGGGAGTCATCGCCCTCGTCCTTTCTCTCATTTGCCCGCCTGTTCACGCGGCGGGCAAGGTTATCGAAACGGTCCAACGAACCAGCCGACTTCCAGGTTTCCCCAGTCGTGCTGCCAGAACGCTTGACGCCGTTGCGTAACCGGAGACCGGCAGAGGCACGT
>JAGXAE010000089.1 GCA_018971725.1 Pseudomonadota bacterium | reverse complement strand
AGCTGTTCACCACGGCTGATGTTCCGGGCACGCTGCGCCGCGAGCAGAACCAGCTCAAAGCGGTTCGGCACCTTCAAAACGCAGTCTTCAACGGTCACGCGGGCCATAGGGGTACGCTCCAGGCAAAAATTGAACGAGTGCCTTACCTCAGCCGCGGCGGCGAGGCAAGCTCATTTGCCCCGCATTTACAGGTCGTCATGCCAGGGTTCAATCGCTTGCGGGGGAAGCACCGCCAGCAAAGTGGTGACATTCTGCTTCAGCACCGGGTGCCGCCAGGCTGGGTTCACATCCAGAAGCGGCCGCAACACGAAGGCCCGCAGGTGTGCGCGGGGGTGCGGCAGCACTGGGTCCGGCGTGGCACGAATGGTGCCGGCCATGTCAATGATATCAAGGTCCAGCGTTCGCGCGGCGTTGGGCAAAGACCGTTCACGGCCAAATTTCGCCTCGATTTCATGGAGTTGCCGCAAAAGCGTAGCGGGGTCTATCTCTCCACGCATGCGGATCATGCCATTACAATAATCAGGCTGGCTGGAGGCTGGAATTGCCCTGGTACGATACCAAGGCGAAAGGGCCACGAATTCAAGCCCTGGAATGGCGCGTATAGCTTCCGCCGCCGCCGCGCACATCTCTATCGGCACCATGCCGTCCTTGCCTGCCAGATTGGCTCCGATGGCGATCAGGATCATAAGGAGAGACTTGCCCATCAACAATGAAAGGGAATATTCGGTTCGTACCCAAAAGAATTACTAACATTTCCTAACCCATGTACATCACCTTTAATCCTTCATTTCAAGAGGAATGGTCTTCAACATGCGGCTTTTAGAGCAAGAACGTACGGCGCTATTCATCGACGGCGCTAATCTCTACGCGGCCACGCGCAGCCTTGGTTTTGACATTGACTACCGGAAGTTGCTCGACCTTTTTGGTTCGAAAACAAATCTTTTGCGCGCCTATTACTATTCGGCGTTGCTCGAGACCGAGGAATATTCGCCACTTAAGCCACTAACAGACTGGCTGGCCTATAACGGCTACAGTCTCGTTACCAAGCCAGCCAAAGAGTTTGTCGATGCGTTGGGGCGCCGCCGCATTAAGGGAAACATGGACATTGAACTCGCAATCGACATGCTGGAGCTCGCGCCATTTCTTAATCATGCCATTCTGTTCTCTGGCGATTCCGATTTTCGTCGTCTCGTGGAAGCTGTACAACGCAAAGGTGTGCGGGTAACCGTCATATCGTCGATCCGCACCAGCCCGCCAATGATCGCCGATGAATTGCGGCGCCAAGCCGATCAGTTCGTCGAACTTGATGACATTGCAAAGGAATTTTCGCGCCGGCCGCAAGATGCGCGCACGCGCAACGAGCGCGAGGAAGACGAATGAACGGCAATTCCAATATTTTACCAGAACGCGACTGCGGATTTTGCCCTCGTCTCGTTGCGTACCGACAAGAATACCGGGCCCTGCACCCAGATTGGTTCAATGCGCCCGTGCCAAGTTTCGGCCCTCTCACTGCGCCTCTGCTCGTTGTTGGGCAAGCTCCTGGTGTTAATGGCGCTAACAGAACCGGACGTCCCTTTACAGGTGACGTGGCAGGCCGCCTGCTCTATCCGGCACTAATAAAGGCTGGCTTCGCGGTGGGCGAATTTAAGGAGCGGCCAGATGACGGGGTTAAAATGCTGGATTGCCGCATCACCAACGCCGTGCGCTGCGCGCCGCCTCAGCACAAGCTCGAAACATCAGACAAAAACCACTGCCTGCCGTTCCTGGCCGCCGAGATCGCGGCGATGCCTAAGCTGAAGGTCCTTCTGGCCATCGGCGCCAAGGCGCATGAATCCATCTTGCAGGGCCTGCGGTTCAAACCCAGCCGCCATGCCTTCCGGCACGGAGCACTGCACCAACTGGAAAACGGGCTGTTGCTGGCGGACAGCTTTCACACCTCCCAGTATAATGTGAATACTGGGCGGATCACTCAGGAGATGTTCGAGGAGATCGTGACCGCGATCCGGCGGCTTCTCGCCTGATCGTCTAGCGGTTGCGCAGCAGCCTGGCCTTGTCGCGCTGCCAGTCCCGCGCGGCGGCGGCTTGGCGCTTGTCGGCCTTCTGCTTGCCTTCGGCTATGCCCAGCGTCACCTTCGCCAGCCCTCGGTCATTGAAGAATATGTCGAGCGGCACGATGGTCTGGCGCTCGCGCGAAATTGCTCCAAAAATCTGGTTGCGCTCCTTGCGCTTCACCAGCAGCTTGCGCATGCCGCGCACGTCAAAGCGCGACAGCACACCGCTCTGATATTCTGGGATATACAGGTTAAACAGGAACAATTCGCCGTCGCGCTCACCGGCCCAGGCTTCAGTTAGCTGCGCCCGGCCAAGCCGCAAGGACTTCACCTCAACGCCCTTCAGCACAATACCCGCTTCAACCGTCGAGAGAATCTTGTAGTCATGCCTCGCCTTGCGGTTCTGCGCCGCAATGCCATGGGAGATGAAAGCGGATTTCTTCTTTTCCTTACTCAATTCAGCAAACCGACTTCCCGCATCGCCGCCTGAACCCTCTGCGCCGAGGCGGACGAAACCGGCACCAGCGGCAGACGCACATGGTTGGCGCCAAACCCCAACAGTGAGGCAGCGTGTTTCACCGGACCTGGATTGCTTTCGCAGAACATCGCGTCATGCAGCGGTACCAGGCGCCGTTGGATCTCCATGGCCGCCTTCACATCGCCCTTCGCCCAGGCGCTATGCATCTGGGAACAAAGCCGTGGCGCCACATTGGCGGTCACTGAAATGCAGCCATGCCCGCCGGAGGCCAGATAGGCCAGCGCCGTATGGTCCTCACCGGACATCTGAACGAAATCCGGTCCGCAGGCGCGGGTAGTGTGCAGCGGGCGGGTGAGGTTCGCGGTGGCGTCCTTCACCCCCACGATGTTTTTAATCTCCGCCAAACGGGCCATCGTCTCCACGGACATATCGATCACCGAGCGGCCGGGAATGTTGTAAATGAACAGCGGCAGCGCCATCGATTCCGCGATGGCCTTGTAATGCTGAAACAAACCCTCCTGCGTGGGCTTGTTGTAATAGGGCGTCACTACCAGCACCGCATCCGCCCCCGCAGCCTCGGCATGGCGGGCCAGACCAATCGCCTCAGCGGTGGAATTAGAGCCGGCGCCGGCCATTACCGGCACCCGGCCCTTGGCCGCCTTCACCGCCATTTCAACCACATGTTTATGTTCGTCATGACTCAAGGTTGGGGATTCGCCGGTCGTGCCAACCGGCACAACGCCGTTGCTGCCTTCCAGAATCTGCCAATCGACAAAGCGGATAAACGCCTCATCGTCGATACGCCCGTCCTCGCGCATAGGCGTGACGAGGGCGGTAAAAGAGCCGTGAAACATATTTGGTCCTTGAGGCGTTTGGTCCAGCAATCCACCTAAACTTCTCTGCCAGCGGGGGCAAGCGCCGCCTGGTAGGGTTTGGCCCGCGCCGGTAGCACTGCTAGAATGCCGCGCATGAAGCTCCTGGCCGCCTTGCCATTGTTATTCATGCCGGCTTGCGCGCTGGCACAGATCGCCGCCACACCTCAAATTATGACCGACGTGCATACGGACCAGTTTTCCCAGGCGGAGCAGCTGGCCACCGCCACCGGCGATCCCCTGGTGGTTAAGCTCGTCACCTTCTTTCGCCTTATTAGTTCCGGCGGCGGCAGCGCTGACGAAATCCAGGCTTTCATAAACGCCAACCCGGACTGGCCAATGCAGGGCCTGCTGAAACTGCGTGAGATTCAGGCGTCAGGGCTTTACCTGCCCACAACCCCAACAATCACGCCGCCCTTCATCACCCAGGTGCAAGCACTGCACGAAGCGGGTGAGGATGAAGCAGCCGCGCAACTATGGGAAAGCCAAGGCAAGGCGGCCATGGCGGCGGCGGATTCGGACCAGCAGCTGCTCTTCTGGCCCGCCCAGAATGAACTCGCCCGTGCCTTGCTGATGCAGGGAGACGCCAAAAGCGCCTATCAGGTGGTTGTCGCCGTCAATCCGCCGATTTCCGGCGCGACCGCTCGGGAACAGATCATAGACCGCGACTTTTTCGCCGGCTTCCTGCTTCTGCGCTTCCTGAAACAACCGCAGGAGGCCGCAACCTGGTTTCAGGACCTCGCCTCCTCGTCCACCGCCATCATTTCCCAGGCCCGGGCATATTATTGGCTGGGGCGCAGCGAAGCCGGCGCCGCCGCCCAGCAAGACTATGCTCGCGCCGCCGCATACCCGGATACGTTTTATGGACAGCTCGCGGCACTCGCCCTGGGCGAAACACCGCAGCAACTGGCGGCTCGGATCAAAGCCGTCGCGGAGCCCGGCTTCACCGCCCAGGATGCGCTGGATTTCGGCCTGGGTGAGTTGCCCCGCGCCGCCGTGCTTCTGGTACAGATGAACGATCCACATGACGCGCAAATCTTCCTGGACCGGATCGGCCAGACGGCCCTGGACGACAAATCCCGCCTGATGGCGGCAAAACTGGCGCTGGGGCTCGGCTTCCCTCAATCATCTGTCACCATTGCGCGGCTTGCCGGCATTTCCGGCCAAATGCTTATGCGCGAAGGCTGGCCGATACCGTACAATCCGCCTTCATCCATTCTGGACCCGGCCATTTCACTCGGCATCATGCGGCAGGAGAGCAGTTTCAACCCTGTCATCGTCTCAGGTGCTGGCGCTATCGGGCTAATGCAGTTGCTGCCCTCCACCGCCCTTCGTACGGGTGAAGAATACGGGTTGCCCGCCGATAATCTGTTCGATCCCTCCCAAAACATGGCCCTCGGCGCCAGCTATCTTGCGCAGGAAATCAGGAATTTCGGCGACTGCCTGCCGCTTGCCATCGCGGCGTATAATGCGGGCCCCACCAATGTCGCCAACTGGCTGGGTGAAAATGGTGACCCGGAGTTGGGCGCCAATCCTGGCGGCGCCAACATGATCGACTGGCTGGAGGAAATTCCCTTTAGCGAAACGCGCAACTATGTTCAGCGCGTGTCCGAGAACATCACCATCTACCGCGCTCTGCTCACCGGCTCCGCCGTGTCTCCCGTCGCAAAATGGCTGCCACAACCATAGCCGCCTGGCGTTTCATCGCTGCTGGTTTCGGTGCCGGCTGGGCGCCGAAGGCTCCTGGCACATTTGGCTCCCTGGTTGGCCTGGCCATTGGCTGCCTGCTTCTGCCGGCCGGGCATCTGGCGGTGCTGGCGGGCATCATCGCGGCCACGGCACTTGGCCTCCACGCCATCCGGCAATTACCGCAAGCCGGAGAAGACCCAGGCTGGGTCGTCATAGACGAAATCGCCGGGCAGATGATCCCGCTTCTGGCATTGCGTACCGTCAGCATCCCAGGCGCGCTACTCGCCTTCGCGTTGTTCCGGCTGTTCGACATCTGGAAACCCTGGCCGGTAAGCTGGGCAGACCGGCGCAAGGATGAATTCGGCATCATGGGTGACGATATCATCGCCGGGCTTCTGGCCTTGGCCGCCTTGTTTATTCTTTATCGGATATTGCCGCTATGAACGCCGCCGAACTGATTGAACTTTACAAGACCCATGGCATGACCCTCGCCACGGCCGAAAGCTGCACCGGCGGGCTGGTTGCAGCGGCGCTCACCGCCGTACCTGGCTGTTCCGCCGTCTTTACCAACGGCGCCGTCAGCTACGCCAACGAGGCAAAAACCAAGATGCTTGGCGTGCCGGAGGCAATGATCACCGAACATGGCGCCGTCTCCTCGCAGGTTGCAAAGGCGATGGCGGAGGGTGCCAAGCAATGCCTCGGCGCGGATGCCGCGATCTCCGTCACCGGCATTGCGGGGCCAGATGGCGGCAGCCCTGAAAAGCCTGTCGGCACCGTTTGGTTTGGCCTCGCCACGGCAAAGGGCAGCCTCGCCGAACACCAGATTTTCACAGGCACCCGCGATGAAATCCGCGCCCAAGCTGTCGCCTTTGCGTTAGACTTGGCTTCCCGCGCCGCCAAACCCGAAGGACAATTAATATGAGCAGATCGCTGGCCGCCTGGGACAAGGCAAAGCGCGAAGGCCATAAATTGACGATGGTCACGGCCTATGATGTCACCGCCGCGCGGCTTGCCGAGGCAGCCGGGATAGATGCGCTTCTCATCGGTGATTCTCTGGGCATGGTGGTGGGCGGAGAAGCCGATACACTGCGGGTAACCCTGGACCAGATGGAGTATCATACCGGCATCGTCGCCCGCACGGTTACCAAGCCGCTGGTCATGGCGGACCTGCCCTTCGGCAGCTTCGAGGAAAGCCCCGCTCAGGCTTTTGCCGCCTGCGCCCGGTTGTTGAAGGCCGGCGCGCAAATTGTGAAGCTGGAGGGTGGCGCCACAATGGTGGAAACAATCGCTTTCCTCTCCCGCCGCGCCGTGCCGGTTTGCGCCCATATCGGGCTAACGCCCCAGCATGTGCGCCAGATCGGCGGCTTCAAGCGCCAAGGCAAAACGCCCGAGGCCGCAGCTCAATTGCTCGAGGACGCTCTGGCCCTGGCCGATGCCGGGGCGCGCATGCTGCTGATGGAGGCCATTCCTTCCGAACTCGCGGCGGAAATAACCGCCAGGCTGTCCGTTCCCACCATCGGCATCGGCGCCGGGCCTGGAACAAACGCGCAGGTTCTGGTGCTGCACGACGTGCTCGGCCTCAATCCTGGCAGCGCGCCTTCCTTCGCCAAAACATATCTCGATGGCGCGGGACTTATCACCAAGGCCCTATCTGAGTACGCGCGCGAGGTGCGTGAAGGGGTATTTCCGGCCAAATAAAAAACCCCTCCGCCGGGGCGGAAGGGTTTTCCGTTTTTGTGGGCGGCTTTCCTAGGCCGGAACCGGCCCCAGCCCACCGGGAACATCGGGCTTCGGCGCCGCGGTCGGCACTGAGCCACGGCGGTTGCCGTCCTGCATCGGCTCGTCCACCACTTTGCGGACGATCTTCTCACCGCGCAGCACCATCTGGATCTCGTCGCCAGAGAGCGTTTCATATTCCAGCAACCCTTGCGCTAGGCGCTCCAAATCCTCGCGCCGCTCGGTCAGGATGCGCTTCGCCTCGGCATAGGCATGATCAATGATCCGGCGCACCTCGTCATCAATCTCCCTTGCCGTCGCTTCGGAGACATTCTTCCCGCCACCCATTGAGTGACCCAGGAACACCTCCTGCCCGCTATCCACGTATGAAACCATGCCCAGCTTCTCAGACATGCCCCATTCGGAAACCATGCGCCGTGTGGTGTCGGTCGCCATCTTGATGTCACCGGAAGCGCCGTTGGAAACCTTATCCGGGCCAAACACCAACTCCTCCGCCGCGCGTCCCCCCATGGCCATGATCAGCTGCTGTAACAGCTTCACCTTGCTCATGGAGTAACGGTCGCCTTCCGGCAGACTCATCACCATGCCCAGCGCCCGGCCGCGCGGAATGATCGTGGCCTTATGCACCGGATCACATTCCGGCAGAGTGATGGAGCAGATCGCATGCCCGCCTTCATGATAAGCGGTCATCTTCTTCTCATCATCTGACATCACCAGAGAGCGCCGTTCGGCACCCATCAGCACCTTGTCCTTCGCGTGCTCGAACTCGGCCATGGCAACCACGCGCTTGCCGATGCGTGCGGCCAGCAGCGCCGCCTCATTCACCAGATTGGCAAGATCAGCGCCCGAGAAACCCGGCGTGCCACGCGCGATGGTCTTGGCGTCCACGTCGGAAGCTAGCGGCACCTTGCGCATATGCACTTTCAATATCTTCTCTCGGCCGGTCACATCCGGGTTCGGCACCACAACCTGACGGTCGAACCGGCCCGGGCGCAGCAGCGCCGGGTCCAGCACGTCCGGCCGGTTGGTGGCGGCGATCAGGATCACGCCCTCGTTGGACTCGAACCCGTCCATCTCCACCAGCATCTGGTTCAGGGTCTGCTCGCGTTCGTCATTGCCACCGCCAAGACCCGCACCGCGATGCCGGCCGACAGCGTCAATCTCATCGATAAAGATGATGCACGGCGCATTTTTCTTGCCCTGCTCGAACATGTCGCGCACGCGCGAGGCGCCCACGCCCACGAACATCTCCACGAAATCGGAGCCCGAAATAGTGAAGAACGGCACATTCGCCTCACCCGCAATTGCGCGGGCCAGCAGCGTCTTACCCGTGCCCGGCGGGCCCACCAGCAAACAGCCTTTGGGAATCTTGCCGCCTAGGCGTTGGAATTTCTGTGGATCGCGCAGGAATTCCACAATCTCCTGCAATTCGCCCTTGGCCTCGTCAATGCCGGCAACATCCTCGAACGTCACGCGGCCCTGCTTCTCGGTCAGCAGCCGCGCGCGAGATTTTCCAAAGCCCATGGCCCGGCCACCGCCAGACTGCATCTGGCGCATGAAGAATATCCACACGCCCAGAATCAGCAGCATCGGCGCCCAATTAAGCAGCGCGCGCAGCAGCGGGTTCATGGTGTCGCCTTCGGGCTTGGCGGATACATTAACGCCCGCATCCGTCAGCTTGGAGACGAGCGTCTGATCCGCAGGCGCATAGGTCTCGAAGCTCTTGCCATCCTTCGTGGTGCCGGTGATGTCGTTCCCAGCGATGGTAACACTTTGGACCTGATTGTTCTTAACCTCATCGAGGAAGCTGGAATAAGCAATCTCCGACGAGTTGTTTTGCGTGCTGGATGGCTGGAACACGTTGAACAGCACTACCAGAAACAAGGCCACCACAACCCACAGCGCAATATTTCGACCCAGATTATTCATCTAGACTATTCCAATTCTTTCAATCGGTTCCTCCGCCCTCTCATAGGCACGGAGTTTCCCTTGAGCTCACTTGGGCATAATGCACAGAATTCCTAGCCCAGCACAAATAAATCGTGTTTCAGGTTAAGACTGAAACGGCCGCGCCGTGGCTGGCATAGGCGGGCAGAATACCGCCGGCACGGGAAAAACCACGCCCCCCTGCG